>JBJERF010000098.1:0-129168 GCA_051882115.1 Ruminococcus sp. | reverse complement strand
CAACGACTGTAGAAACTACCACTACAACACCGGAGCCTACCACGACAACGACAACAACTACTACGACTACTCCGGAGCCTACCACCACGACAACGACAACAACAACCACAACAACAACTACTACAACGACAACGACAACCACAACAACCACTCCGAAACCGACAACCACAACAACAACCACAACAACTACTACAACAACGCCTGAGCCTACAATTACGACAACGACTTCCACAACCACCGCAGCTACTACGACACCTGCACCTGCAACGACCACAACCACTCCGGCAGCAGATGAAAATACAGTTGTTTTGACAGATGTTGTACTGGGCGAGTCCTATTCGCTGGAAGCATACGATTACAATTCGATTTCTAAGATTGTTATCGAATGGGAAGGCGATGTTGGATACGGATTCGGCGGTGCACTGGTTCTGGGTAACTGGACTGTACAGAATTCCTTTAGTCATGCGGATATTACAGAGGATAATACCATTGAATTTACAGTGGATAATCCGCAGAATAAGCTGACATTGTTCCGCTACTGGGGTACAATTGAATTGAAGTCTATTACACTGTATTTCTAATTTGTTTCTGAAATGAGAAAGCATCCTGCGCTTTTTGCGCAGGATGCTTTTCTGCTTAGATAAGAATTTTTTTCGGCCCAGCATAGCGTCTTGGTCGCCGTCCGCAGACGGCGAACCCCCTTGATCCAATGATGAAAGCTGCTGCCCTGCAAATCATACTCACTTCATGTATTTTATGCGCAAAAGCTGTGCATAATAGGCAATAAATTCGTATGATACAGAAAGGGTATTTTATGAAACGTGAGATGAAAACAATGGACGGCAATCAAGCTGCCGCTCATGTTGCTTATGCCTATACAGAAGTTGCTGCCATTTATCCCATTACACCTTCTTCTACGATGGCGGAATATACAGATGAGTGGGCTTTGGAGGGCAGAAAAAATTTATTGGGTCAGCCGGTAAAGGTGACGGAAATGCAGTCAGAAGCGGGTGCAGCCGGTGCTGTGCATGGGGCATTGACTGCCGGTGCATTGACAACGACCTTTACATCTTCACAGGGCTTGCTGCTGATGATTCCCAACCTTTATCGTATTGCCGGAGAACTGTTGCCGGGCGTATTTCATGTAGCTGCCAGAACGGTTGCAACCCATGCATTGTCTATTTTTGGAGATCATTCGGATATTTATTCCTGCCGTCAGACTGGTGCAGCCTTTCTGTCCACATGCAGTGTTCAGGAGGTAATGGACTTATCTCCGGTTGCCCATCTGGCAGCACTGGAAGGACGTGTTCCCTTTATTCATTTTTTTGATGGCTTTCGTACTTCTCATGAGATGCAGAAAATCGAAGTCTGGGATTATGATTCTCTGAAGGAACTGATGGATTGGGATGCCTTACAAAATTTTCGGCTGCGTTCCTTGCATCCTTATCATGCCAGAATCATGGGTTCTGCTCAGAATCCGGATATCTTTTTCCAGAACCGGGAAGCCTGTAATTCTTACTATCATCAGCTTCCTGCTATCGTAGAAAGCAAGATGCAGCAGATCAATAAAAAGCTGGGCACCCATTATCAGCTTTTTGATTATTGCGGTGCACCCGATGCAAAGCATGTCGTTGTAGCCATGGGTTCTGTATGTGAAACCATAGAACAGACTGTGTATGCAGTGAATGCTGCCGGAGGTCAGTATGGTCTGATGAAGGTACGGCTGTATCGCCCATTCAGCGTTTCCCATTTTTTGAAAGCCCTGCCGGAAAGTGTTTGCCAGATCACTGTTCTGGATCGTACCAAGGAACCCGGTTCTGTGGGAGAACCTCTTTATCTGGATGTAGTTGCTGCATTGAAAGGCAGTTCCTTTCAGCAGATTCCTGTCTTTTCCGGACGTTATGGTTTAAGCTCAAAGGATACCACACCGGCTCAGATTTTATCCGTACTGAAAAATACCAGCAAAAAACGCTTTACCATTGGCATTCTGGATGATGTAACGGGTCTTTCACTTCCGGTAACCCAGCCAATGGATCCGCTTCCGGATGATATTTACAACTGTAAATTCTGGGGGCTTGGGGGTGACGGAACAGTCAGTGCCAATAAATCCACTATAAAAATTATCGGGAACCATACAGCCATGCAGGTTCAGGCATATTTTGAATATGATTCAAAAAAATCCCGTGGGCTTACCATTTCCCATCTCCGCTTTGGCGATAGCCCAATTCATGCACCCTATCTGATACAGAAAGCCGATTTTGCAGCCTGCCACAATCCAGTCTATCTGCACAAATTTCGGATGGTGCAGGAAGTCAAGGACGGCGGGGCGTTTTTACTGAACTGTTACTGGAAGGAACAGGAGCTGGATGCATATTTGCCCGGTCAGGTCAAACGCTATATTGCAGCGCATAAAATTCGTTTGTATATCATAGATGCTATTCGCATTGGCAAGGAAATCGGATTGAACAATAAAATCAGTACAATTTTGCAGGCGGCATTTTTTAAAGTAACCGGCATTCTTCCTATAGGAAAGGCATCTCGTCTGATGAAGGAGGCTGCGGAAATCAGTTACCGCAAAAAAGGCGATAGAATTGTACAGATGAATTTTACGGCAATTGACAGGGGCATTTCGGATGTACGGGCGGTTCACTATTCTGATGAATGGCTTCAGGCAGAGGATGAACCGCTGGATGTGAAAATCCTGCCGGATCGGCCTGAGACACTGGACTATGTGCTGCACCTGCAAAAGCCCATAACTCGTCAGGATGGAAATTCACTTCCCGTATCTGCATTTCTGCCCTATGCGGATGGTGCTTTTCCGCCCGGTGCTGCTGCCCATGAAAGAAGAAATGTGGCTACGGAGATTCCTGTATGGATTCCTGAAAATTGTATTCAGTGTAATCGCTGTTCCTACGTGTGTCCTCATGCTGTAATAAGACCGGCGGTTATGACGGATGAGGAAAAGCATGCTGCACCGGAGGGCATGGCGTCCCTGCCGCTTACAGGGCTATTGCATCTGAATGTTTCCATGGTTATTTCTGAAGTAGACTGTACCGGCTGCGGATCCTGTGCAGGTGTTTGTCCCGGAAAGCAGGGAAAAAAGGCATTAGAAATGACGCCCATTCATAAAAAGGAAGAGCGTCAGCAATATTTTGACTATGGCAAGTCCTTGCCGGAAAAAACTGAGGTACTGGAAAAATTCAAGAAAAACACGGTAAAAGGCAGTCAGCTCCGCAGACCGCTGCTGGAGTTTCATGGAGCCTGTGCCGGATGCGGAGAGACATCCTATGTCAAGCTGGTTACGCAGCTGTTCGGAGAGAGAATGTATGTGGCCAATGCAACCGGTTGTTCTTCCATCTGGGCGAATTCCTCTCCATCCGCAGCGTATACAGTTACACCGGATGGAAAGGGGCCGGCCTGGTCAAATTCTTTATTTGAAGATGGTGCAGAATTTGGCTTTGGCATGCTGTTGGCGCAGCAGTCTGTCCGGAACCGCTTAAAAGAACAGGTAGAAGCACTTTGCCGTTCATGGACAGGTATGGTGCAATTTCCGGATTTGCTGTCAGCAGCTCGGAAATGGCTGGAAACATTGGATGATGGCGATCTGAACACCGATGCCAGTGAACAGCTGGCGGATGAATTACGTGCTGCACTTGAGAAAATGGAACAGGAGAAAGCACCTGAAACCGTTCGTTCACAGATAGCGGATCTGCTGCTGCATCACGATGATTTTTCCAAGAAATCCCAGTGGGTCTTTGGCGGCGATGGTTTTGCCTATGATATTGGCTTTGGCGGACTGGATCATGTTCTTGCCAGCGGACAGGATATAAACATTCTGATTTTGGACACAGAGGTATACTCCAATACGGGCGGGCAGGCATCGAAGGCAACGCCTGCCGGTTCTTTTGCAAAATTTGCTTCCGGCGGTAAACAAACCCGTAAAAAGAATCTGGCTGCGATGATGATGACGTATGAAAATGTATATGTAGCACAGATTGCAATGGGTGCAGATTATAATCAGACTTTGAAAGCACTGCTGGAAGCAGAACGCTATCACGGGCCCTCTCTGATTATTGCCTATGCCCCCTGTATCAGTCACGGTATTCAAGGGGGTATGGGATGCTCCCAGCATGAGGAAGCAAAGGCGGTGCAAAGCGGCTACTGGCATTTGTTCCGTTACAATCCGGCACTCAGAGAACAGGGAAAGAATCCTTTTCTGCTGGACAGTAAGGAACCGGTGCTTGATTATGAAGCTTTTTTATCAGGGGAGACACGTTTTACTGTATTGAAGCATATGGATCCGGAAAAAGCGGACAGATTGTTTGCACAGGCACAAAAGGATGCAAAGGAGCGGTATGAGATGCTGTTGAAATTTGTAGCATTTTATGAACCCAAAGATCCATCATGATGCTGCCAGCTCGACCGCCCTACGATCCCCATTTATACTTTTTCATCATTTCAAGCAAAAGAAGCCCCCTTTCAAGGGGCGATATAAATGAAAATGGTAAAGAGGCTGTTGCGAATGTAAGCTTTGCAACAGCCCCTTTTTGTGGTTTGTGGATTATGTACAGGGATTATTCCGCTTCGGAAAGCAGTGCTTCCCATGTTACAGAAATACCGGCTGCTTTTTTTGCGTAGTAGCTGAGAATAAATGAAGCATCTTCTATGTCCATATCTGCATCACCATCGATATCACCGGCTGTCTGCTGATTCTGAGGAATATCCGGATGATTTCCGGCAGCGAGCTGCGCATAGTAGTTTAATACCAGACTGGCATCTTGTACATCTATGCTTGAATCACCGTTCAGATCGCCCAGCATCAGCTCTTTTGTGGGGGATACAGTGGTTGTGGTTGTGACAGTAGTAGTTGTAGTAGTAGTTGTTGTTGTTGTACTTGTTGTGACAGAGGTCGTTACAGGCGTATTTCCGACGCCCTCTGCGTAGGATTCTGTACACTGGGGAAACTGATTGTAATAGAACGGATAATCCAGTCGGTCTATGTCATGCATGTAAAAAGTGAAAGTTTCTGTTTGTCCGTTGGTATTTGTAACGGTCATGGAAAACTTTCTGCCGGATGCCAGATCTGCCGCATGCATTTCCTCATCGGAAAGCAGAAAATATCCATTGGTTGCATCCACCAGATACCAGTTTCCGGAAAGCTTTACTGCATTCCATCCATGATTGTATCCTACCAGTGTAACAACTTCTATGCCTACAGCACTGCATAAAAGTGTATATGCCTTGCTGTATCCTGCACAAACGGTTTTACCCTCTAAAAATGTGGAAGCAACAGACTGGTCAAGGCTGCCGCTTTGATAGGATACATTATCTCTCAGTGTGCGGTACAGATAGGATACCCTTTCGTATTCTGTAGCGTATGCACAGGCTCCGGAGATGTAATCATCTGTTACTGCGGAAATCTTCTCTTTTGCATCCAGCCGGTCGCTTCCGTCCTGAAAATCCTCATATACATAAAATGAAATTCCGCTGTAGGACGAAATACACATATGGGATTCCATCCAGAAAAATTCCGGATGGTCATAATGAAAAATCCATGCGACCTCCTGTGCACGTTCATAGTCAATGAGATCATAAAATTTTGCAAAAGGGGTTGTGGTATATGTATCGGAAGAATCGTCTACAGTATTGCAGCATGCCAGCAGTCTGTCATAAAATGTACGTTCTTCATCTGTCTCCAGCATATCATACATATATCCGGAACCGGTTTCCGAGGAAGCTGTTACCAGCAGCACATCTGCAAAGGAGGATGCCTCCTCTTCTGTAATCCAGGATACAGAGTGGTGCAGATCGCCGTCCCATGTGCCGTTTATATTTTCTGTCGTATATACGGCTGTCTGTCCGTAAGATGAAATATTTTTTTCATAAATTTCTGATGCATCGGCATATACCTGTGTACCGGTCAAGGTGACAGTACCTGCCGTAAGTACTGTCCAAAGATGCCTCCAGCCATTCATAGGAAAATCCTCCTTCACATACTCTGATGGCTTTATACTTGTTCCCGGGACTGCCACAAAAAGTCAAAGCTGCCCGGTGCGGCATGCAGACAGGTATCCAGAACATTGGAGAAAACCTTTAGTTTTCGCAGCATGCCTTCATCATCAGAAGGAAATACTGTATTGTCCAGAAAAAGTGTCAGCACAGCCACAATAATTTCTGCGCTTTCCTTGGGTGTTTCTGTCTGGAAGGTGCCTTCCCGTGTACCCTGTATCAGCAGCTCTTCCATAATGGGTGCAACTTCCTGAATGGCGACTGTTTTCATCTGATTGTGCAGCAGCATATTTTCATGAAGATGCAGCGTGCGGATTACATTTACCTGATGATCATGGAACTCTTTTTGAATCATGCTGTGAAATAAAACCTTGATTTTTTCCAATGCAGAGGTTCCGGTTTGAATCACACTAAAATATTCATGGATGGCTTTCTGATAGCATCGGATGACGACTTCGCACAGAATCTCCTCTTTGCTTTCAAAGTAATAGTAGATACTGCCTTTTCCGATGTTTGCCTTTTCGGCAATTAAATTGACCGAAATTTCCTGATTTGGCATGATGCACATCAATTGTTCCATTGCATCTAAAATGCGTGTTTTCTTATCATTTTCCATAGAGAATGGGTGCCCTTCGTTTTATTTTTTTCATTATATCACAAAATTTGGCGTTTGGCAAGTGAATCTTTTTCAAACGACTTGACCGATGGTCGAAAACGTGATAAAATAAAAATAACAAATTCGACTGCTGGTCGAAACAGAAAGAGTGTGATGATCATTATGGGAACAGCAGGCATATTGGGTGCAGTCGTTGGCGGCGTAGCCGCAGTGGGAGCAGCCGCATCTTTTGGAGGTGCAGTTAAATTATTTCGAAGTGTGATCCCACGGCAGAATGAACTGCGGGTTGATCTGAACGAAATGGCGGATATGCAGAAATGGGAGGAATATAAGAAAATCATTCATCCCAGTAAGGAATGGCTTTTGCAGCAGCCATTGGAACCCGTTACGATTCAGGCACGGGATGGTATTCATCTTCATGGTCATTATCTTCCGTCAGAGCAGCCGGGAAAGCGTCTGGTCATTGGCTTGCACGGTTATACCAGCAATGGATTGAGCAATTTTTGTTCGTTGGCACCTTTTTTTCAGAAGATGGGATTTAATTGTCTGATTGTGGATCATCGTGCCCACGGCGAAAGCGAAGGCGATTATGTAGGGTTCGGCATTCTTGACCGATATGACTGTCTTGCATGGATTCGATATGCTTTGAACCGGTTCGGGAAAGATCTGGAAATTCTTCTTTACGGTGTTTCTATGGGTGCTACCACAGCGCTCATGACCCTTGGTCTGCCGGAGCTTCCATCTGCCGTAAAAGGTGCTGTTGCAGACTGTGCTTTTACTTCGCCTTATGATGTTTTTTCCCATATTTTAAAACGTGACTATAAGCTTCCGCCGTTTCCTGTCATGAATATCTGTGACTGCTTCTGTAAAAAGAAAGCAGGCTATGGATTTCAGGATTATTCTACACTAACTGCTTTGCAGCAGACCCATTGTCCGGTTCTGCTGATTCACGGAAAGGAAGACAAATTTGTTCCTACCTGGATGAGCCAGAAGAATTATGAGGTCTGCCGGGCACCGAAGCAGCTGCTGTTGGTTGACAATGCAGGACATGGTGCAAGCTATTATGAAAATCAGACGGAATATGAAAAGGCGGTATCCGAATTTGTACAAAAGTGGATGCCTGTAAAATAGAGAAAGAGGAAATGTCATGAAAGAATTTCAAGTCAATGGGGTTACGCTTCAGTGTTATCCGCTGACAGCAGCACAGCGGATTCACAATTATTCTACCATGCATTGCCCGTACCATCAGCTTCTGAATATTGGTACTGGATTCTATGTAAAGATGGAAGTGGATTTTTCTCTGCTGAAGGAAGCCATTTATGAATCCTATCAGCGGTTTGAATCCATGCGTCTGCGTTTTCTGAAGGATACGGATGACACGGTGTATCAGTATCTGGTACCCTTTGAAGAACGTGATATTGAGCTTCGGGATTTTTCCAATTGGCGGGAAGAAGCTGCACATGATGAGATGCGCAAGTGGACAGCAATTCCGTTCAAGCGTTTTCACTCTCCTATGAGTCAGATCGTCATGATTAAGCTGCCGAATGGCTATAATGGTGTCTATTTCAAGGTGGACCATATGACCATGGATTCCAGTTCCATTATTGCATTCTTGAGTGATGTTCTTGAAATTTACTGTTCCAAGCAGTATGGGATTGATTATCCGAAGCCCATGCAGTCTTATATCAAGGCACTGGAGAAGGATCTTGCTTATGAGGCAGGTTCTGCTGCACAGCTGAAAGATATGGCTTACTGGAAGAAAGAAATTGAGAAGAGCGAACCGATGTATGCCGACTTTAACGGTATGGGCAGACTGATTACACAGAGAAGAGAAAATAACAATCCGGAGCAGAGATTTGCAAAGGTTACATCCATCAGTCCGGAGGCTTCTATTTCTGTCTATCAGCTGGAAAAGGATCCCTCTGATCGTCTGATGAAATTCTGTCAGGAAAATCGTGTTCCTATGGTCTGCCTGCTTCTGATGGGACTGCGCACGGTGCTTTCGAAGTTCAATAATAACGAAAAGGATATTTCTATAAAGAGCTGTGTGGCAAGAAGAGGTACCCTTCTTGAAAAGCGCAGCGGCGGTACAAGAATTCACTTTTTCCCGCTTCGTACAATTATGGAGCCTGAAATGACCTTTATGGATGGGCTCAGAGCGATGCAGGAGGCACAGAATCAGCTTTTCCGTCATGCGAATTATGATCCGATTGCCCATACTTATCAGCGGAACCGTCATTGGAAGCTTACACCCGGTGCCAGCTATGAGAGCATCAGTCTCACCTACCAGCCCATGACACTTCGACAGGATGCGAAAAATATTCCGGATATTCCTTATAAGAGCATGTGGTATACCAACGGTGTGGCTGCACAGCCGTTGTATCTGACCGTTATGCATAGAGTGGAAGACGGCGGTCTGAGCTTTAATTTTGAATACCGTAAGGATGCAGTAACGGATTATGAGATGCAGTATTTGTATTACTATCTTTGCCGTGTACTTTTCCGTGGTATAGAAAACAGCAACCGAACCATTGGCGAAATTCTGGATATGATTTAATTTTAGGAGGATGTTATCATGCTGGAACAGCTGAAACCGATTATTTGCGAATATGTAGAGGCAGAGCCGGAAGAAATTACGCTGGATGCAAGATTCATAGAGGATCTGCATTTTAACTCTTATGATTTTATGAGCTTTTTAGGGGAAGTGGAAGAACTGCTGGGTGTAACCGTGGATGAGCAGGATATTCTGGAACTGAACACAGTGGGTGATGCCATCTGCTATCTGGAAAATTTGCAGAAGCAGTAAGAAGGAGTATATCATATATGGAAAAGGCAAAGGTAAAAAATCTTCAGAATCTGATTGAGCAGGCTGCTGTCTGCTACGGTGAAAAAGCGTTTCTCAAAGAAAAAGCCGGAAAAGAAATTGTGGAAACTTCTTTTATCCAGCTGCTGGAAAATTGCAAGAAGATGGGAGCTTTTTTGCAGGACAGGGGGCAGGGTGAAAAGCTGCATGCAGCTGTAATCGGTGCAACCAGTGCCGCTTATCTGACGGCTTATTTTGGCACAGTCACCAATGGTCATGTGATTATTCCGCTGGATGCACAGCTTTCTCCGGAAGATGTATGCGATCATTTGCAGCGTTCGGATGCGCAGGTCTTTTTCTATGACCAGCGTTATGCAGCGATGCTTCCGGAAATTCAGAAGAACTGTCCGAAAATTCATACTTATGTATCCATGCAGGCGGATGCAGCCCAGACCGGTGTATTTTTCCTGCCGCAGATTCTGGAAGAAACTGCTCCGCTGGATGTATGGGAACCGATTGATCCCAAGTCCTGTGCAGCGATTGTATATACCTCCGGTACTACCGGAAAGAGCAAGGGTGTTATGCTGGCACACAGCAATTTGATTGATAATACCATGTGTCAGGATGGCGAAAGCTCTACCGAAGATGTGATTCTGTCTGTACTGCCCATTCATCATGTATATTGCCTTACCTGTGATATCCTTTTGTCCCTGCGTTATGGCGTGACAGTTTGTGTGAATGATTCCATGATGCATATTGCACAGAATCTTAAAATTTATCAGCCCACACTGGTTCTGCTGGTACCCATGATTGCAGAAACCATCTATAAGAAAATTCAGGCAGCTGCTGCATCTATGCCGGATGTACCGATCGCTGCAATTGCAAGATCCGTATTCGGTGGGAATCTCCGTGGTATTTACAGCGGCGGTGCATATCTGAATCCAAGTCTGATAGAAGCATATGCTTCTTTAGGTATTCCCATTGCACAGGGTTATGGTATGACGGAATGTTCACCCCGAATCTCTACGGGTATACTGGATTATGACAGCGATGGTGATGTAGGTCTCCTTGTCAATGGCTGTACAATCAAAACAGTAGACGGTGAAATCTGGGTAAAAAGCCCCTCAGTTATGATGGGATATTATAAGGATCCGGAAGCAACTGCTGCGGTTCTGACAGAGGATGGCTGGCTCAAAACCGGTGATCTGGGTTATGTAGATGATAAGAACCGTGTATATATTACCGGACGGAAAAAGAATCTGATTATTCTGAGCAATGGCGAAAATGTATCTCCTGAAGAACTGGAAAACAAGTTTTCCGGTCTGGATTGGCTGGCAGAAGTACTGGTGTATGCAGAAGACGGCATGATTACAGCAGAGATTTTCCCCAATCCTCAGGTGTGCGGTACAATGTCCGCTGAGGAAGTACAGAAGCTTTGTCAGGAACAGATTCAGCGAATCAATAAGACGGTTTCCGGTTCAAAGGCAATCCGCCGGCTCCGGATTCGTGATGTGGAGTTTGACAAGACCACATCCAGAAAAATCAAGCGGGCGCAGACGCAAAAGGGTGCGTTGTGTTCATAAATTCAACAGAAGCGAGGAAATCAATATGACCTATGAAGAAATTTTTCAGGCTGCAAAAGCAGAATTCATGAAGAGCGATGTAAGTCATCTTACGCAGCATCTTGCTGTACAGATTGATATCATCGGTGAGGGTGAAGGTGCTTTTTATGTAGAACTGAGAAATGGCAAGCTGTATGTAGAGCCATATGAATACTATGACCGTGATGTAAAGCTGATTGCAACCGGAAAGGATTTTCTGAAGATTGCAAGCGGTTCCATGAATTCTGTGTTTGCTTATACAACCGGAAAGCTGAAAATCGAGGGTGATCTGGGCAAGGCAATGGAACTTCAGCAGATCATTGAGTCGATTAAAAAATCGGAAAAGAAAGTAAAGAAGCAATCTGCATCTGATGAATCCTGATATTTTGTGATGAGAACCTGTCTGCATTTTTTGCGGACAGGTTTTTTTATGAAATCGGGGCAACTTTCAACACTTTTGTAAACTCCTTACAAAAGAACAAACATAAATTTGTAAAATATGCAGAAAATCATAAAAATCACAAAGCCTATTGACATAATAGGAAAAGTGTGTTATAATGCATATAAATCAGATAGGTAATATCTATATTTAAGGAGTGATGATCATGAAAACATATAAAAAGGTTACAGATTTGATCGGAGGCACACCGCTTCTGGAACTTTCGGCTATTGAGGAATCACAGCAGCTGGAAGCAACGCTTCTTGGAAAGCTGGAGTATTTTAATCCGGCTGGAAGTGTCAAGGACAGAATTGCCAAGGCAATGATTGACGAAGCGGAAGCAAAAGGTCTATTGAAGCCGGACAGTGTGATTATTGAACCCACCAGCGGCAATACAGGAATCGGGCTTGCCGCCGTTGCAGCTTCAAGAGGTTATCGGATTATCATTGCAATGCCGGAAACCATGAGCGTAGAACGCCGGAATCTGATGAAGGCATATGGTGCGGAGCTTGTGCTCACAGAAGGTGCAAAAGGCATGAAAGGTGCGATTCAGAAGGCAAAGGAGCTTGCGGAACAGATTCCCAATAGTTTTATTCCGTCTCAGTTTACCAATCCTGCCAATCCGGCTGTTCATAAAGCGACCACCGGCGTTGAAATCTGGGAAGATACGGATGGAAAAGTGGATATTTTTGTTGCAGGTGTGGGAACCGGCGGCACAGTCAGCGGCGTAGGTGCTTATCTGAAGTCAAAGAATCCGGCTGTAAAGATTGTTGCTGTGGAGCCGAAGGGTTCTCCGGTTCTTTCAGAAGGTGTCTCCGGACCTCACAAAATACAGGGAATAGGTGCTGGTTTTGTACCGGAAACACTGAATACTGAAATTTATGATGAAGTCATTGCGGTGACAAACGAGGATGCGTTTGAAACCGGAAGAGCCATTGCAAGAAGTGAAGGCGTTCTTGTGGGCATTTCTTCGGGGGCTTCTGTCTGGGCAGCGATTCAGCTTGCGAAGCGTCCGGAAAACAAGGGCAAGGTGATTGTTGCTTTGCTTCCCGATACAGGAGAGCGTTATCTCTCTACGCCGATGTTTGCGGAATAATCAGAAAAGGAGTAATTGGCATGAAATCTGTTTCCATGGCTGAGAATTGTGTATGCTGTATCTGTTACAATTCAATATGTTGTAAACGGATTTTTGCATAGACTCATGAATAAAACCATTGCGGCTATTGCTGCTGTGTAGTTTTGATGCGGAGAATGCGAATTTGCGTTCTCCGCTTTTTTGTTTTTTGGAGGTTGTGAAAATGGTTGATAAAAGAGAGAGTATTACTGCAAAGCTGTGCGCATTTGCCCGTGCATGGCATTCCAATAAGGCACGGAATAAAATTTATGATGACTATCTTGCCTATGACATTATGGGTAAGGAAGAGTATGATGAAATTTATGATATGATTCCAAAGATTTTTCATAAGGCAGTACCATCGGTTCCCGTGAAGGATGTGCATGAGCTGATTGAAACCTACATTGCACCGATTCCGCTGTCCCGGATTCACTTTTCAGAAAGTCGTCTGATGCAATTTGCCTCAGAAAATGAGTCGATACAGTATGTGATCTGTGGGGCAGGTTCGGATACTTTTTCTTTCCGGAATGAGAATCCGAATATTGAGATTTTTGAAATTGACCATCCGGATACCCAGCGATATAAACTTGAGAAGATCAAATCGCTGGAATGGTCGGTGCCGGAGCATGTTCATTTTGTTCCGGTAGATTTTGAGAAGGAACGAATGAATGATAAACTGATACAGGCAGGCTTTCAGCCGAATCGGAAGACTTTTTTCAGCATATTGGGTGTTACCTATTATCTGACGCTTTCCGTTTTTGCAGAAACCCTTACACAGATTGCTGAGCTTTCTGCACCGGAAAGTGTACTGGTATTTGACTATCCGCAAAGAAGCGGTATATTTCCGGAAAGAGTCCATACGCTGGAGGCTGTTACCCGTTCATTGGGGGAAGTGATGCAGGGGGGATTTGACTACAATGAGGTTTCAAGAGCCTTGTTTTCACTGGGCTTTCAGATAGATACTTATTTTACGCCCCAAAAGGTGCAGGCACATTATTTTGCCCATCGGAATGACGGACTTCGTGCATTTGAAAATGTAAATCTGTTGTCAGCCATTTATACGGGCGGACGTGATTATGAGTAAAATGACCGGTGAAATCTGCTGGAAGGATGTCTGGGAATATTTGATTTATACAGAATCGAATCTGTAAAAAACGAGCTGCTGCAAATTCAATCTTGCAGCAGCTCGTCTGTTTATTTTACCGGCTCACACGCTGATGAACACAGGTATGAGGATGGATTTTCGGATGGGTAAAAATCATGATACAATGTTTTGAAGATGGCTTCTCCTAATGCACGATGTCCCTGTTCATTCAGATGCTCACGATCTGCTTCAGAAGGTTCTGCAAAGTCAGAAGCTGCCAGAAACAGGCAATGTTCACGTTCAGCGATTTCTGAATATTTTTGTTTTATTACTTCGGCAACTAAATATCGATAGTTCTTGTTTGTATAAAAAAACAGGATTCCGTACAGCACCGTTAAATTTGACGATTGATATTATCGATAAATGATTGCCGAAGTAATAACTGCATGGAAAGCTGTACCGATGCTTCATCAAAAGCAGGATCAAAACCGGATTCCCCCACGCCATGTGCAAGGTGAATGGGAGAAACAAGCAGAATTTTTGCTTTTTCTACCGCCCGGATCTGTCCGATCAGCCGTTGGATCCCATAACCAATGCTTTCGGGGGTAGCATGAAAGCAGGTTTTACAGTCATTGGTTCCCAGCATCAATACCACATAGGAAATGGGAGAATGACTTTCCAAAAGAAACGGGAGCACATCAACGCCCCGTCTGTTGCAGCGAAGCGCATCGGGGAACATTGTGGTACGTCCGCAGAGCCCTTCTTCTGCTGTGCAAAAGCCGTATTTCCGGAGTTTCTGGTCAAGAATGCCTGTCCATCTTGTTTCATAGTCAAACCGGCCTTTGTCTTTTGGATTCAAGCCATATGTGTTGGAATCGCCAAAGCATAATACTGTTTTCAATTATACCGCCTCGTTTCTTTTATTTGATCGGTTGGGTGAGCTGCAAAGCATTTGTCTTACGGGTTATTTTTGTATGTGCCGTGTCAGATGCAGTAATCATTTCCCTGCATGTTGGCATGATGGTTCATGATGTCCTGAAGTGTGATGTTGTCCAGATAGTTTGTAATTGCCTTATAAAGGCCGTCCCAGACGTAGAGCGTCATACATGTATCTGCTCTGGGGCATTCGTTGACTGTACCTTCGAGGCAGGAGATGGGGGCAAGGTTTCCTTCTGTCAGCCGGAGAATTTCTCCCACTGTGTATTCAGACGGGCTTTTGGCGAGCATGTATCCTCCCTGGTAGCCACGATTGGTTTTCAGCAGACCAGCTCTGCTCAGCAGCGGTACAATCTGCTCCAGATATTTTTTGGAGATATTCTGCCGTTCTGCAATATCTTTTAATGCGATGTAGCCTTCATTCTGATGCAGTGAAAGCTCAAGGAGCATTCTGAGTGCGTATCTGCCTTTGGTGGAGATTTTCATAATCATTCCATTCCTTTCTTTGTGATTTTCTATATCCTATTATAACATAGGTTTACTATGTTTTCAAGAAGGTTTCCATAGAATCTATTCGACAGATTATTCCATTTTGTTTTGTTGAATGCTGTGCAATGTGACAAACTTATAATGCCTATCAAAATTCTATGCATTTTTCTATTGACAACTGGAAAATCCTGTGTTATAATACAATCACATTAAGCCTATGGATTTAATAGGCAAAGAAAGGCTGGGAGAACCATGACAACATGGATTGTAAGAAATGATCGAATGTGCTGCTGCAAAAAGGAATACTGTATCAGGCGATGTTGTTATGGCATGCCCAGCTGGGCTGTGGAATGAATCGGATAGAATGATGCAGTATTTCAGAAGTTTGCGTATGCGGACTTCTATTTTTTATTGAATGACATGAAATGAAAAGAAAAGGGAGATTATGATTATGAACTTGATTCGTAAATTTGCAGCAGTTTCTGTTGCTTTACTTATAGGTACCGCCGCTTTTACGGGATGCGGCAGCGAAGCAGAACAGGCAGACAGCACCACGATCCGTGTGGGTGTATGCGCCGGACCGTATGGTGATATGTTCAAGGAAGCCATTGAACCGGCTCTGGAGGAAAAAGGCTACTCCGTTGAGATTACGGAATTCTCCGATTATGTGCAGCCGAATAATGCACTTGCGGAAAACGAGATTGATGTGAATATGTTCCAGCATTCCACTTACCTGAAGAAATTCAGCGAAGAGCATGCTTTGGAGCTGAGCTATATCACAGAAATCCCTACAGCAGCAATGGGTGTGTTCTCAAATCGGTATGAAACCCTTGAGGAGGCAGCGGACGGTGCAACGGTAGCCATTCCGAATGATGATACGAACCTTTCAAGAGCCCTGCGTGTTCTTGCACAAACAGGAATCATTACCATCGATCCGGCGATTGATGCTTCGAAGGCAACAGTCGGTGATATTTCGGAAAATCCCAAAAATCTGCAATTCACGGAAGTCAGTGCAGAGATCCTGCCCAGTGTTCTGGACAGTACAGATTTTGCGGTAATTAACGGAAACTATGCACTGAGTGCCGGTCTGAAGCTGACAGAAGCGGTGTATAATGAAACGCTGGAAGAAGGATATTTTAATGTCATTGCGGTGCGAACTGCGGATGTGGATTCGGCATTTGCAAAGGACATTACTGCGATTGTACATTCAGATGCTTTCAGAGCAGTGATTGAAGATGAAAACAATCAGTATTCCGCATTTGCGAGACCTGCGGCATATAATGATTAACGGAACGGAGTGACCCGAATTGGTAGAATTTCAAAATGTACATGTTGTCTTTCACCAGAACAAAAAGACCGTGGAAGCCGTAAAAGATGTATCCTTTCAGATTCAAAAAGGTGATATATTTGGAATCGTAGGGGGCAGCGGTGCCGGAAAAAGCACACTGCTGCGGACGATCAATCTGCTCCAGCCTGTTACGGAAGGCCGTGTGCTGGTGAATGGAAAGAATGTTGTGGGATACAGCGGTGCAAAGCTGCGAACCCTGCGCAAGGGAATCGGGATGATTTTTCAGCATTTTAATCTGGCGGAAAATAAGACCGTGCAGCAGAATATTGCCTTTGTTTTGAAAACTGCCGGCTGGAAAAAAGCGGATATTGAGGAGCGCGTTCGTGAGCTTCTGGAATTTGTGAATCTGAGTGATAAAGCAGATGTATATCCTTCCAAGCTTTCCGGCGGACAAAAACAGCGGGTGGCAATTGCGAGAGCACTGGCGAATCATACCGATATTTTGCTGTGTGATGAACCCACATCTGCACTGGATGCAGAGACTACCGCTTCTGTGCTGGATCTGCTTCGTGAGGTCAATCAGAAGCTGGGTGTTACCATTATTATGATTACTCATGAATTGGATGTTGTAAAGTCCATCTGCAATCGTGCAGCTGTTATGTCTGACGGTCAGGTTGTAGAGCTTGGGGATGTCTATGAGATTTTCACAAATCCTCAGCATCCGTTCACCAAGCAGCTGATTGGTCATACACAGAATTTTGAAATTCCCCAGGAAATCCGCAGCAGCATCCAGGGACCAGTAGTCAAGCTGACCTATCTGGGTGAGCGTGCAGCAGAAGCGGTGCTTTCACAGACCGCAGCAGATTATCATGTCCGGTATAATATTCTGCATGGAAAAATTGAGTATATCGGAACCAAGCCGTTGGGCATTTTGTATGTGAATATTACAGGAGACAGTGCCGATGTGGAGCAGACCATTCAGGCATTAACCCAACGGACTTATCATACGGAGGTGGTATTCCATGCTTGAAAATATTCTGAATCTGCGGGATGATATACAGCTTGCATTGGGACAGACTGCTTTTATGGTACTGATTTCTCTGGCAGCATCCATTGTATTCGGCGGTCTGTTGGGACTGCTGTTATATGTGACATCCAATCCGTTGTTTCTGAAAAATACCGTTGTAAATAAAACCGTTGGTATTATTCTGAATATTGTGCGTTCGGTGCCGTTTTTGATTCTGATGATTCTGCTGCTGCCTCTTTCCAAGCTGATTGTGGGTACAAAAATCGGTTCAGAAGCCGTGCTCGTTCCCTTATCCATTGCATCAGCAGCATTTTTCGCAAGGCTGGCAGAAGCTTCTTTTTCAGAGGTCAATAAAGGTGTTATTGAAGCAGCGGTTTCATCCGGTGCCACAAAATATCGTGTGATTACCGGTATTCTGATTCCTGAAGCATTGCCGTCGCTGGTAAAAAATATCACTGTAACGGCGATTTCCATTCTGGGCTTTTCAGCAATGGCAGGACTTGTTGGCGGCGGCGGTTTGGGCGATCTTGCTTATCGGTATGGATATCAGCGGTATCAGACAGATATCATGATTGTATGCGTTGCGATTCTGGTCATACTGGTGCAGTTGATTCAGTGGCTGGGCGATCTGGCAGTAAAAAAGCTGGATAAAAAATCATAAGGCGGTGAGCAGATGACTGAAATCATATGGCTTGGCAGAGGCGGACAGGGTGCTTTTACAGCGGCGAAGCTCCTTGGAGCAGCTTACACATTGAAAGGAGATTCGTACCATGCCCTTGCGTTCCCATCCTTCGGACCGGAAAGGCGTGGAGCACCGGTCCGAGCATTTACCAAGCTGGACAGACGGCCGGTGCTGGACAGAAGTGAAACGGAAAAGGCGGACTTTATCATTGTTTTAGATGAAACGCTTTACAGTGCGCATCTGAAGAAGCTTTTAAAGCCGGACGGCAAAATTCTTATCAATACAAAGCAGAAAATCGGGGCAGATGGAATTTCCTTTGATGGCAGTTCTTTTGCAGATGCGTTGCATCTTCCCACGGTCAACACCGTTATGCTGGGTGCAGCTTCGGTTCTTTCAGAAATGGTGACCGTACAGGATTTGTTTCATGCCATTGACAGCTATATGCCGGAGAAAATACGGGAGAAGAACAAGCAGGCTGTTGAGCATGCTGCAAAGGAGGTATTGGGATGAAGCCGTATCTCAGAGATAAGAAACAGTTTGGGTTCCATGATATTCCGGAAAGTACAGCGTTTGAGGCTGGGTATCTGGTATCTGCAAACAGCGGCTGGAGAAGCGTTCGGCCTGTTGTGTGTGCAGAAAAATGTATCGGCTGTATGCAGTGTTATTTTTACTGTCCGGATGGTGTAATTGCTGTGCAGGACGGAAAAGCAGAAATCGACTATGATTTTTGCAAGGGCTGCGGCATCTGTTCAAAAATCTGCAAGCTGCATGCAATTGAAATGGAGGCGGAGCGATAATGGCAAAGAAATTCTTATCAGGCGACGAAGCGTTTGCAGAAGGCGTTCGTCTTGCCAGACCGGATGTCATATCCGCTTACCCTATAACGCCCCAGACAATTGTGGTGGAACGGCTTTCGGAAATGGTGGAGGACGGCAGTCTGGATGCGGAATTTATTCATGTGGAATCAGAGCATTCTGCTCTCTCCTGTGCCATTGGAGCCAGTGCTGTAGGGGCACGTGCTTTTACAGCTACCTCCTCACAGGGATTGCTTTATATGGCAGAATGTTTGCCTTATGCTTCCGGCGGACGGTTTCCCATTGTGATGATGAATGCCAACCGTTCTACAGCACTGCCATGGAACATTTATGGAGATCAGCGTGACAGTATTGCCCAGCTGGACTGCGGATGGATTCAGGCATATGCAGAAAATGCACAGGAAAGCCTTGACTTTGCACTGATGAGCTATTTCATTGCAGAGCATGAAGCGGTTTCCACACCGTTTATGGTGAATCTGGATGGTTTTGTTCTGACGCATACTTATGAAACGGTAGATGTACCATCGCAGGAGCAGGCGGATCTTTTTCTGCCACCCTATGAAACGGAAAACAAGCTGGATCTTGAGCATCCGAAGAATCTTGCATTTTCAGCCGGTCCTGAGCACAATTTCATTTTTAAGTATAAGGAGCATGCAGCCATGCTGCGGGCGAAAGCCGTCATTGCAGAAGCAGAGCAGCGTTTTTCAGAGTTGTTCGGGAGACAATATACTGGATTGCTGGAAACCTATCAAACGGAGGATGCAGATTTTATTCTGATTACACTGGGCAGTATTTCGGGACTTTGCCGTGAAGTTGCGGATGAGCTTCGCAGGGATGGCAGGAAGGCGGGCGTTATCAGACTGCGCTATCTCAGGCCATTTCCGTCAGAAGAGCTTGCAGATGCGGTAAAACATGCAAAAGCCGTGGGTGTACTGGAAAAGGATATTTCCTTTGGAAACGAGGGAACAGTGTTTACACAGGTCAATTCAGCACTGCTTCAGGCTGGATGTAATATACCGTCTTATAACTTTATCGGCGGACTGGGCGGGAAGAATATTTCCCGTGAAGATGTAGCAGAGATTTTTGAACGGATTGAGCATGGATCAGAACGTGTTCATTTCATTGGAATTGAGGTGAGCAATGCGTGAGCATAACAGCAAGAAATCTTCCGGAGGATGAATTCTTCTATGGTCATAAAGCCTGTGCAGGCTGCGGCGGCAGTCTTGCCGTCCGGAACGCACTGAAGGTACTGGGAAAAAATGCCGTTGCAGTTCTTCCGGCAGGCTGTATGTCAGCAGTAGGATTTAATTTTCCGCAGCTGTGTTTTGCCAATAATGCCATCATTTCCACCTTTGCCGGCACAGCATCCATGCTTACCGGTGTGGAAGCCGGGCTGAGGAAAAAGGGCATAACAGATTTTACAGCGGTGGGATTTGCCGGTGACGGGGGCACAGCAGACATCGGTTTACAGGCACTTTCAGGTGCCATTGACCGGGGCGATAACGTGCTTTATATTTGTTATGACAATGAAGCCTATATGAATACAGGCATTCAGAAAAGCGGACTGACACCGTTCGGGGCAAAAACGACCACAACGCCTGCCGGAAAGCGCATCCACGGAAATATTCGTCCGAAGAAAAATATGTTTGAAATTGTTGCAGCACATGATATTTCCTATGCCGCCACAGCCACTGTAGGCTACATGACAGATTTTCTGAATAAGGTGGAGAAGGCTTCCGGAATCAAAGGAACCAAATACATTCATGTGATTGCGCCCTGTCCCACAGGCTGGGGTGTTCCTGTAAGTGATACAGTGGAGATTGCCCGTGAAATTGTGGACTGCGGTCTTTGGTATCTGGCAGAATACGAAAATCATAGATTTGTTTTGAATCATAATCCCCGGCATTTTACAGATGCTTCGGCTTATCTGAAAAAACAGGGACGCTTTCGGCATCTGACGGATGCGGATATAAATTTGATTATACAATCCAGGGATGAAAAGTGGAAGAACATCCGCAGTACCTGGGAGATTGGAAAGGATTGATCGATTATGGCATACAAAAAATACTGGAACGAGGAAATCGAAACGATTGACAGAAAGGCACTGGAGGTGTTACAATTAGAGAGATTGCAGAAGATGGTGAAATTTGCCTATGAAAATTCGCCGTACTATAAGCGATCCTTTGATGAGGCAGGCGTAAAGCCGGAGGATATTCATGAGCTTTCCGACCTTGCCAAATTCCCTTTTATCAATAAGCAGACAGAACGTGATACACAGGGCGTCGGTTCCTTCCTGGGAGAGCTTGCAGCTGTTCCGGAAGAGGATGTGGTTTTTATATCCACATCTACCGGATCCACGGGTGTTCCGACCATGAGCCCGTTTACAAAAGAAGACTTTGATGAGTTTCAGGATACAGAAAGCCGCTGGTTCTGGCAGATTGGCATGAGACCCAATGACCGGTATGTTCATGCTTTGAATTTTTCCCTGTATGTAGGCGGTCCGGATGTTATTGGTGCGCAGAATCTGGGTGCACTGTGCATCTGGGGCGGAACGCTTCCCAGCGAGCGTTTGCTGTATATCCTGAAAACCTATCAGCCTACCATTCTCTGGACCAGTCCGTCCTATGCATGGCAGCTGGGCGAAAAGGCAAAGAAAAGCGGTATTGACCCGAAAACAGATCTTGCCATCAAGAAAATCATTGTTGCCGGTGAGTTGGGTGGCTCCATTGATGCCACCAGAAAGGCAATTGAGGATTTGTGGGGAGCAGAGCTGTATGATTTCTACGGACTTTCTGATATTTTCGGTGCATGCGCTGCAATGTGCGATGCAAAGGATGGTCTGCATATCTGCGAGGATCAGATTCTTGTGGAAACAGTCGATCTTCATACCGGTGAAATTCTTCCGCCGGGTTCCGTGGGTGAACTGGTATTTACTACGCTTCGTAAAAAGGCAAGACCCATGATTCGGTTCCGTACCGGTGACATTGGCTGGATTGATAATACACCCTGCTCATGCGGACGTACACATGGCAGAATTCATATCAACGGCAGAAAGGATGATATGTTTATCGTTTCCGCTGTCAATGTATTCCCCAGCGATATTGAAGCTGTCATTCGTGATTTAAGCGGTATTACAGGCGAGTATCTGATTCGCATTTTCGAGAAGGATTACACCTGCAAATATGCAGTGGAAATTGAAAAGAATGCAGATAATACCAAAACGGATGAGGAAATTGCAGCAGAGGTTTCCGCTGCTCTCAAGGCAAGAATTGGTGTCAAGCCGTATCAGGTAACAGTACATCCGGACGGCGGACTGGATACACGTTCAGAGCATAAGTCAAGACGTATTATTGATGAAAGAAAACTGAACTATGTCATTTAACGGAGGTGCTCTATGCCCGAACTTTCCAGAAGAACGGCAGGTTTTACCGATTCGGTAATCCGCCGTATGACCCGAATTTCCAATCAGTATGATGCTGTGAATCTATCTCAGGGCTTTCCGGATTTTGAACCGCCCAGAGAAATTCTGGATCGGCTTGCAGCGGTCACAAAGGAAGATTTTCACCAGTATTCTATTACATGGGGTGCCCAGAATTTTCGTGAGGCACTTGCAAAGAAGCACAAGCATTTCACAGGAATAGAGATTGATCCCAACCGGGAAATTGTCGTTACCTGCGGCAGCACAGAAGCCATGATGGCAGCTATGATGTCTGTTACCAATCCCGGTGATAAGGTCATTGTATTTTCTCCTTTTTATGAAAACTATGGTGCAGATACCATTTTGTCCGGTGCAGAACCCATTTATGTGCCGCTGATTCCGCCGACATTTTCATTTGATGCAGATGTGCTGGAAGCAGCCTTCCGGCAGAGGCCGAAAGCATTGATTCTTTGCAATCCGTCCAATCCCTGCGGAAAGGTTTTTACTTATGAGGAATTAAAAATCATTGCAGATCTTGCTGAAAAGTACGATGCCTTTGTAATTACGGACGAGGTGTATGAGCACATTGTCTATGCACCGCATAAGCATACCTATTTTTCTGCATTGCCGAATATGCGGGAACGTACCATTTCATGTGGGTCTCTTTCCAAAACCTATTCCATTACAGGCTGGCGGCTGGGATATGTCATTGCATCGCCTCATATTATTGAAACGGTAAAAAAGGTGCATGATTTTTTAACCGTAGGTGCAGCGGCTCCCTTGCAGGAAGCGGCAGTTGTGGGACTGAATTTCGGAGATGCTTATTATAAGGATTTGCAGCAGAAATACACGGAAAAGAGGAATCTGTTTCTGGACGGTCTGGACAGACTGAACATACCGCATACCATTCCGGAGGGTGCCTATTATATTCTGCTGGATATTTCAGAATTTGGCTATGAAAGCGATCTTGCCTTTTGCGAACGGCTTGCCAAGGATGTAGGTGTAGGAGCCGTGCCGGGTTCCAGCTTTTTTAAGGAGCCGGAAAACCGATATATCCGAATGCATTTTGCAAAGAAAAATGAAACACTCTATGCCGCACTGAACCGGCTTGAAAAGCTCAGAGAAAAAATGACACGCTGAGTGTACAGAACACATATCGGACAGATGTCTGCCGTACCCCAATAAATTTCGGGGTGCGGCAGACTTTTTTTCATAAAATCAGAAAACATATCGGAAGGATTGAGAAAATTGCTTGATTGTCTGAAAAAAATATGGTACAATAGAAATATCGAAACTATGGAAAGGACGATTTCTATGAAAATCTGGAAAGCTGCCGCCTGTGCAGTCAGCGCAGCGATTACACTGTCCCTGTATACCGGCTGTGAAAGTGAAGGGGATTTCCTTGAAACTGCCGTGATTGGCGAAAACAGCTTTATTATAACACTTTATCCGGATATTGCACCGATCACCTGTGAAAATTTTCAGTCTCTTGTGGAGTCGGGCTTTTATGATGGCTTAACCTTTCATCGTGTTGTGGATGATTTTATAGCCCAGGGCGGTGACCCCAACGGGGATGGCACGGGCGGCAGCGGTAAAACGATTACCGGTGAATTTTCGAAGAATGGCGTCTCCAATACATTGTCCCATGTGCGGGGAACGGTTTCTATGGCACGTGCAGATGACTATAACAGTGCTACCTGTCAGTTTTTTATTTGTTATACAGATCTGACCTATCTGGATGGTACGTATGCTGCCTTCGGCACAGTAACAGCAGGCATGGAGGCTGTGGACAGATTTCTGGAAGTACCCCGTTCCGTTGGAAGAATGGGAGAAATTTCTGTGCCGGATACCCCCATCGTGATGGAACATGCCGTTATGATTGATGCAGATTCGGCAGGCAATCCCCGTGTGCAGTTTGTCATTCATATGGATGAGCAGGAAGAAAAGACGGATGTTGAAACGGAAACGCAGACCACGGAAGCGGCAGGATAACGAAAAATCTGAAAAAACACTTGCAATATCAATGAAAATATGGTATAATGATACCTTGAAATATACTCCTGAAAGGAATTTGAATTATGAAAAAGTATACAAGATATTTTGCATCTGCATTGGCAATGGTTATGATGATGGGCACATTTGCAGGCTGCTCCGAAGATAAAAAGGACTCTGAAACAGGGGCATCCGGCGGTGAAACCTTTGTAATGACCTTGTATCCGGATGTGGCACCCATCACCTGTGAGAATTTTGAAAAGCTGGTTGGCGAAGGCTTTTATGACGGTCTTACTTTCCATCGTGTAGTGGAAGACTTTATGGCACAGGGCGGAGATCCGGCAGGCAATGGTACAGGTGGCAGCAAGGAAACCATCAAGGGTGAATTTTCTGCAAATGGCGTTGAAAATAACCTCTCTCATCAGAGAGGCATTGTTTCTATGGCACGTTCCAGTGATATGGACAGTGCATCCAGTCAGTTCTTTATCTGCTATACAGACTGCTCTTTCTTAGACGGTCAGTATGCAGCATTCGGTGAGGTAACAGAGGGCATGGAGGTTGTGGACTCCTTCCTGAAGGTGGAGCGTGTACTGGGCGGCGATGGTGCCGTTTCTTCTCCCACTTCTCCGATTACGATTTCTAAGGCTGTCATGATTGATGAAGATGAAGATGGCAACCCCCGTGTGCAGTTTACCATGGAAGAAATTCCGGTTTCTGAGAATCAGTAAGTAAAGTAAAATCAAAGAGAAAGGCACGCTTCCATAGCGGAAGGTGCCTTTTTGTATGCTGGTATGTTGGAGGAAAGACGAAATGAAACAGATATCCCGATTTTTTGAGGAAATGCAGCAGAAAAAGGTTGCATTCATCGGTGTAGGTGTAACCAATACAGATATTATCCGCCTGTTTTTGAAAAAAGGAATCCGCATTACACTGCTGGATCGCAAGCAGCCGGAGCAGCTGGGCGATCTCTATGAGGAACTGAAAGCAGCAGGTGTCAGCTTCCGTCTGGGGGATGCGTATCTTGAAAATCTCACAGATTTTGATGTGATTTTCCGTTCGCCGGGTATGTATTTTCATCATCCCAAGCTGACTGAAGCACGCAGAAACGGTGTAGCTGTAACAACAGAAATGGAAGTGTTTTTCGAATTGTGTCCCTGTAAAATTTATGCAGTAACCGGTTCTGACGGAAAAACAACTACCACAACGCTGATTTCTGAATTCTTGCAGGCATCCGGTATAACGGTTCACAAGGGCGGAAATATCGGACGTGCCCTGCTGCCGATGATTGAAGAGATTCAGGAAACAGATGCAGCGGTTGTGGAGCTGTCCAGCTTCCAGCTGCTGTCCATGAGACAGTCTCCGGATGTGGCTGTGATTACCAATATTGCGCCCAATCATCTGGATGTACATGGAACCATGGAGGAATACATCGCAGCCAAGGTGAACCTCATTGCCCACCAGAATGCATTTTCCAAAACCGTTCTGAATCTGGACAATGCGCTGACCAATGGGCTGTCTGATCAGGTACGGGGCACACTGGTGAAATTCTCCAGAAATGCCGTGCCGGAACGAGGCGCCTTTCTCCGTGAGGACGGCATGCTGTGCTATACGGACAAGGGTGTGGTTACTCCGGTGGTACACATGGATGAAATCCGCATTCCGGGTATGCATAATGTAGAGAATTACCTGACAGCAATCAGTGCCGTATGGGGTGAGGTTTCTGTTCCGACCATCGTTCACATTGCAAAGACCTTCGGCGGTGTAGAGCATCGTATTGAATTTGTCCGTGAGCTGGATGGTGTAAAATGGTACAATGACAGTATTGCTACCAGTCCCAGCCGAGTGTTGGCTGGTCTGAAATCTTTTCATCAGAAGCTGATTGTCATCATGGGCGGCTATGACAAAAAGATTCCCTTTGAGCCGATGGCAGAGACTGTCTGCGAAAAGGTAAAGGTTATGATTCTCATGGGTGTAACGGCTCCGAAGATTGAGGCAGCTGTCACAGGCTGTTCTGCTTACAAAGAGGGGAATCCTGTGATTGTCCATGCATCTTCTATGGAGGATGCTGTGGCAAAGGCATATGAAATTGCAGAAAAAGGTGATGTTGTGACATTGTCTCCGGCATGTGCAAGCTTTGACCTGTATCCGAATTTTGAAGCAAGAGGCAATCATTATAAGAGACTTGTAAAGGAGCTGAAGGAGCAGGCATGAAGCTGACTGAACTTCTGAGCACGCTTTCCGGAGCAGAGGGCGTTTCCGGCAGAGAAGCACCAGCTGCGGACAAGGTGCTGGGGCTGCTGCGTGCATATTGTCCGGATGCATCCGTTGACCGGAACGGCAATTTGATTGGCAGCTGCGGCAGCCATGAGGAGGGCATGCCTCATATTCTGCTGGATGCCCATCTGGATCAGGTGGGGCTGATTGTGACTGCCATTACAGATGAAGGATTTGTCCGTGTGGGCAATGTGGGCGGTCTGGATCTGCGTCTGATGCCGGCACAAAATGTGTGGCTCCATGGCAGACAAACCATTTCGGGAGTGATTGCATCGGTTCCGCCTCATCTCAGCGGCGGCGAACAGAAGGTTCCGGATGTGACAGAGCTGCTGATTGATACGGGCTATACAAAAGCAGAGCTGGAGGAAATTCTTTCCCCCGGCGACCGTATTTCTTTTGATACACCCTTTCAGCTTTTGCAAGGGGATCGTATTGCTGCACGTTCTATGGATGACCGCTGCGGCATGGCGGCGATTCTGTATGCACTGGAGCTTCTGAAAGGAGAGCAGCTTCCCTGTAAACTCAGTGTTCTGTTTTCCTCTCAGGAGGAGGTCGGTGAATGCGGCGCAGAGACGGCTGTCTATACGATTCAGCCGGATTTTGCCATTGCAGTCGATGTGACCTTTGCGCTGGGTCATGGCGATGATCCCGTAAAATGCGGAAAACTGGGAGCAGGGCCGATGATTGGTATTTCTCCCACTCTTTCAGAAGCTGTATCCAACGGACTGATTTCCGCTGCAAAAGCGCAGAATATTCCGTGGCAGCCTGAGGTGATGGCTGGTACAACCGGCACCAATGCAGATCGTTTTTCTGTCAGCAGAGGCGGTGTGCGCAGCTGTACACTGTCCATTCCGCTGCGTTATATGCATACACCGTCTGAAGTGATTGCACTTTCAGATGTAGAAGCTACAGGCAGACTGCTTGCCGCATGGATTATGGAGGGACATTATGCTGAATGAACATTTGAAAAATCTCTGTCTCCTGTGCGGTGCATCCGGTCATGAAAAGGCAGTGCGTGATTATATTCTGGAGCAGATAAAGCCTTATGCAGAGAGCATCACCATGGATCCGCTGGGCAGTGTCATTGCTGAGAAAAAGGGAGCGCATCCTGCTTCTAAAAAGCTGATGATCAGTGCACATATGGATGAGGTGGGCATGATTGTCACCTATTGCAACGAAGATGGTACGATGCAGATTGCACCGGTAGGCGGCGTGGATGCATCGGTTGTCATCGGGCGTCCGGTTGTTGTGGGGGATGCGCAGATGAACGGTGTCATTGGTGCGAAGCCAGTTCATTTGCTGACTGGCGATCAGCGCAAGACATTGCCGAAATTTTCTGAGCTGTATCTGGATATCGGTGCAGCCAACGGCGCAGAAGCCAGGCAGCTTTGTCCCCCGGGCACGTATGTGCATTTTCTGCCGTCTTATACAGAAATGGGCGGCGGAAAAATCCGCAGCAAAGCATTGGATGACCGGATTGGCTGTGCCATTCTGCTTGAATTGATGGCACAGGAGCTGCCTTATGATGTGACCTTTGCTTTCCTCGTTCAGGAGGAGGTGGGGCTTCGTGGTGCCAAGGCAGCTGCTTATACGGTTCATCCGGAGCTGGCTATTGTGCTGGAAGCCACCACTGCTGCTGACCTGACCGGTGCAGAGGGCGATGCAAGAGTCTGTGCATTGGGGGAAGGGCCGGTTGTCTCATTTATGGACAGAAGCACCATTTATGATGCACAGCTTTATCAGCTTGCCTTTTCAGAGTGTGCAAGAATGGGCATTCCCTGTCAGACGAAAACCCGCATTGCCGGCGGCAATGACAGCGGAGCCATTCATGTCAGCCGGGGCGGTGTGCGTACACTTGCCATCTCTGCCCCCTGCCGGTATCTGCATGCTCCGTCCTGTGTGGCAGATTGGCAGGATATTGAGCATTGTCTGAACCTGACAGCTGCTATGATTGAGGCTGTGCAGAGATGATTGTACGAATCTATGATTTTACAGATGAGGAGCGTGCCGCACTTCAAAAAAGCTGGAGAGGAAAGAAGCTCCTTGCCTATTTCAAGGCTTACGGCGGCGGATATGATTTCTGTCAGTTTTTCCGATTGACGTATGAAAATGCAGTGGGCTGGATGTTTCTGCTCAATGCAACCCTGGTTATTTGTTCCAATGACCGGCTTCCTGGGGAGGAGGCCATGGGGTTTATCCGGATGCATCTGCCCTTTCGGGTGGAGTGTCCGCAAAGTATGCTTCCGGAGTTATGTCAAATTTCCAACTACCAACCGCTGCGCCGCACTTTGTTTGCGCTGAAACCCCATCCGGTTTCAGAGACTTTTTGTGAGGAGGATGTGGAATTCAATCCCCGTCTTTCGGATGTGTATGACATTTTGCAGGAGGGCTTTCCCAACCTGCTGGATTATTCTCTGTGGCTGACGGATACATCCCATCGATGCCGTCACGGGGTCAGTCATGTGCTGACCTATAAAGGCAGTACCACTGTTACCATTATTTTTGATCAGAACAATTGTGTACTCATTGGTCAGGTTGCAACACGTGCAGCCAATCGGGGCAGCGGCTATGCACGGGATTTTTTGAAATGGCTTGCTGCATGGCTGGGCGGTCTTGGCAAGGAAGCCGTACTGTATGCACTGGATATACGCCGCAGTTTTTATCAGGAAATCGGTTTTAAAGAAGTGGAAACCGAATATGTTTTGGAGCGTCAGGATGTTCAAAAGGAAGATACCCAGAAGGGAGCATTACAATAATCTATGAAATTACAGGACTTTTTTGAACTGGATGACCGGCTGACAGCACTTGCTCAGGAAGCAGAGAAAGATTGTCAGGCGGATTTTCAGCGTATAGAAGAAATTGCAGCTTATAACGGGGCCAAGGTGCTGGCTGCATTTCAGAAGAATCGTGTCAGTGAGCTTTGTTTCTACGGCAGTACCGGTTATGGATACGGCGATCAGGGGCGAGAAGTGCTGGATCGTGTATTTGCAGATGCCTTTGGTGCAGAGGATGCCCTTGTCCGGCACAATTTTGTTTCCGGTACCCATGCACTGACGGTGGCATTGTTTGGTATTCTGCGTACGGGCGATAAAATGGTATCCATTACAGGAAAGCCTTATGATACACTGGAGGAAGTGCTGGGGCTTGCCGGGGAGGCAGGAAACGGTTCTCTGATGGATTATGGCGTGCAGTATGGTCAGGTTGATTTGCTGCCGGACGGTACACCTGATTATGATGCCATTGAAGCCGGCGTGGCAGGTGCAAAGGTGGCATATATCCAGCGTTCCAGAGGATATTCTCTGAGACCGGCATATACCATGGAACAGATGCGTAAAATGACAGAGGCAGTCCGCAGAGGCAATCCGGATGCAGTGATTATGGTAGATAACTGCTATGGAGAGTTTGTGGAGGATACGGAACCTGTGCAGAATGGTGCAGATCTGATGATTGGTTCTCTGATTAAAAATGCCGGCGGCGGCATTGCCCGTACCGGCGGCTATATTGCTGGTAAAAAGGCACTTGTGGAGCAGTGTGCTTATCGTCTGACCTGTGTGGGCATGGGCAAAGAGGTGGGCTGTACGCTGGATATGAACCGGGAAATGTTCCTGGGTTTCTTCCATGCACCCGACTGTGTAGCCAATGCACTGAAGACCGCTGCCTTTGCAGCGGCTCTGTTCAGCCGTCTGGGTTTTGTTTGTTCGCCGAAGCTGGGCGAAAAGCGGGGAGATATTGTGGAGGCAATCTGTCTTGGCAATGAGCAGAACCTGATTGCATTCTGTCAGGGCATCCAGACCGGCTCTCCCATTGATGCCCATGTGGTTCCGGAGCCATGGGATATGCCCGGCTATACCAGTCAGGTCATTATGGCGGCAGGTGCTTTCACTATGGGGGCATCTATTGAGCTGTCCGCCGATGCGCCCCTGCGGGAACCCTTTGCTGTATGGATGCAGGGCGGTGTGACCTATACCAGCGGAAAAATTGGTGTTCTTCTGGCAGCGCAGAAGCTGCTGACACAGGGATTGATTGCATTGTAATCGGAAAAGCAGACGGAAACCATTGCAATATCATTACAGAAAAGATACAATTTGTGGCGTGAAAGTGTCAATTTCAGAAATCGGTTGACAGAACTCAAGCTGCGTGTTACAATAAGACTGATTAAAAAATTTTATGAGATCGGAGGAAGCATTTTGGGTGAACGGAAATTATGCTTTGGATGTATGATGCATACAGAATTCCAGAACGGAATCTGTCAGCGATGCGGTTATTATGAAAATACTGTTGTAAATGCATCTTTTATCCAGCCGGGAACAGAACTGCATGATCGCTATATTGTGGGAGCAGCTTATTCCATGAACGGCGAGGGAATTACATATATTGCACTGGACCGCTCCATTGGCTGCCGTGTGCTGCTTCGGGAATACATGCCCATGAATCTGTGCAGCCGTGTGGAGGGAACACCGCTGATCCGTGTAACTTCGGCAAAACTGCCGCAGTATAAGGTTTTGATGGAGGAGTTTACGGATTTGAATAAGTCTCTTGCACAAATGCGGGAGCAGGTACAAATCAATACAGTGATTGATTTATTCGCTGAGAATAATACCACCTATGTGGTTTTTGAATATATTGAGGGCATGCGCTTTGTGGATTTTCTCAAGGAAAATGCAGGTGAGCTGAGCTGGGGTCAGCTGTCCGGCATGCTGCCGCCTTTTCTGACCACCCTGAGTATATTGCACAACAGCGGTGTTGTACATCGGGCAATCAGTCCTGAAACGATTTACGTAACCGGAAAAGGTGAATTGAAGCTGACAGATTTTTCCATTGCCGCAGTGCGCACGGCTGATTCTGAGATGGAGTGTGAAATTTTCAGCGGCTATGCAGCACCGGAGCAGTATTCTGCCAGCAACCGGCAGGGCACATGGACGGATGTGTATGCAGTCTGTGCAGTACTGTATCGTGTACTGACCGGCAGTCAGCCTACCAGTGCCATCAGCCGTATGGAAAATGATAATCTGATTGCACCATGTCTGCTGAATCCGAATATACCGCAGCATGTGTCAGATGTCATTATGAAGGGTCTGAATCTGGTCAGTGCGGATCGTATCCAGAATATTACGGAGCTGGTTACAGAGCTGTTCAGTGAGCCGTCCTCTTATTCTGCTGTACAGGGAAATGCATCTTCCAATCGGTCTTCCGGGCAGCAGAACAGAGGCGCAGCACAGGCTGGTGCTACAGGCTATCATGACACCCAAAGCTATCAAAATGATTACTACAACGACCCGAATGCATACAACAATTATGGGCAGCAGGAGTATACGGATGATTATTCCTATGACGGATATGGAAATGAGAGCTATCAGCGGAAGTCCTATAAAGAGGAAGTGCAGCCCAGTGCCATTGACCGTGTGAAAGTTCCGTTGATTATCGGTATGCTGCTTCTTGTCATTCTTTTGATTGGTCTTTATTTTATGTTCTCAAAGGGCGGAGATTCAGATACAGAAAGCTCATCTGTTGTAACCAGTACGGCTACAACGCCGGCAGCAACTGAAGAAACGGAAAAGCCTACGGAAACCACAACACCGGAAGGCGATGGCGTTATGCCGAAGCTGGTGGGCAAGAATTACGATACACAGGCGGAACGTTACAGCACCTGGATGAAGTTTGATGTGGAAGAAGTATTCAGCGATGAATATGCTGCCGGTACCATTGTATGGCAGGAAATTGAGGAGGGTGCTTATTTTGACACCTCCAAGCCGGTCAAGATTCAGGTCAGCAAAGGTTCTTCACAGATTCTGCTCCCTTCCTACAGCGGCGTATATGTAGGCGATTATACAAAGCAGCTGGATGATCTGGGTGTAAAATATCGTCTTGAAGCGGAGACCACCGCATCCTGTGCCGAAAATACGGTTTCGAAGCTGAGTATGGATCTGAGCTCCAAGTACGATCTGGAAAAACGTGAGGAAATTGTTGTGTACTATGCTGTGGCACCTGTAACAACAGAGCCGCCTACAGAAGCACCTACAGAACCACCCACGGAGGCACCTACGGAAGCACCTGTGGAGACTCCCACAGAAGCACCGGTTTCCATTCCGGATGAATCGGTGGATGATCCTTTCTATCAGGACGGCGGTTTTATCTACTAATATGAATAGAATCAGTCAAGGCACTGTATGGCATATGCTGTACAGTGCTTTTTGCATATGTATATATGGCATTCCACAGCAAAAAGCAAACGGATATCATAGAAATGATGCGGCTGATTTCTATTAGCGCTTAATAATTAAAACTGAAATGCACGTAAAGATGATAAAACAAAGCACACGCATTTTTTTCGTAACTCAAAACCAAGTTTTGGTTTATTATGCAAAAAGCATACGTTTTTCAAAACTTTTTTGAGAAAACCTGTTGACATTCACAATGAAGTGTGGTAATATATAGACAAGGAAAGAGAAACACAGTAGCTTCTAATAAGAAACTATAAAGTGATCTTTCATCGATTCGCTTCACAAGGTTTAAGAAAATAGTTCTTTTGGGAAGCAAGAATAATCAGTCAGGAGGTCGAGATCCGATGGCAAGTGAAGAAACACAGTACATATGCTGTCTGGGTCGGAAGAACAGTCGGTGACGAAAAAGCGGTGAGCAAGAGCTGATTTTTATCAGCGTTGGCCCCGGAGAAGTAACGAAATTCGTACCGGTTGCAGCCGATTCAGCGGGTGTAACTGTAAAAATAAAAAACGTTATATCACAGACAGCATAGGTGAACGTAATTCGAAATGATAACGATTTCGAATCTTCGGCGGAAGCCTTTATATAGATGCTGAAGTATAACGAATGCAGGGTGATTCCTATGTACAATTCTTTGTGGAGAAGCTGATGTACAAAAAAATCAAAGGAAGGGTGAAATCCGATGGCATATGAAACACCACAGTACATTCGTCTTTCGGATTGGAAACGCACTCGGTAAACAAGATAAAGGGTGAGCAGGAGCCGGTGAATATTCGGTGATGGCCCCAATCAGAAGTAATGAGAGTTATACCGGTTGCATCCAGTTCAAGGCATGTAACTGACGAACATATATAAAATTTATTTTTACGTACAAAAATTTAAATGAAAATGGTGGTTCCCATGGCATAAGAACCGTATTTGCTTCAAGATTACGGAGAAAATGGTGATTCCCATGTACGGTTTTTCATAGTACAGAGCAAAATCATATGAAAAGGTGAGTCCGATGGCTTAAGCGATATTATTTTTACCACATCATCGAATTGAATGAGAAAGAGCGTGATGGTGATGAAAGTATATTGGTTTATTCGACTTTTGAATCCGTAAACAAGAGGAGTGAGTCCAATCGAAACTTAAGCAGAAGAATGAAAGTTCTTCTATATTTAAATCGGCAAAATTGAATAAAAACAAGCCCCGGGTGTCTGAACTCGGGGCTTTTGTTGTTTTGACGGTTTGATGAGGGAAATTTCAGGAAGTTTCCTGATGATTTTCACAACGTGCACACACAGGCAGATTATACTAAAGGCAAGTCAAAGGCATGAACGTGATGCCGCCGACACAGCAGCTTACCGTTTCCCTGTAAAGAAACGGACAACCAACAGACGCTGCCCCCTGTGCAGTGTTTTACATAAATTCAGCCGGCAGCGAACCTCTCCCACGCTGTCGGTTTTTTTGTGAAAAGGAGGACTTTATGCATCATATTTTTGGAAATCAGCGTTATTATGCGCTGCATCGATACTATAAGGCAACTTTTGGACAACGTGTGATGAAAGCGGTGGTTGACGGCGGATTTACCTGTCCCAATATAGATGGAACACTGGGTACAGGGGGCTGTATCTTTTGTGGCGGCGGCAGCGGATATTTTACGGGAACCGGCTCTGTTACAGAACAGATTCTTGCAGAACGGCAGCGGATTCACAAGAAGTTTCCGGGATGCAAGCTCATTGCCTATTTTCAGGCACATACCAATACGTATGCACCGCTTTCTGTTTTGCGCACAAAGTATGAGGAGGCACTTGCACAGCCGGATGTGATAGGAATTTCCATCGGAACACGGGCAGATTGTATTTCTGATGAAACATTGTCATATCTTGCAGAGCTGTCCCGGCGGACATGGGTGACTGTGGAACTTGGTCTGCAAACCATTCACGATGATACAGCACAGCGTATGAATCTTTGCTGTAAGCGCAGCGTCATCCGAAAGCGTTATGATGACTTAAAAGCCTGCGGCATTCGGGTTTGCCTGCATATCATAAACGGACTTCCGGGAGAAACGCCGGAGCAAATGCTGGAAACTGCCCGTATCGTAGGCACATGGAAACCGGATGCCGTGAAAATACAGCTTCTCCATGTAATTGAGGGTACACGGCTTGCACAAATGTATCAGGAGCATCCGTTTCCTGTACTGACCATGGAGGCGTATGTACAGCTTGTTGTCAAGCAGCTGGAGTATCTGCCGCCGGAAACGGTATGCGAACGGCTGACCGGAGATGGTGATGCAGAAAAGCTGATTGCACCGGAATGGAGCCGTCAGAAACGGCTTGTACTCAACCGGATTCAGCAGCTGCAAAAGACGCTGGGCAGCTGTCAGGGAATCCGTTTGGGAAAATCAGAATGAGATTTCTGATTTTGACAGGGTTCGTCAAAAAAATCCTTCCGGAAATCAAGGGATGCGAAAAAATGACTTGAAAAATACAGGGGAGTATGATATAATAAATCGTGAAATGCCATTTTTAAAGTGAGGTTTGTCCATGAGTATACAAGCGTGTGACGTGAAAAGATCATCGGAGGCACAGCAGGTGCAGAAATATGTGAAAATGTACAGCCGGATGGGCGGAAAAGCCTACCTGCACAGCTTCGGCTGTCAGCTGAATGTTTCAGATGGGGAGAAAATGAAGGGAATTCTGGCTTCGCTGGGCTTTACATTTACGGATTACTATGAAGATGCAGATTTGATTTTGCTGAATACCTGTGCGGTTCGTGAGAGTGCAGAGGATACGGTTTACGGAACGCTGGGAAATATCAAAAAATATAAGAAACAGAATCCGGGTGTGATTCTGATTCTGGCAGGATGTATGGCATCCGAGCCGAAAACACTGGAAAAGGTGCGTGCACACTATCCTTTTGTGGATATTCTGTTTGGTACATCGGCATTGAGTCAGCTTCCAAGGCTTTTGCTGGAGCATTATGAAGGCAAGAAGCTTGCTTATGATACAGCAGAATACAGAGAAGAATTTGGTGCAGACGATCAGATCCGGGAGAGTGCGTTCAAAGCATCGGTTCCCATTATGTTTGGATGCAATAACTTCTGCACATACTGTATTGTACCCTATGTACGTGGACGGGAACGCAGCCGCAGTGCAGATGTGATTCTTCATGAAGTGGAAACGCTTGTAGAAAAAGGCTATAAGGAAATTATGCTGCTGGGGCAGAATGTCAACTCTTATGGAAATGATTTAGAAAACGGCATAAGCTTTGCACAGCTGCTGCGAAGACTCAATGAGATTCCGGGGGATTTCTGGATTCGTTTTATGTCCTCCCATCCCAAGGATGCTACACCAGAGCTTCTGGATGCCATTCTGGAATGCGACAAGGTGGGCAAGCATCTCCATCTGCCGGTGCAGTGCGGCAGCAATACGGTGCTGAAACGCATGAACCGCCATTATACCATAGAAAAGTATCTGGAAATTGTGGACAATCTCCGTGCACGGTATGAGGGATTTTCGCTGTCCAGTGATATTATGGTAGGCTTTCCCAATGAAACAGAGGAAGAGTTTGAGGATACGCTGAAGCTGATTGAACGGGTAAAGTATGACAATATCTATACGTTCATTTACTCCAAGCGCAGCGGTACGGTTGCCGCAGAAATGGAGGATGCTACATCCGATGCACAGAAGCGTGTGCGTATGGAGCGTCTGCTGACCCTGCAAAGACAGATTGCAACGGAGCATTACCGCCGCTTTATCGGACAGACGGTTCGTGTACTGGTGGAGGGTGAAAGTAAACAGGGAGAGGGCTGGCTCTTCGGAAAGAGCAGTGCCTATACCATTGTAGAATTTAAAGGAGATAAATCCCTGATTGGTACATTTGTGTATGTCAGAATTACAGACGCACGCAACTGGGCAGTCAGCGGCGTTTTGGTATAAGAGAGGAGAAAACAATGATGACAGTGGATGAAGCTGTACGTGCGCTGGGAAAAAGCATTCAGGCAGATGGCCGTTATCAGCGATATGTCAAGGCAAAGGCATCCAATGACGGGGATGCACGCTTGCAGCAGCAAATCAGTGAATTTCAGCTGAAGCGCATGAATTATCAGCATGCGTCTGAAAAAGAAAATCCGGACATGGAAAAGCTTGCTGTGTGGGAAAAGGAACTGGATGGTATGTATGAGCAGATTCTGGAGCATCCGGGCATGAAGGAATTTCAGGCAGCCAAGCTGGAAGTGGATGCCATGATGCAGGAAGTGGATGCGATTATTTCACTTTGTCTTAGCGGAGAGGATCCGGAAACCTGTCATCCGTCACTGGGCGGATGCAGCGGAAACTGTGCTGCCTGCGGCAGCAGCTGTCATTGATTTCCAGAAACGGAGGAAGCGGATTCATGGTAATTGACAAGGAAAAGCTTTCGCCTATGATGCGGCAGTATCTTTCTGTAAAGGAAGCCTATCCGGATTGTTTGATTTTTTATCGTCTGGGAGATTTCTATGAGATGTTTTTTGACGATGCCATCCGTGTATCCAGAGAATTGGAGCTGACCCTGACAGGAAGAGACTGCGGTCTGGAGGAGCGTGCGCCCATGTGCGGTGTACCGTATCATAGTGTGGATCTGTATCTCAAGCGGCTTGTAGAGCGTGGCTATAAGATTGCAATCTGTGAGCAGCTGACGGATCCGGCTGCAACCAAAGGATTGGTGGAACGTGGTGTGGTACGTATTGTCACGCCGGGTACACTGATTGAAAGCAGCATGCTGGAGGATGGTGTAAACAATTATATCGGCTGTCTTTATGTGGCGGAAGATGGTACAGCGGGACTTTGCTTTGCGGATTTGTCTACGGGTGAAATGCAGGCAATGCTGCCGATTTCTTCCATGCAGGAGGAAAAAATCATTGACGCCCTGTCACGTTATGCACCGGCAGAGCTGCTGCTTTGTGAAAAGGCACTGTCTATGCAGTCGGTTATGAATTTCGTAAAGGTGCGGCTTCAATGTGCCGTAACGGTTCGGCAGGATGTCTGCTTTTCGCCGGAGGAGCAGGGCAGCTTCGTCTGCGGACAATTTGGCGTAGATACGGCAGAAATGCTGGGACTGACCGCAGACGGCACGGATTTTCAGGCAGTCTGCGGCATGTTTGATTACATTCGGGAGACGCAGAAAAATACCATCGGACGTTTTATTTCCATTGAAATCTGTGATCAGAATGCTTATCTGGGGCTGGATCTGAATGCAAGGCGGAATCTAGAACTGACAGAAACCCTTCGGGGCAAGGAAAAGAAAGGCTCTCTCCTGTGGCTGCTGAATGCAGCAAAAACCTCTATGGGCAAGCGTATGCTGAAAAACTGGCTGGAGCAGCCTCTTGTACAGCCTGTAAAGATTATGGCACGTCTGGATGCAGTGGGCGCACTGATGAAAAAGAGCGTTTCTCTTATGGAGATTCGGGATTTGCTGGACAGTGTGTATGACCTGGAGCGTCTGATGACCCGAGTGCTTTATAAAACAGCAACGCCCCGTGACCTGAAAGCCCTTGCTGCTACCGCAGCACAGCTTCCGGCATTGAAGGAAGAGCTGAAAAAATTCGGGGATATAAAACTTCTGGCACGATTGGAATGTCAGATTTCGCCTCTTGACACTGTTGCTGAACTGGTGAGCCGTGCCATTGTGGACAATCCGCCGGTTACGCTCAAAGAGGGCGGTGTCATTGCAGAGGGCTTTCATAAGGAGCTGGATTATCTGCGCAGCATCATGAACGGCGGCAATGAGCTGATTCAGCAAATTGAACAGAATGAAAGGGAAAGCACCGGCATTAAGAATCTGAAAATCGGATTCAATCGGGTGTTTGGCTATTACATCGAGGTGACACGTTCGTACTATGACCTTGTGCCGCCTCATTATATCCGGAAGCAGACCCTTGCCAACTGCGAACGCTTTATTACAGATGAGCTGAAAAAAGCAGAAAATGATATTCTGGGAGCCAAAGAAAAGGCACTGCGTCTGGAAGAAGCACTGTTTTCGGAGGTTCGTGAATGTCTGGCAGCGCAGCTGAAGAGTGTACAGGAAACAGCAGATGCTGTGGCACAGACAGATGTGCTGTGTGCCTTTGCCAATGTATCCATCGAAAATCAGTATGTAAAGCCGGAGATTGCACTGGATGGTGTCATTCAGATTAAAAACGGACGGCATCCGGTTGTGGAGCGCATGCTTACCGATGAGATGTTTGTTCCGAATGATACATATCTGGACATGAAGGAGAACCGGATGATGCTGATTACCGGTCCGAATATGTCTGGTAAATCCACTTATATGCGGCAGGTTGCTTTGATAACCCTTATGGCGCAGATCGGCTGCTTTGTTCCGGCAGATTATGCAAAAATATCTGTAGTGGATAAAATCTTTACACGAGTGGGGGCATCGGATGATCTGACATCTGGTCAGAGTACCTTTATGGTGGAAATGCATGAGGTTTCCGATATTCTGAAATATGCAACGAAAAACAGTCTGGTGATTCTGGATGAGGTGGGACGGGGTACTTCTACTTTTGATGGTGTCAGTATTGCCCGTGCGGTGGCGGAATATATCAGCAGCAAAAAGATTGGCTGCAAGACCATGTTTGCGACCCATTATCATGAACTGATTGATCTGGAAAATACGCTGGACGGTGTGAAGAATTACAGTATTGCCGTGAAGAAGCACGGAGATTCCATCCGTTTTCTGCGCAAGATTGTGCCTGGCGGTGTAGATGACAGCTATGGTATTGAGGTGGCAAAGCTTGCGGGACTTCCGGAGCAGGTTGTACGCCGTGCACGGAAGCTTCTGACAGAAATGGAGCTACAGGCTGCACAGAATACCCATACAGTACAAACGGACAGCGGTCAGATCAGTTTTGCCGATTTGCAGCGGGAGCAGGCAATCCGTCAGCTTCAGCGCACCAATCCGGAGGAACTGTCTGATGCGGAGTGCAGGGAGCTTCTGGAGGATGTGCTCCGGCTGCTGCGTGAAGTCTGAGATGTTTGACAGAAACAGAAAGGAGGGAGGTCTGTATGGCACAGATTACCGTACTCAGCAAGGAAATTGCGGAGCTGATTGCAGCAGGTGAGGTCATTGAGCGGCCCTCCTCTGTAATCAAAGAGGTTGTAGAAAACGCCATTGATGCCAAGGCAAAGCATATTACTGTAGAAATCAAGCACGGCGGTACAACCTATATGCGCATTACAGATGACGGATGCGGTATGGCTGCCGAGGATGTGCCTACAGCATTTCTGAGACATGCTACCAGCAAAATTCACGGCAAAGATGATCTGGATCGTATTTACACGCTGGGTTTTCGGGGAGAAGCACTTGCTTCTATTTCTGCTGTGGCAAAGGTCAGTCTTCTGACCAAGCGGCAGGAGGATGCTTATGGAACCTGCTATGCCATAAGCGGCAGTGTGCCGGAGCATGAGCCGGAGCAGACCGGCTGTCCGGATGGTACAACTATTATGATTCGTGATTTGTTTTATAACGTGCCCGTCCGGCAGCGTTTTATGAAAAAGGATGTTACAGAGGCAAATGCCGTCAGCCAGATTGTACAGAAGATTGCGCTTTCTCATCCGGAGGTTGCCTTTCAGATGATTCGGGATAACCGGATGGAATTCTGTACGGATGGCAGCGGTGATTTGTATACAGCGATTTATGCCATTTATGGAAAGGATTTTGCCCACGATCTGATTCCGGTGGAGTATGACGACGGCTACCTGCATGTGACGGGCTATACCTGTAAACCGCTTTATGCAAGAGCCAATCGTTCTTTCCAGAATTTTTTTATGAACGGCAGATATGTACGTTCCCGGGTGTGCAGCGTGGCATTGGAAAGTGCTTATGAAAATCTGATTCTGACCGGTAAGTTTCCATCCTGTGTACTGATGATTTCCATGAATCCTGCGGATCTGGATGTAAATGTGCATCCTGCAAAGGCTGAGGTGCGTTTTATCAATGAAAAGAGTGTGACCGATGGGCTGTATTTTGCCATCAAAAATGCGCTGATGCAGAATGGCCTGATTTATGAGTTTCAATTCAAGCAGCCAAAGACGGTTACAGACTGGACAGCCCCTCTGCCGGAGGAACTGCCTGCTTTTCAGCAGCCGCCGCTTCCCGAGGTACATATTCCTGCACAAACGCCCGTGGAGGAATATGCACCCTTTGAGGCAGCCCTGACAGAGCAGACAGCCGCCGGACAAAAGAGCAGCTTTACGATTACAAGTGCTGAACTTCCGGAGCAGAAGACACAGGAAATTTTACAGGAACCTGTATATGTGAATGCGTCTGAATTGCAGGAGGCAGCACAGGAGATGCCGGTATCGGAAGATTCTGCGGATTTGACACAGCCTGCAATGTCTGTACAGAAGGATACCTGTTATGAACCGCCGAAAGAAATCAGAACGGCAGAAGAAAAAACAAATGAACCGGTATCGGTTCATGTAATCGGGGAGTTGTTTAAAAATTATATTCTTGCGGAAGCATCCGATCAATTGCTGATTTTTGACAAGCATGCGGCTCATGAACGAGTACTTTTTGAACAGCTGAAATCCGGCACGGCACGGCAGTATCAACAGATGCTGATGACACCTGCCCGTACACTGCTGGCTGCGGATGAAATTGACGCTTTGCAAAACAATACGGAGCTGCTCAGCGGAATGGGCTTTTCTTTTGATTTTTCAGAGCTGCCCTATGTGCGGACGACCGGTGTTCCGACCTTTGTACAGGAATTGAATCTGGATGAGATTGTTACAGAGATTGCACAGAATCTTGTGCTTGGGAAGACCAATCCTCAGCCTGGATATCTGGATGATACGCTGCACACCATTGCCTGCAAAGCAGCAATCAAAGCCAATGACCGCAATGACCGGATGGAGCTGCAAAAGCTTGCAGAGGAGGTTTATCAGAACGAACAGATCCGGCATTGTCCGCATGGACGCCCAGTGATGTTTGTCATTACCAGACATGAGCTGGAAAAACAGTTTAGGAGGATATAGCGTGACTGAACAAGACAAAATTCCGGTGCTTGCGGTTGTAGGGCCAACAGCCTCCGGAAAGACTGCGTTGGGCGTTGCGCTGGCACAGACCTACGGAGGCGAGGTGGTCTCAGCGGATTCCATGCAGATCTATAAAGGCATGTCCATCGCCACAGCCAAGCCTACAGAAGAGGAGATGCAGGGTGTGCCACATCATCTGATGGATTTTCTGGAGCGTGATGTGACCTTCAGTGTTGCAGATTATGTCAGCCTTGCGGGTCATGTGATTGCAGAGATTCACAATCGGGGCAAGCTTCCCATTGTTGTGGGCGGTACAGGGCTGTATGTTTCTTCTTTGCTGGAGCATATTCGTTTTGCAGAAACAAAGCAGAATCCAGAGCTGCGAGCGGAACTGACAGCTTTTGCACAGAGTCATGGTGCTGCCGCATTGCACAAACGGCTGGAGGAACTGGATGAAGAAGCAGCTGCGGAAATTCATCCCAATAACTTGGTTCGAGTCATCCGTGCATTAGAGGTCTGTATGGAAACGGGTGAAAAATTCAGCAGGCTCAAGGCACAGAGCCGTAGCGCAGAGACACCTTATAAATCCTGCATCATTGGTCTGGATTATGCCCATCGTGATGTTCTGTATGAGCGTATCAACCGGCGTGTGGACAGCATGATGGCACAGGGGCTTGTGGAGGAGGCTTACGGGGTCTGGAAACAGGGCGCAATGAGAACAGCTTCCAATGCCATCGGGTACAAGGAATTGGTGCCGTATTTTGAAGGAAAAGCCTCTTTGGATGCATGTGTAGAGGAAATTAAGCTGCAAACACGCCACTTTGCCAAGCGGCAATTGACGTGGTTCAGAAAAAACAAGCGCATACGGTGGATAATTTTGGACGATTTTAACAACTTGAAAAAAATTCAAGAAAATTGTCAGAAAATTATAGCCAAGAGCAAAATATTGTGATATAATATAGAATAGGTCTTTTTATAAGAAAGAATATAGAGGCTGAGATTGCAGAATGTTTTGCGGTGAACAGCTTGAGAAAGGACCGGAATGAAAGGAGAAATTTATATGAACAAAATGATGAATTTGCAGGACGTGTTCCTGAATCAGGCCAGAAAAGACAGAATCATGGTCACAATTATTCTGACCAATGGTTTTCAATTTAAAGGAATCGTCCGTGGATTCGACAGTTACGTAATTATTCTGGATTGCGATGGTACGCAGAACCTTGTGTACAAGCATGCAATCTCCACGTTAAAGCCAGTTCGCCCCATTGCGATTCTGGATGCAAATGACAAAGAAGACTGATATATATGAAAGTTACATTAACAAACATTTTACTGGTGCTGCTTTCGGTATCTGTGCTGACGATGATTGGAACGATATTCTATCATTTTCTGGATACAAATTACCAGACAGAAACAGCTGTGACCGCATCAGCAGAGCAGTCGGTTACTTTTGAGGGCGTGTATGTACGGGATGAAACTGTTCTTTCCTACAACGGCAGCGGAAGTATCTGTTATAATATTCCGGACGGAGGAAGGGTCGGAGCAGAGGAGGCAATTGCCAACATTTACACAAATGAAAGTGCAATTGAGATCAATCAGCAAATCACAGCCTTACAGGAAGAACTGGATGTGCTGAGCCATATTTCCAATCCCGGTGTGCTCCAGATGGCACAGCCGTCCACGCTCGCTGATCAGGTTTCCCAGTATTATGATCAGATTGCCTATTGCAGAGACAAAGGGGATCTGGACGGGATGAATCAGGCGAAAGAGAAATTCCGCATTGCTCTGAGTTCTTATCAGCTGGTCATCCATCAAGGTACAACGAATTATTCGGAGCAGATTGCAAGTATTGAATCACAAATTCAGGATTTGCAATCACAGCAGCAAAATCCGAGAGATACGATTGTTGCGCAGGAATCTGCTTATTTTGTCAGCTATGCGGATGGTTATGAGGATAAATTCTCCATTCAGAATCTGAGCAATATAACGGCAGATGATCTTGCATCTGTGACAGATGATGATACGATTAAGAGTGACACAATTATCGGAAAAACAATTTCCAGTTATGGCTGGTATATGATGGGCATCATAGATAATACAGAGCTGAGTCTTCAGGTAGGAGATACTGTAACGCTTTATCTCTCCTCTTCTTCAGTCAGTACACAGGTGACGGTTTCTGAACTGCGTCCGGGTGATGTTCCGAATCAGACACTGCTTGTGCTCTATTGCGATCGGATGTCCTCTGATTTTGTACAGCATCGCATTGAGCGTGTGCGTCTGGTGAAAGGTGCTTATGAGGGTATTAAAGTTCCGAGAAGTGCCATTCGGTTCCGTGATGTAGAAGAAAGCACCACCAATGTGCTGACCGGTGAGGTTACAACAACTATGACCAATTACCGGGGTGTTTATGTCATGGATGGTGAAGAAGTGGTATTCCGCAAGCTGGATGTAATTTATGAGGGCGATGATTATGTTCTGTCCGATATGAATGCAGGAAGCGGTTATCTGATTTTGTACGATTCTATTATTGTAGAGGGAATTGATGCAAACGGAGGTGCAGGATGATATGAAAACTGCATATGCGTATATTGATGAGAATTACAAACGAATTTGCGCCGCTATGGAAGAGGCAAAAATAAAATATCGAAGTCCCGGTGATACGGTTCAGCTGATGGCTGTTACAAAAACAGTAGCACCCGAAGCCGTCAATCACGCAATTTCCTGCGGGATACGGATTCTGGGAGAAAATCGTGTGCAGGAGTATGAATCCAAGAAAGCACTGTACAATCCGGCAGCTTCGGTTCACTTTATCGGACATCTGCAAACCAATAAGGTCAAGTATGTGATTGAGGATATGGATCTGATTCAGTCGGTAGACAGCATCCGGCTGGCTGCTGAAATCAACCGGCAGGCGCAGCGTATCGGAAAACAGCAGCAGGTGCTGGTTGAGGTCAATATCGGCGGTGAGGCATCCAAAAGCGGTGTCAGTCCTGAACAATTGCCGGAATTGCTCGAAGAAGCGGCAGAGATGTCCAATATTCGGGTAAAAGGGCTGATGACCATTCCGCCTCCGGGAGATAACGAAAAATTTCTTTGCAAAATGCAGCAACTTTATCTTGACATTTCATCCAAAAACATGGATAATATAGATATGGATGTTTTGTCAATGGGAATGTCCGGCGATTATGCAAAGGCAATACAATATGGTTCCACTCTTGTACGAATCGGCACAGGTCTGTTTGGTGCAAGAAATTATAAGTAAGTCAGGGAGAAGCCCTGAGGATCCGGATGATCCAGATGGCTGAATACAACCGCACAGTCCATTCAGCTGAAACATTGTGTGTGCGGAGAATGGAGTATGAAAATGAGCATTTTAAATAATCTGAAAGATTTTTTCATTCCGGCAGAAGTAGAAGATGATAACGATACAGGTTATAAGCAGGAAACATCTGAACAGGAGACAGGCTCTTCTTATCCATCATCTGTTTCCTCATCTTCTTCAACACGCCGTGAATCCTACACACCGCAGCATGAAGAACGCAGAACATCAGGTCCTTCTGTAACCTCATCATCTGCCGCACGTGCAGTACGTACTGCTTCTCCGACGCTTCAGGTCATTCTTGTAAAGCCGTCTGAATTTGCAGATGCCAAGAAGATTGCCGATCATCTGATGAACAATAAGACGGTTGTACTGGTTCTGGAGGATGCAACGGAACAGACCAGAAGAAGAATCATTGATTTTCTGGTGGGTGTTGCCTATGCACAGGACGGCAATCTGAAGCCGATTGCAAACCAGACATACATTGTAACGCCCCATGATGTAGGATTGGTGGATCATCTTGTGAACGAATTGCAGGGCAAGTCCTATTCCATGGACAGCAGCGATACTGCACCGCTTCTCTAAGTGAAATCGGTGCCTTTAGAATCTCAGGCGGATCGGTTGCTGCAAGCGCATCTGTTGGATCTGGCTGACCGCAGCAGCCGGGACTGTACCATGTATTGTTCCCGGTTTCTGGATGAGCGTCAGGTATTCCTTGCACAGCAGTGGCTGTCCGGCCGTGCAGACTGTATGATGCGCCTTTGGGGCGGCTATGAGGATGCACAAAGAAAGATCTGCTGTATGTATCCGGAATGGATACAGCTTGAAAATAAAGACCTGCCTCTTGTTTGTCTTACATTTCAGTACCGGGAAAGTGATGTACTGACGCATCGTGATTTTCTGGGCGCATTTATGGCCTGCGGTATCCAGCGTGAGACAGTGGGCGATATTGTGACCGGTTCCGGAAAGACACAGGCAATTGTAACAGAAGCGGTGGCACCTTTGCTGTGCGGTCTGACCAAGATCGGACGCTGCGGTGTGAAAGGAACGGACAGCATACCGTTTGATATGCCGCTTGTACAGAATTTCCGGGAAATCAGCGGTACAGTGGCTTCTCTGCGTATTGATGCCGTTGCATCACTTGCCATTCATGAAAGCCGGGAAAAGACTGTGCGGCTTTTGCAGCAGGGGCGTATTTCCGTCAATTACAGCGAGGTAACGGCTCCGTCTTATGCTCTGTGTGCAGGCGATCTTTTTGTTGTAAGAGACTGTGGGAAATTCCGTATAAAATCTGTAACGGGTCTTTCTAAAAAAGGAAGATTGCATATATTGATAGAACAATATCATTGAAAGGTGGATAAATCATGATTACTGCAAACGATATTCATGAACTTCGATTTGAAAAGGCTGCTTTTGGCTATAAGCAGGAAGATATTGATGAGTTTCTGACTCAGCTGGAGCATGAGCTTGAAATCAACCAGCAGGAGCTGGAAGACAGCAATAATAAGATTCAGGTATTGGCAGACAAGGTTCGTGAATACATGCGGGATGAGGATGCTTTGAAGGATGCTCTTCTGGGCGCACAGCGTCAGGGTCATCAGATTATTGCAGAGGCAAATGAGCGGGCGGATGAGATCATTGCTGAAGCAAAGAGAAAAGCAGATGAGATGATGGACGAAGTAACGGTTCAGCATGATGCACTTCTGAAAAGAAATCAGGAGGAAATTGCAGCCGCTCATCAGCAGCTGGCAGATGCAAGAAAGAAAGTTGCTGATTTCAAAAAAGCTCTGTTTGATATGTATAAGGAACATCTTGAGGTGCTGTCCTCTATGCCGGAAGAGGATGATCTGGACTTTGGCACGGATTATTCTTCCGCAGCATCAGGCAGTTATCAGGATACAGAGAAAGATACAACAGTAGCTCCGTCCCAGAGTGATCCTTTTGCATCTTCTCAGTTCTCTGCGAAAGCCATTCAGGGTGCATATGATTCCAGCTTTGGAAAATCTGACGATGAGGAAGATGTATAAATAATCATTTGATGGAAAGGAGGGTTTTTCGCATCAGGCGAAGAACCGATTCGATATGGCACAAGATTACAATACGACCATAAATTTACCCAAAACTGATTTTCCCATGCGGGGAAATCTGCCCAAACGGGAACCGGATTTATTAAAACAGTGGGAAGATGCTGACCTGTATGAAAAAATGGTGGCACGCAATGAGGGAAAGCCCCGTTATATTCTCCATGACGGTCCGCCCTATGCAAATGGTGAAATTCATCTGGGTACTGCGCTGAATAAGATTCTGAAGGATTTCATTGTAAAGTATAAGAATATGAGCGGATTCTGTGCACCTTATGTGCCGGGATGGGATACGCATGGACTTCCGATTGAATTGAAAGCACTGAAATCCATCGGCGTGGACGGCGGTGCGATTTCTCCGGTTGAACTGCGGAAGCACTGCAAGAATTTTGCATTGACACATGTGAAAAATCAGATGCAGCAGTTCAAGCGGCTGGGCAGTCTGGGTCATTATTGTGATCCGTATCTGACGCTCAAGCCGGAATATGAGGCACGTCAGGTTGAAGTGTTTGGCGAGATGGCAAAGCGTGGTTATATGTATAAGGGGCTGAAGCCGGTCTACTGGTGTCCGGACTGTAACACGGCTCTTGCTGAAGCTGAAATTGAGTATGAGAATGATCCCTGCTATTCCATCTATGTAAAATTCCATGTAACGGATGACAAGGGTCTGTTCCGTGCAATGAACATTCCGCTGGACAAGGTTTACTTTGTCATCTGGACAACGACCACATGGACCATTCCGGGCAACCTTGCCATCTGTGTAGGGCCGGGTTATGAATATACACTGGTGAAAGTCGGAGATGAGTATTACTGCATGGCAGTGGAGCTGGTTGCAGCAACCATGAAAGCGGCAGGTATTACAGAGTATGAAACCGTTGGCTCCTTCTTTGGCAGTGAACTGGAAAATATGATGACAAAGCATCCGCTGTATGACCGTGGCTCCAAGGTCATTGTGGGCGATCATGTTACGCTGGAAAGCGGTACTGGCTGTGTTCATACTGCACCGGGTTATGGTGTAGAGGACTTTGAGGTCTGCAAGAATTATGATGATATCGGTATTCTGGTTTGCGTGGATGCAAAGGGTCGTCAGACGGAGGAAGCCGGTGAATTTGCCGGCCTGAATACAGATGAGGCGAACAAGGCCATTGCGGCAAAGCTGACGGAACTGGGTGCAATGCTGGCAACGGAAAAGATTGTCCATCAGTATCCGCATTGCTGGAGATGTCATCAGCCGATTATTTATCGTGCAACGGAACAGTGGTTCTGCTCTGTAAACGGATTTAAGGATGAGGCAATCCAAGCAATTGAAAATGTAGAGTGGATTCCGGGCTGGGGCGAAGATCGCATCAAGGGCATGGTTCGTGACCGCAGTGATTGGTGCATCTCCCGTCAGCGTACATGGGGCGTTCCGATTCCGATTATTTATTGTGCAGACTGCGGCAAGCCGATTGTAAACGATACGACCATTCAAAATATTGCAGACCTGTTCCGCAAGGAGGGTGCCGATGCCTGGTGGACAAAGGAAGCCTCTGAATTTATTTCGGCGGATGTAAAATGTGAATGCGGCTGCACAAGCTTCACCAAAGAATATGATATTATGGATGTATGGTTTGACAGCGGTGTTTCTCACAGTGCTGTTATGGAGCAGTATGACTGCCTGAACTGGCCTGCCGATCTGTATCTGGAGGGTGCAGACCAGTACAGAGGCTGGTTCCAGTCCTCACTTCTGACATCCGTTGTATATAAGGGTACTGCACCCTATAAGGCAGTCTGCACCCATGGATGGGTAGTAGACGGCGAAGGCAGAAAGATGTCCAAGTCTTTGGGCAATGGTATTATGCCGGATGAAATCATCAATCAGTATGGTGCAGATATTCTGCGTCTGTGGGTGGCTTCTTCGGATTATCATTCTGATATTCGTATTTCACCTAAGATTCTGGGGCAGCTCTCCGATGCCTATAAGAAGATTCGAAATACAGCACGCTTTATTCTGGGCAATCTGGGCAATGGCGCAGGTTTCAATCCGGATACAGATTCCGTAACAGATGAGGAGCTTCAGAATATTGACCGCTGGGCACTCATGAAGCTGGATGCATTGATGGATAAGGTATACAGCGGTTATGATTCCTTTGATTTCCATGTAGTATTCCATAGCATTCATAATTTCTGCACAACAGACATGTCCAATTTCTATCTGGACATTATCAAGGATCGTCTGTACTGTGAACCGATGAATTCTGTTGCACGCCGTGCTGCACAGACGGCCATCTATCGGATTCTGAGTGCCGTTACACGTCTTGTGGCACCGATTCTTTCCTTTACAGCGGAAGAAATCTGGCATTTTATGCCACATTCTGCTGCGGATGATACCAGCAGTGTATTCCTGAATGATATGCCGCAGAAGTCCGGTCTGACTGCATCAGAGGCATTCAATGCAAAATGGAATCTGATTTATCAGACACGTATGGATGTAAATAAGGTGCTGGAAGAAAAGCGAAATGAAAAGCTGATTGGTAAATCGCTGGAAGCAGCTGTTGTGATTGCAGTGGCTGATGATGGGCAGTATGAAATGCTGGCCGGTGAGGAAAAGCTTCTGGAGACAGTGCTGATTGTTTCATCTGTAACCGTGGTTCGTTCGGACAGCGGAGAAACTGTATATACTGTGACCAAGGCTGAAGGTGAAAAATGTGAACGCTGCTGGATTTATTCTACAAGCGTTGGCACTCATTCAAACCATCCGACATTATGTGCACGCTGTGCAGGTGTCGTAGAGGAATAACGTGATTATACAGCCTGTCGTATCAGCGGCAGGCTGTCTCTGTCAGAGAGAAAGGAGTTTCATGTGCTGATTGTTGCGTTGATTGCCGTTGCAGTTCTGGTTGGAGCCGATCAGCTGATTAAGCTGTGGGCTGTAAATGTGCTGCAAGAAAAAGGCAGCATTCCATTTTTGCATATCGGTGATTTTCAGATTCTTGATCTGACGTATCTGGAAAACAGCGGTGCTGTTTTCGGCAGCTTTTCGGGTATGCGTTGGCTGCTGATTGCCGTCACAAGCATTTTGATGGCGGTATGTGTCTGGGGATTGATTCGTTATCATCAGCGTTCCAAGCTTCTGAGTTTGAGTCTTGTGCTGATTCTGGCAGGCGGTTTGGGCAATCTGATTGACCGGTTGTTCCGGGGCGGTCTGGTGGTGGATTATCTGGAAGTCAAGCTGTTTGATTTTGCAATTTTCAACTTTGCCGATTGCTGTGTGGTTGTTGGCATTGTGCTGTTTATTTTCTATATTTTATTCGTGGATACAAAGCTGGAAAAGCAGAAGAAATCTTCCTCCGATCAGCAGGAGGCATCTGTAAGCAATGACTGAATCCATCACACTGCATGTGCCGGATGATCTGTCCGGCGTAAGACTGGATAAATGGCTGGCAGAACAGGAATCAGTAGGGCTGACACGTTCTGTGATTCAGAATCGGATGAAGGAACAGAAAATTCTTGTAGATGGAAAACCGGTTTCCAAAAGTGCTCCGGTTACAGGCGGCAGCATCGTCACCATTGAGATGCCGGATGCAGTGCCATTGGCACTTACGCCGGAAAATATACCGCTGGATATTGTCTATGAAGATGATGACCTGCTGGTGGTCAATAAGCCGAAAGGGATGGTTGTGCATCCGGCACCGGGCAATTATACAGGTACATTGGTGCATGCGCTGCTGTATCACTGTGGTGATCGGCTTTCGGGTATCAATGGCGTAATCCGGCCCGGTATTGTTCACCGGATTGACAAGCTGACCAGCGGACTTCTGATGGTTGCGAAAAATGATGCGGCGCATCTGGGTTTGTCTGCGCAGATTCAGGCGCATACCTTTACACGGGAATATCAGGCTGTCTGCCGGGGGCATTTTCGTGAGCCCACGGGAACGATTTGTGCGCCTATCGGACGGCATCCGGTTGACCGGAAGAAGATGTGTGTCACCCAGCAGCATAGCAAGCCTGCCACCACCCATTATGAGGTGCTGGCAGAGTTTCCGGGCTATTCTCATCTGAGGCTCCGTCTGGAGACCGGACGCACGCATCAGATCCGTGTGCATTTGTCCTATATGGGACATCCGATTCTGGGGGATGATGTATATGGTACCGCATACAAGGGAATCGAGGGGCAGTGTCTTCATGCCGGAAAAATCGGATTCATTCACCCCATCCGACAGGAATATATGGAATTCACCAGTCCGCTTCCCGATTATTTTCAGGAGATTCTGCGGAAGCTCAGCAGCCGCTGATAGGAGGCAGTTATGTTTGAATCAATTGACCGTATCTTTTTTATGAGTGACTTAGATGGAACGCTGCTTCCGTCCACGAAGGTGCTTTCAAGGGAGGATTGTGCAGCAATCGAACGGTTTCGCAGAGACGGCGGAAAATTCAGCTTTGCAACAGGCAGAACCTTACAGTCTGCAAAGCAGTATCTGGAGCAGCTTTCCATTGATCAGCCGGTGATTCTCTATAATGGTGCCTGTATTTATGATCCCAAGGCAGATCAGATACGGTATCTTGCACCGCTGCCGGAAAAAGCCTATGCCTATGTGAAAATGATTTTAGAAGCATTCCCTCAGATTGGTGCGGAGGTGCTTCGTCCGGATGGTACGTATATCATCCGCAGCAATTCCTATGAGGAGGCACACGCAAAGTATTGCAGTGTTCCGCCCATTTACTGTACGCTGGATGAGGTGCCGGAGGGTGAATGGCTGAAGGTGCTCTTTGCGTTTAGTCCCGAGGAGCTGGAAACACTGATTTCCTATGTGGCAGAGCAGCATTTTGAGGGGGTATCCTTCATTCGTTCCGAAGCTATTTTTTATGAAATGCTCCCCGAGGGTGTTTCCAAGGGCAGTGCCTTGAATATCTGCCGGAAGAAATGGATTCCGGATGGTATGACCGTTGTTGCCGCAGGGGATTATCATAATGATCTGGAGCTGATTCAAAATGCCGATTTTGGTGCAGCTCCGTCCAATGCACAGGATTGCGTCAAGGAGGCGGCTGATTATGTCATGAAGGCTTCCTGCGATGACCATGCTGTTGCAGAACTTATCTCAGTGCTCTATTCCAAGTGTTCTATTCCAAAATTTAAAAAAATGGAGGTTTTATAATGGATGTAACAACAAAAAAACAATTGCAGGCAACTGCCTGTAAGGTACGGATGGGTGTGATTGAGGGCACATACCATGCAAAATCCGGTCATCCGGGCGGTTCTCTCTCCATCAGCGATTTACTGACGTATCTGTATTTTGCCAAGCTGCATGTGGATCCGGCGCATCCGGAAATGGCAGACCGTGACAGACTGGTGCTGTCCAAGGGACATTGTGCACCGGCTCTGTATTCCGTACTGGCACAGCGGGGATTTTTCCCGTATGAAGAGCTGAAGTCCCTGCGTCACATCGGTGCATTGCTTCAGGGGCATCCATGCATTCATATTCCGGGTGTAGATATGTCCAGCGGCTCTCTGGGGCAGGGCATTTCTGCTGCATGCGGTATGGCACTGGCTGGCAAAATGGATCATGCAGATTATAAGGTATATGCAATTCTGGGAGACGGCGAAATCGAAGAGGGTCAGGTCTGGGAGGCAGCCATGTTTGCGGCTCATTACAAGCTGGATAATCTTGTAGCCATCGTGGATAACAACGGTCTCCAGATTGACGGTCCTATTGCAGAGGTATGCTCACCGGAGCCGATTACGGACAAGTTTGCTGCATTCGGCTGGCATGTTATCACAATGGATGCCCATGATTTTGATTCCATCGAAGCAGCATTCAATGAAGCAGAAACCATCGTAGGAAAACCGGTAGCGATCATTCAGAAAAGCACCAAGGGCAAAGGTGTTTCCTTTATGGAAAATCAGGTGGGCTGGCATGGCAAGGCTCCCAATCAAACGGAATACGAACAGGCAATGGCAGAACTGAATGCACAGCTGAGCGAACTGGAGGGTTAAATAATGGCAGATGTAATGAAAAAAGCAACCAGAGAAAGCTATGGCGAGGCATTGGCTGCACTGGCTGAAAAATATCCGAATCTGGTAGTTCTGGATGCAGACCTTGCGGCTGCAACCAAAACCGGTATATTCAAGAAAGCATGTCCGGAGCGATTCTTTGACTGCGGCATTGCAGAAGCAAATATGATGGGCGTTGCAGCAGGTCTTGCAACCGCAGGCAAGATTCCCTTTGCCAGCACATTTGCCATGTTTGCAGCAGGCCGTGCCTTTGAAATCGTGCGGAACTCCATTGGCTATCCGCATCTGAATGTAAAAATTGGCGCAACCCATGCAGGTATTTCTGTGGGTGAGGACGGCGCAACCCATCAGTGTAACGAGGATATTGCCCTGATGCGTACCATTCCCGGCATGACCATTATCAATCCGGCAGATGATGTGGAAGCAAAGGCTGCTATTGAAGCTGCCATCAACTTTGAAGGTCCGGTATATCTGCGATTTGGCAGACTGGCTGCACCGATTTTCAATGATGCAGAAACCTATAAATTCGAGCTGGGCAAGGGTGTTACCCTGAGAGAGGGCAAGGATGTGACCATCGTTGCAACAGGTCTGATGGTTTCCGAAGCGTTGGAGGCTGCGAAGCAGCTGGAGGCAGAAGGAATTGATGCAAGAGTCATCAACATTCACACCATCAAGCCGCTGGATGAGGATATTATCAGCAAGGCTGCAAAGGAAACAGGACTGATTGTCACGGTGGAAGAGCACAGTGTGATCGGCGGTCTGGGCAGTGCAGTTGCGGATGTGGTAACAGAAAATACACCGGTGCCTGTTGTGAAGATTGGTGTAAATGATGAATACGGTCATTCCGGTCCTGCCGCAGAGCTTCTGAAGGAATTCGGACTTTGTGCAGACAATATTGCAGCTGTTGTGAAGAAAGCCCTGGCTGATAAGAAGTAAGTAATATTTTGTAAAAGTCACTTTTGATGCTTTGTGTTAAAAGTGACTTTTGATTTATTGGAAGAATGATTTTGATGTGAAGATCAATCAGAATTTGAGAATGGACATTAAAATTGATTCGCAGTTTTAGAAGAAAGTATGAAATTATGAAAAGGAAACTCAAAAAAATTATGTTTATTGTGTTTATTATAATGATCTCTGTTGTTGCGCTTGTCGCACTTTCAGTTTTAGTTTCCCGTTTGATAAACAGCAATAAAAACAAAATTGACACCGAAAACGGCATTCAAGAATCTACATATATAGATCTAGACGGAATGAAACAATACATTCAGATACGTGGAGAAAGCACCGAAAATCCCGTTATGATTTTCATTCACGGTGGCCCGGCAAGTCCTATGGGATATGTATCCGCTTATTATCAGAAGGAACTCGAATCCGAACTAACGATTATCAATTATGACCAGCGTGGATGCGGTAGAACTTACTATGCCAATGATTGCAATGCAAATTCCAACATAGACTTGCTTGTTAATGACCTGAATGGAATCGTTGAATATGCAAAGGAACGCTTTGGCAAGGATCATGTAATTCTTGCAGGACATTCATGGGGAACTGTAATCGGCAGCATCTATGTGCAGAAATATCCTGAAAATGTAAGCTGCTATATCGGTATCAGTCAGATTACAAATCTTTATGAAAACAAACTGAACGTTGCACGAACGGCTCTTGAAAAAGATGAAATCAAAGGAACAGAGGATGAGCAAAAACTTACAGAACTTATCAAAAGAATGAGTCAAGTCAAAGACTATGATGATATGTCCCTTGACGACCTTGGTCAGCTTGTCTCTGTCACATCAAAATACATTGCTTGTGAAGGCGAAATGTCGGGGCTTTCTCAGATGATTACAGGCATTACTTCTCCTGATATGAATTTTGATGATATAAAATGGTTTATGTTGCAAATGGATACGGAAAAGTTCTTTGTTCAAAATGAAGAAATAATGGAGTATGCTTTCTTCGGCTTTGATATTGATATGATTTCAAAAACTTATAATGTACCTGTATATTATCTTGCTGGCAAAGGCGATTATGCTGTTTCTCAGGAAGATGCTCAGGCTTATTATGAAAAGATAGAAGCACCTGATAAAGCCTTTTATTGGATTGAAAATGCAGGTCACAGTATGTTTATGGATCATCCGGAACTGTATTGTGATACAATAAAAGATATTCTATCCAAAATGGATGATTGATTTCTTGGAGATGATTTTGGGTCGCATGATCAAATCCCCATTTATAATACCTTGAATCATATCTGACTTTATTTTTACGGAATACTGTTTTTGGAGGTGATTCTATGAAAAAGTTTGAAGACTGGGAAAGTCTGCAATATCTTCTGTCAAGGGAATACAACTGCACACCGACAGCATTCAAAAAAGATAAAAACATTCTGACATTATCCGAACCGGACGAAAACGGGAGATACTGCACACATGACGGATATTATTTTCATATGGCAACAACGGGCGGCAATGCCGTAATAACCGCAGCAGAGGAACTTCACCCTTTTTTGAAAGCATGGATAAAGGACAAAAAAGGCTGTCATTTATTTGATATGCCAAATCTTCTGATACTGGAAAAGGAATTGAACATCCATGGATTTACGCTGACAGAAACCTGTCATATGTTCTTATCGGCTGAGCATAAGGAGCCGGATAAAAGCTATCCTGTAAAATGGTTTTATGATAAGGAGATCATGCCCTTTTACGGAGACAAGAGATTTCCCAATGCCATATGTGACAAATATTATGAAAAACGTCCTGACAGAATCGTTGTCTGTGCATATGACGGTGAAAACATCATGGGAATGGCAGGCTGTTCGGAGGACGCAGTACACTGGATGCAGATCGGCATAGATGTGATGCCGGAATATCGTTCCATGGGTGTGGGTACATATCTTGTGACGCTTTTGAAAAATGAGATAGAACAGCAGGGGCATATTCCGTTTTATGGGACAGATATAGCGAATTATCATTCGTGGAATATTGCGCTGAACAGCGGTTTCCGTCCTGCATGGGTGGAAATCGGCGTTCAGAAAATGAAATAGTATTTGTATTCAGACATGGGAGAGAAAGGAATATCTTTATGGAAGTTACAGTATTTTTGAAAAGTGTGATTGATTCGGATCACGCCCCCGTAGTCATATGTGATCTCAATCATAGAATTGTGTATATGAATCCCAGTGCAGAGAGGCGTTATGCGAAAAAAGGCGGTCACGATCTGGTGGGAAAATCCCTGCTTGACTGCCATAATTCGGATTCCAACGAAAAAATCATAAACATAGTCAAATGGTTCGGAGAGAATAAAGAGCACAACAGAATATTTACCTTTCACAATTCAAAGGAAAACAAAGATGTCTATATGATTGCTCTGCGTGATGAAAATGCTGAGCTGATTGGCTATTATGAAAAGCATGAATACCGCACACCAGAAAAGGCTTGATAAATGGAAATCAGGAGGCAAAACAGTATGGATAATATCTGGTCAGAAATGTATGAATCTGCTAAAGCAGTTTTGAATGAACGCAGAATTTCAGATTATGTTACCTGCGGTGAAGTTGCTGCCGCAATTCTTTCACGGTCAGGTAAGATATACACAGGAATATGTATAGATACTTGTTCAGCTCTTGGAATTTGTGCTGAGAGGAATGCCATTTTCAATATGATTACAAATGGTGAGCAGGAAATAGATAAAGTGCTTTGTATACTTCCCGACGGCTCTAATGGAGCACCCTGTGGTGCCTGCCGTGAATTAATGGTACAGCTCATGCCGGGCACATACAAGGATATTGAAATAATGCTTGATTATAAAACAGGTCGTACTATAAGACTTGGTCAGATAACGCCTGAATGGTGGATACAGTAAATTGGGATTTGCGGAGGTTACTTATGAGATTGGACGGTTTTGGATTGTTTGTTGAGGATATGGCAAAAATGATTCGGTTTTACAGAGATGTACTCGGCTTTGAGATTAAAGAAACAGAGAATACATCGAACGTTTATCTTGTGAAAGACGGTACTTTGTTTCTGTTATATGGAAGAAACGACTTTGAAAAGATGACAAGCCGCAGATATGACTATATCAAGGGATTGAACGGACATTTTGAATTGGCTCTTTATGTTGATACATTTGATGAGGTTGATGTTGCGTTCAAAAAAGCTGTGGAAAATGGAGCTACGCCTGTACTGGAGCCGGAGCTTGAGCCTTGGGGACAGAGAACTTGTTACATTGCTGACCCCGAAGGTAATCTGATTGAGATAGGTTCGTGGGATAAGCCCTACGAAGAAAAGGATTCATAAATTCTCATTTATCTGTATAATCAAATATAATATGCCGCCTTATATCCGCATAAACTTTATATGGAGGCGATGCAGATGATATGCAGCTTGACGGAGCTGAAAGACAAGGATGTCATCAACATATGCAACGGAGAGAATCTGGGTTATGCGGATGATATTCGTCTGGATACACGGACAGCAGCGGTGACGGGACTGATTCTGTACGGAAAGCCTCGGTTTTTCGGGATCTTCGGTGCACGAGAAAAAAGCATTATCACGTATGATCAGATTCGTCTGATTGGCAAGGATGTGATTCTTGTCTCCTTGGAGAAGTCGGTGAATATGTTCAATATCGACAAAACACAAGTGTGATATGTTGATAAAGTTTGTTTACACGGAGCCGGGTGTATGGCTTGCAATCACAGGGAAAGTGTGGTATAATAAAAAAGCAATTCGCACGTTCGGTTTTTACAGGCGGGTGCTTATGGAAATAGGTTGTCTGTAAGTGAAGTCGAGCGGAGGGCAAAAACCAATATTTTAGGAGGACTACACAATGGGCGTAGTATCAATGAAGCAGCTTTTGGAAGCTGGCGTACACTTTGGTCATCAGACCAGAAGATGGAACCCGAAGATGGCTCAGTACATCTTCACAGAAAGAAACGGCATCTACATTATCGACTTGCAGAAGACAGTAAAGAAGCTGGATGAAGCTTATATGTTCGTTCGTGACATTGCTGCACAGGGCGAATCTGTACTGTTTGTCGGCACAAAGAAGCAGGCAGGCGATTCCATCAAGGAAGAAGCTGTTCGTGCAGGTGCATATTATGTAAACGCACGTTGGCTGGGCGGTATGATGACAAACTTCACCACCATCCAGAGAAGAATCAAGAGACTGGAACAGCTCCATGAAATGGAGAATGACGGTACATTCAATCTGCTGCCGAAGAAGGAAGTCAGCAAGCTGCAGCTGGAAATCGAAAAGCTGGAGAAGTTCCTGGGCGGTATCAAGGATATGAAGAAGCTGCCGGGTGCACTGTTTATCGTAGACCCGCGCAAGGAAAGAATTGCTGTTGCTGAAGCAAAGAAGCTGAACATTCCGATTGTTGCAATTGTAGACACCAACTGCGATCCGGATGAAATCGACTATGTAATTCCGGGCAACGATGATGCAATCCGTGCAGTACGTCTGATTGCAGGCGTTATGGCTGATGCAATCATCGAAGGCAGACAGGGTGCAGACGCTGCGGCTGTTGCTGAAGAAGCAGTTGCAGAAGAGACTGCTGAAGAAGCTGCTGCTGAATAAGACTTTTTATGAACCCGAATATGATACAGAATGATTCATATTCGGGTTTTCTTGAAAATGAAAGTTTGGGAGGAAATCGAAAATGGCAATTTCTGCAAAAGATGTAAATGAGCTGCGTAAGATGACCGGCGTTGGCATGATGGACTGCAAGAAGGCACTGACAGAAACCAACGGCGATGTAGATAAGGCAATTGAACTGCTGCGTGAAAAGGGTCTGGCAAGTCAGGCAAAGAAGGCTGGCAGAGTGGCTGCTGAGGGTATGGTTGTTGCAAAGGTAAATGCAGACAATACCGTGGGTGCAGTTGTAGAAGTAAACTCTGAAACAGACTTTGTTGCAAATACCGATGAATTCAAGGCATTTGTAAACACAGTTGCGGATACCATCATTGAGAAGAATCCGGCGGATATTGATGCACTGAAGGCATCAGTAATTGCCGGCGGTACAGTGACAGTAGACGAAGCACTTCAGGAGCTGTTCCTGAAGATTCGTGAGAATCTCCAGATTCGCCGTTTTGTTCGTCTGGAAGGTATTCTGGTACCGTATATCCACGGCGGCGGTAAGATTGGTGTAATGGTAAAGGCTGAGTCTGCTGATGGCGCAACAGAAGGCGTTCTGACAGCTGCTAAGGACTGTGCATTGCAGGTTGCTGCAATGAATCCGCCTTACCTGAACAGAGAAGCTGTACCGGCAAATGTTCTGGAAGAAGAGAAGAAGATTATTCTGGCTCAGATGGCAGAGGATCCGAAGATGGCAAGCAAGCCGGATCAGGTGAAGGAAAAGATTGCTGAGGGTAAAGTTGGCAAGTATTATTCCGAGAACTGCCTGCTGGAGCAGACATTTGTTAAGGATAGCTCCATGAATGTTCAGCAGTATGTGGACAGCGTTGCAAAGGGTGCGAAGATTGTTGAATTCGTACGTTTCGAGCGTGGCGAGGGCATTGAGAAGAAGGCTGACAATTTCGCTGAAGAAATTGCAAACATGATCAAGTAATTTTTATTTTCGTATGATAAGTCCGCTTTCGGTGTTTGTATCGGAAGCGGACTTTCTATAGTTTGAGAGATAAATTAGAAATTGTCGCAGAGCAAGCGGCGGCTCACATTGTCCACTCATGTTCGTTTTCCAGTAAAGAAAAAAGTTTACCTTTCCTCAAAGAGCGGGGATAGATTATCCATGTGTGGTGATTGTGATATAAAGAACACAGCAAAAAATTGGAACGGATGAGGAGCATTCCGATTTCGTTCATGAGAGGATGGATGTTTATGTTAGAAACTGAAAGACTTATATTACGAAAATGGACCGAGGCAGATGCAGACAGCTTGTTTGAATATGCAAAAGATCCGGATATTGGTCCCATCGCAGGTTGGCAACCGCACAAGTCAGTGAATGAAAGTCTTGATGTAATTCGAAATGTATTCAACGGTGCAGAATGTTATGCAATATGCGAAAAGTGCTGTGACAAAGCAATTGGAGCGATTGAATTGAAACTGAATGGACATACTGATATGACAGAGCGTGATGATGAATGTGAACTGGGCTACTGGCTCGGCAAACCATTTTGGGGAAAAGGCTATATGCCGGAAGCAGTCAGAGAAATGATTCGTCATGGGTTTGAAGATATTGGCATGACTGCAATATGGTGTGGATACTATGACGGTAATCATAAATCAAAAAGAGTTCAGGAAAAAGTTGGATTTGTATATCATCATACATGCGACAATGTACCAGTGCCATTGATGAATGAGATCCGAATCGGACATATAAATGTAATGACCAAGCAACATTGGGAAGAAATATACAAGTAGAAAAATTCCGATTTTTAGAGTTGACAATCGTTATTTCTGGGGGACTGTAGATGAAAAAAATAATAGGAATGATTGTTGGAACTGTACTTATATTGTCTGCACTGTATTTTTTTGGTTCTGGTTTCATAAAAATAGGCTCTGTATATATCGGTGAGTACAGCATCAGTCCGGATGGTACGGAGATAACCATGAAGGTGGGTGTGGGGAGTTCTGCCGGATTTGTGAGAAAAGTTGCAGTACATCAGCAGCAAGACGGCAAATTGTATTTGGACTGCTATTCTGCATTTGGTGGCTTCAATGGCTCGGTTGGTTCAAAGAGTGAATATACGATACCCTTAAACGATGATACTGAAATGATTGCGATTTACCGTAGTTCAGATTGCTATGAGGAAGTGTTGAGGAAGGATAGCAACGGAGATTGGCAAAGCGTTCAATAAACTCTGATTTTTCAATCTATGGTTTATCTGAGAAATATAGAATTCCACAACGAAAAACATGAAATGAAACGAGATGGTATTTTGAAAATACGTTTTATCGAACCGGGAAACCGTCCCTATCACAGGACGCCTATCAACTATTTTGTATATGATCGATACATAAGAACACCTTCGGTAGGGTTAACTACGCTTGCAACCATTGTGCACAAGGAATATCCGGATACTCTTATGTACAGCGAATCCATTTCAAAGATTGATATGGATGATTGCAGGGATGCGGATTTTATTTTCATAAGCATATTTACATTTGCAGCCAAAAGAGGCTATGAACTTGCGGAGGATTTTCGTAAAAATACAAAAGCGAAAATTGTTATGGGCGGACTTCATGCATCTATGAACTATACCGAAGCGGTGAAATACTGCGATTATGTTCTTTTGGGCGAAGGTGATGAGACGATTCTTCCTTTTATTCAGACCATTTCAGCAGGCAAGAAACTGGACTTTCCCGGTGTTGCATGGATAGAGCATGGAGAAATGATCAGCACGGGTATGCCGGTACCGCCGCAGAATTTTGATTTGATACCCGACCGGAGCCTTGTATATCATTACAAGAAAATGACGGGACATTGTACTATCTGGCCCCAGGTTCATGCATCAAGAGGATGCCCCCACAACTGCGACTACTGCGCACTTGTACGGCATTTTGGAAGATGTGTCAGAAAACGTTCGCCTAAAAATGTAGTAGACGATATAGAATACTCGATTGATTTTTTTGACAGGGGGCATAAAAGAATATTAAAAGCACTTTGGATATCCGATGACAATTTTTTCGCAGACAGAGAATGGGCTATGGAAGTGCTGCGGGAGATTATAAAGAGGAATATCCGATACAGCTTCAATGTTCAGGCGAGATATGAAGTAGGCTTGGATGATGAGATGCTGGAACTGCTGAAAAAAGCAGGCTTTTTTGAACTGGATCTGGGTATTGAGTTTGTGGATGATGCATCATTTCGAACCTATCATAAAAAGAGTGAAAGGGAAAAAATTGTAGAATCCATAAAAAATATACAGAAGCACGGTCTCAGCGTAAGAGGACTGTTCATACTGGGTTCAGATCATCATGAAGTGGGATGCGGAAAACAGCTTGCCGATTTTGTAATTGAAAATCATATCAAGGGTTGTTTGATTCAGTGTATGTATTTTGTTCCGGGTACGCCTGTTTATGAAAACTATAAGGATAGGCTGCTTCACGAGGATTGGTCGAAATATAATGGCAATACAGTGCATTATCCTAAAAAAATGACACCGTATCAGCTACAGCTTGAACATATAGATGCAAGCAGGAGAATCTATTCTTTCAAACGGCTTCTTCAGGCATTGCTTACGGAAGATTTCAGGCATAAGGTTTTATTTATCGGTGAGTTCTTCTGGCATATGAGTATACGTTCTGATCTGAAAAAAGAGCTTGCATATTTAAAAGAAGTATCTGAGATGAGATAACTCTGCTATTCCATTCATTTTTCAGATTGTGATATGAAATTTACGCTGGCTGTGATATTGCATTTGGCTTTTTATTTTTTTGCGCAAAATGACTTTACATTTTATGAAAAATAGTGTAAAATAAAAGAAGCAGTGTGGCGGATGATGGATGCATTCGCTGTTTCATGCAAGAGAATCCAAAATGAAAGGACGAACAGATCAATGGAACTGAAATACAAACGTGTTTTATTAAAGCTGAGCGGTGAGGCTCTGGCAGGAGACAAGAAAACAGGTCTTGATTTTGATGTGATCAATAAGATTTGTGCCAGCATCAAGAAGTGCGTTGACGCAGGCGCACAGATCGGTATTGTTGTAGGCGGCGGTAATTTCTGGCGGGGACGTTCATCCGGTAACATGGATCGCACACGTGCAGACCATATTGGTATGCTGGCTACTACGATGAATGCACTGGCAGTGGCAGATTCTCTGGAAGCACTTGGCGTAGAGGTTCGTGTGCAGACTGCTATTTCTATGCAGGCCATTGCTGAGCCGTACATTCGCAATCGTGCAATCCGCCATCTGGATAAGGGTCGTGTTGTCATTTTCGGATGCGGTACAGGCAGTCCGTTCTTTTCTACCGATACAGCAGCAACACTGCGTGCGGTTGAGATCGGTGCAGATATTCTGCTGAAAGCAACTATGGTGGACGGTGTTTATGACAAGGATCCGCATAAGTATTCGGATGCAGTTCGTTATGAAAGAATTACATTCAGTGATGTGCTGAGCAGCGCATTGTCTGTTATGGACAGTACTGCCGCTTCCATGTGTCGTGATAATCAGATGCCCATGCTGGTATTTGATCTGAGCCGTCCGGATAATATTTATGATGCGATTCTGGGCAAAACTGTCGGTACCGTTGTGGCAGAGCATGAATAATCCTTGTATGTGCATCCAAAACTATTGATAAAAATCGGAGAGGAATTGAAAATGATGAAAGCAGTTATGAAAGAGACCGAAGAAAAGATGAAGAAGACCATAGACCGTCTGGATAAAGAGCTTGCTGCCATTCGTGCAGGCAGAGCCAATCCGGCTGTTTTGGATAAAATTACGGTTGACTACTATGGTGCACCCACTCCCATTCAGCAGATGGCTGCTATTTCCGTTTCTGAGGCACGGATTCTGGTCATTCAGCCATGGGATATGTCGTCCCTGAAGGCAATTGAAAAGGCAATTCTGGCTTCTGACATCGGCATTACGCCCACCAATGACGGAAAGGTTCTGCGTCTGGCATTTCCGCAGCTGACGGAGGATCGCCGTAAGGAATTGTGCAAGTCGATTAAGAAGTACGGCGAAGAAGCAAAAGTGGCTGTACGGAATGTGCGCCGGGATGCCATTGACAAACTCAAGGCTATGAAGAAGCAATCCGAACTGACAGAGGATGATGTAAAGAACGGTGAAAAGGATATTCAGAAGATTACCGACCGTTATTGTGATGAAGCAGACCAGTCTGTTGCTGCAAAAGAAAAGGAAATCATGAGCATCTGAGGGAGGCGTGAATCATGGCTTTTCCCTTTTTGAAGAAGAATCCCGGACAGGAGGAATCCAGGCTGCCGGATGTTCTTCCAAAGCATGTTGCTTTTATTATGGACGGAAACGGACGCTGGGCAAAGAAACGTGGGATGCCCCGTAAATTCGGACATCGTGAGGGGGCAAAAACCTTTCATGATATCACTCGCTACTGCCGTTCCATTGGCATTCAGAATGCATCCTTTTATGTATTTTCTACGGAGAACTGGAAACGTCCTCAGGAGGAAATTGATGCTATTATGAACTTGCTGTGGGAATATCTGAATGACTGCGATGAATATCTGGAGCAGGAAGTTCGGATGATTTTCATCGGCGACAAATCTCGTTTGCCGGAGAAAATCCGAAACCGGATGCTGGAGCTGGAGGAGGATTCGAAAAAGTATCATAAAATGAATCTGATTCTGGCCATCAACTACGGCGGACGGGATGAAATTGCCCATGCTGCCCGTCAGATTGCTGAACAGGCGGTCAAGGGTGCATTGCGTCCGGAGGATATTACCGAGGAAACCATTGGCAGATACCTGTATACCCGTGAGATACCGGATGTAGATTTGATGATTCGTCCAAGCGGTGAGCTGCGCCTGTCCAATTTTCTGATTTGGCAGTGTGCCTATGCAGAATATTACTTTACGGATGTGCTGTGGCCGGATTTTTCCCGCAGTGAACTGGATAAGGCATTGATGGACTTTGCAGGCCGTGGACGCCGGTTCGGAGGTGTCTGAGCATGAAAACTCGTATCATTTCAGGTGCTGTGGCAGTGGCAATTCTGGTTGTTGTGCTGATTCTGCACTGGACTTTTCTCTACCCACTGTGCATAGGTCTGATTTCAGCCCTTGCTGTTCTGGAGCTGTTTCGGGCAGATCACTGTACAAAATATGTGATTTCTATTGCAGCAGCCTGTGCGGTTGCGGTGATTACGCCCTTTTTCCGGTTCTATGGGCTGTACGGCTGGGATACACTGATTTTTGTTGTGGGTGTGATGGTGCTTTTCTTTGATTTTGTCAAGCACCATAAAGAACGTACATTTCATCAGACAGCTTTTATGCTTATGGTGACAGTATTCATTCCATATTCCATGAATCTGCTGATTAGTCTTTTGCAGATGAGCAGCAAATTTGGTCTTGTATATGTGATTCTTGCCCTGTGTGCGGCATGGATTTCTGACACAGGTGCATATTTTACAGGTACATTTATTGGCAAAAAGAAGCTTTGCCCGGAAATCAGCCCCAAAAAAACGGTGGAGGGCTTTCTGGGCGGTATTGCCGTAGATATTATTGTGATGATTCTGGTCAGCGTAATTTATGGTCTGGCTGCCAGTGTTCATGTACAGTATGTATGGCTGATTCTGACAGCAGCCGTTTGCTCTGTTGCCGGCGTATTGGGGGATTTAAGTGCTTCTTTGATCAAGCGTCAGAGAAACATCAAGGATTTCGGAAAAATTATGCCGGGTCACGGCGGTGTGATGGATCGTTTTGACAGCGTGCTGTTTACCATACCGGTATTTTACGCATGTGTGTCGGCGATTCCGATTTATTCAGTTTGATAAAACGAGACAGCCCCCTCATAGCGTCCTATGAGGGGTGTTGCCGCATAGAGAGAGGAGAGTCTTACATGGGAAAACGAATTTCCATTCTGGGATCCACCGGTTCCATCGGCACACAGGCTCTGGAGGTTGTGGAAAAGCATTCGTTTGAGGTTTATGCACTGGCTGCTTATCATAATGTGGATCTGCTGGAGCGTCAGGTGCGTAAATACCATCCGAAGGTAGTCTGTATTTACTGTGAGGAACTTTATCCTGTACTCAAGGAGCGACTTTCCGATTTGCAGGTTCGTGTATTGACGGGTATGGAGGGCCTTTGTGAAATTGCAGCGGATACAGGTGCGGATATACTGCTGAATTCTGTTGTAGGCATGGTAGGACTGAAGCCCACGCTGACGGCAATTGATGCAGGTATTCCCGTTGCACTTGCCAATAAGGAAACACTGGTTGCAGGCGGTGCATTGGTGATGAAAGCAGCTGAGAAAAAGGGGGTTCCCATTCTTCCGGTGGATAGTGAGCATTCCGCAATTTTCCAGTGCTTACAGGGAAATTCCAGAAAACAGCTGCATAAAATTATACTGACTGCATCCGGCGGACCCTTCTATGGGAAAACAAGAGATGCGCTGACACAGGTGACCGCTGCGGATGCCCTCAAACATCCCAACTGGGATATGGGCAGTAAAATCACCATTGATTCTGCAACGCTCATGAATAAGGGACTGGAATTTATTGAAGCAAAGTGGCTGTTTGATGTAACACCGGAGCAGATAGAGGTGGTGGTGCATCGTCAGAGTGTGATGCATTCTGCGGTGGAATATGATGACTATTCGGTGATTGCACAGATGGGCGTACCGGATATGAAGATTCCCATTCAATATGCGCTATTGTATCCGGACAGAATGTCCTGTCCTACGGAAAGACTTTCTCTCTGTGATTACGGTCAGCTGACCTTTGCCAAGCCGGATATGGAAACCTTCCGCTGCCTTCCGTTGGCTATAGAGGCCATTCGCAGGGGCGGTACAGTTCCGGCTGTTATGAATGGTGCCAACGAGGTAGCAGTTGCTGCATTTTTACAGGGGAAAATTGGTTTTCTCCAGATTGCGGATTTGGTGGAATCTGCCATGGCACAAGTACCCTGTCAGGAAATCCGTACACTTTCCGATGTGCTGGAAGCAGATGATGCAGCCAGAGCATGGGTTCGTCAGATGATTCAATAAGAAATCTTCACACAGGAAAGGATTTATAGCGTTATGTCGGTATGGACGATCTTAATAGCAATTTTCATATTTGGCATGATTATTGCCATTCATGAATTCGGGCATTTTATAGCAGCAAAGGCAAACGGCATTCAGGTGAATGAATTTGCCATTGGCATGGGACCGAGGATTCTGAAATTGAAAAAGGGAGAAACAACCTATTCGCTGCGTCTGCTGCCCATTGGGGGCTTTTGTGCAATGGAAGGGGAGGATGTTCATAGTGACAATCCCCGTGCCTATGAGAAAAAAAAGGTATGGCAGCGAATGATTGTTGTACTCGCCGGTGCATTTATGAATATCGTGCTGGGATTTGTGCTGTTGATTGTCACCAGCTGCATGAATGATCTGGTGCCCACACGTTATGTCAATCGGTTTGCAGCGGAAAGCTATACCACATACGGATATAATATCGGGAACTGGTCATTGATGACGCTGCAAGGGCAGGTCAATATATCTTCGAGCAAGGACTGCGGACTTCAGATCGGAGATGAAATTATTGCAATCAATGGCTCCTATATCTGGTCGATTACCGATCTGACCTATAAGCTTCAGACAACAGATGCCAATGATTTTACGCTGGTGGTGAATCGGGATGGAGAAAAAATTACACTGGAGCATGTAAAGTTTGAAAATCAGCTGTCCGGCGGACGGATGGACTTTGGTCTGGTAGGAGAAGAAAAGCATATCGGGAATGTTCTTGTGTTTTCTCTGCGGGATACCATTGCTACAGGCAAGCTGATCTGGATGTCGCTGGGAGATTTGGTGACGGGGAAATATGGGATACATGATTTATCCGGACCCATTGGAACCATATCTGTCATCAGTGATGCAGCTACGTCAGGAACCAATTGGGCAGAACGCATCAATTCTCTGCTTACGCTGACGGTTTTTATCACCATCAATGTAGGTATATTCAATTTGCTTCCCATCCCGGGACTGGACGGCAGCCGTTTTCTCTTTATGGTCATTGAAGCCATTCGGCGCAAGCCCATTCAAAAGGAACGGGAAGCCATGGTGCATCTGATTGGTATGGCGGCTTTGTTCCTGCTGATGATTGTCATATCCATACAGGACGTATCCAGATTTTTTGCATAAAGCGGACATACGCAGACTGCATCAGCGGTCTGCGTTCATTACGGAAAGGATAAGAATATGAAAAGAAATGTAAAGCCGGTTCGTGTGGGCGATTTTCTGCTGGATGGTTCCCACATCTATATTCAGTCTATGTTGAATACACGTTCCGATGATATTGCAGGCAGTGTGGCGCAGGCCGTATCTCTTGAGAAAGCAGGCTGTGAGATCATTCGTGCAGCCATTCCGGATACAGATGCCATTGCCCTGATTCCAGCCATTAAAGAGCAGATTTCTGTACCGCTGGTTGCAGACATTCATTTTGACTATCGGCTGGCACTGGAAGCAGCGGCAGCCGGAATTGATAAAATTCGGATCAACCCCGGAAATATCGGGGGCATTGACCATGTGAAGCAGGTGGTCAAGGCATGCAGCAGCAGAAAGATTCCCATTCGTATTGGTGTAAATGCAGGTTCTTTGGAAAAGGAGATTCTTGCCAAATACGGTTCTCCTACACCGGAGGCTTTGGTTGAAAGTGCCATGGGTCATGTTCGGCTGTTAGAAGCCTGTGATTTCGATGATATTGTCATTTCCATCAAATCTTCTGACGTACATACCATGATAGATGCCTATCGTCTGGCGGCAGAAACCTGTTCCTATCCGCTGCATCTGGGGGTAACGGAAGCCGGTACAGCTCATATGGGTATGCTGAAATCCGCCATCGGTATTGGCGCACTGCTCCATGACGGCATTGGCGAAACCATTCGAGTTTCTCTGACGGACAAGCCGGAAATGGAGGTTGCTGCCGCACAGGATATTTTGAAATGTCTGGGATTGCGGGGCGGTGCACAGATTGTGTCCTGTCCTACCTGCGGAAGAACACGGATTGATCTGGTAAAAACGGCGCAGGAAGTAGAAGCTGCTTTGAAGCATGTGGAGAAAGATATTAAGGTTGCAGTTATGGGCTGCGTGGTCAATGGCCCCGGCGAGGCACGTGAAGCGGATATTGGCATAGCCGGAGGAGATGGCTGTGCTATGCTGTTCAAAAAAGGAGAGGTTCTGCGCAAGGTGGATGAAAAGGACATTGTGGCAGAGCTGCTGTCTGAGATTGAGAAGCTGTAAAAAGGAGAGTGAATCATGGAATATCGTCTTTTTGATTTTTTTGAGGAATACCATCCTCAGATACCGGAATCAATGCATGATGGCATGATTCATAAGCTGACCTATTCAGACAATCTGACCAGAATTTCGTTTTATGTCAGATTTCCCAGACTGATTCCTGTAAGTGATGTATTTGCCTTTGAGCATCATCTGGAGCAGCTTTTGCAGGTTGAAACGGTGCGTATTCTGCCCCGATATGCTTCTGAGATGTTTACGATGGATTATTTTGATGATCTGCTTGTCTTTTTGAAACGTGAGCTGTCTGTCATCAATGGCTTTCTGGATGGGGCAGATGTTGTTTTGGAAGGAGAGCATCTGCATATTACCCTGAAAAACGGCGGTTATGATATTCTGATGCAGTATCATGTACCGGAAAAGATCAGGGGATTGATTGAGCGTATGTTTTCACGGGCAATTTCTGTACAGATTGAGGGCGGTGCGGCGGTATCTGAGGAAGAATTTCAGCAGATGATTCATGAGGCAGAGGAGAATCTGCCTAAGCAGCAGCCCTCTGCTCTGCTGCAATCCGTATCTGTGACCAAAAAGGAGACCTCTGCTCCTGCTGCCCAGTCGGTTTCCGTCAGCAGTGATATTGCCGGTATTCTGCCGGACAGTGCGGTTCTGATTAAGGGCAGACCCATTCGTGATGTGCCCTTGTCTATTGACGAAGCTCTGCTGGAGCAGGGACGGCGAGTCGTGATTCTGGGCGATGTTTTTGCAAAGCCGGAATTTAAGGAAGTTCGGGGCGAACGTACAGTGGTTACCATTCAGGTGACGGATGATCAGAATTCTCTTCTGGTGAAGATTTTTGATACCAATGAGAACGTAGAAAAAATGCCTTTGAAGGAAATTAAGGTTGGCAGTACGCTGCTCATCTGCGGCAAAATTGATTATGACAATTTTGCCCATGAGGATGTCATGAAACCGGATTCCATTGTTCTGGTGAAGCGGCAGCGTCGTATGGACCATGCGCCGAAAAAGCGTGTGGAATTGCACTGCCATACTTCTATGTCACAAATGGATGCCATTACAGAAGCTGGTGCATTGGTAAAACGGGCACATGAATGGGGGCATCCGGCACTTGCCATTACAGACCATGGTATTGCACAGGCCTTTCCGGATGCTATGAATGCATGGAACGGACTCAAGGATGACAATTTCAAAGTGATTTACGGCTGTGAAGCGTATGTTGTCAACGATCTGATGAAAAAAGTCATTATTGACCAGCCCGATGAGCGCAGCATTCATGATGAAATTATTGTTTTTGATGTGGAAACAACCGGATTGAATCCTGCCTCCGATCGGCTGACGGAAATTGGTGCAGTGAAGCTGCGGAATATGCAGATTGTGGACAGCTTTCAGACCATGGTAAATCCGGAGCGTCCGATTCCTGCCAAAATTACGGAGCTGACCGGAATCACAGATGCCATGGTTGCAGATGCTCCTTCTGAGCAGCAGGCAATTGAAAAGTTCATTGCTTTCTGCGGCAATTCGAATCCGGTGCTTGCAGCCCATAATGCACGTTTTGATACATCCTTTATCCGAAATGCCTGTCAGCGTCAGCATATGGACTTTTCATTTGTAACCATTGATACATTGGTTCTGTGTCAGGTCATGCTGCCTCAGCTGCCGAGACATAAGCTGAATCAGGTTGCAAAGGCACTCAAACTTGGAAAGTTTGACCATCATCGTGCGGACAATGATGCACAGATGCTTGCCAAAATCTACATTCGTCTGGTGAGTCAGCTGATTCAGGAAAAGAAGCTGGAAAAGCTGTATGAGCTAAATACGAAAACAGCGGATATAGATGTCAAAAAGCTGAAATCCTATCATCAGATTATTCTGGTACGCAATCAGACCGGACTGAAAAATCTGTACAAGCTGATTTCCTATGGTCATATCGAATGCTTTTACCGGAAGCCGCTGATTCCGAAATCCGTGCTGATGGCGCATCGGGAGGGTCTGATTTTCGGCAGTGCCTGTGAAGCCGGTGAATTGTTTCAGGCTATGGTAGAAAAGCGTTCTCATGAGGAGATTGTAAAGCTTGCATCGTTTTATGACTATCTGGAAATTCAGCCGGCAGCCAATAACAGCTTTATGATTCGAAACGGCAGTGCTGCCAATATGGAGGAACTGCGTGATTATAACCGTGCCATTGTTGCATTGGGAGAAGAACTGAATCTTCCTGTTTGTGCAACCTGTGATGTGCACTTTATGGATCCCAAGGATGCAATTTTCCGTGAAATCATTCAGGCAGGTCAGGGATATGAGGATGCAGAATATCAGCCGCCTTTGTATCTGCGCACCACGGAAGAAATGCTGGAGGAATTTTCCTATTTGGGGGAAGAAAAGGCATATGAAATTGTTGTAGAGAATACAAATGCCATAGCAGACAGAATTGAGCGTGTGCGCCCCATTCCAAAGGGTACCTTCACTCCGAATATTGATGGGGCAGAGGAGGATCTGATTCGCATCACCCACGACAAGGCACATGAGATTTACGGGGATCCGCTGCCGGAGCTTGTAGAAAAGCGTCTGGATCGTGAGCTGTCCTCTATCATCAAGCATGGCTTTGCGGTGCTGTATATCATTGCACAGAAGCTGGTATGGGATAGTGTAGCACATGGTTATCAGGTTGGCTCCCGAGGCTCTGTGGGTTCTTCTTTCGTTGCATCCATGGCAGGCATTTCAGAAGTCAATCCACTGGTTCCCCATTATGTATGTCCGAAGTGCAAGCACAGCGAATTTATCACAGACGGCAGCTATGGCAGCGGCTTTGATCTGCCGCCAAAGGAGTGTCCGCACTGTCATGTAGAGATGACACGGGACGGACATGACATTCCCTTTGAAACCTTTCTGGGCTTTGACGGAGACAAAGCACCGGATATTGACCTGAACTTTTCCAGTGAATACCAGACTTGTGCCCATCGTTATACAGAGGAGCTGTTCGGCAGAGATAACGTATTCAAAGCCGGAACCATTGCAGCTGTAGCTGATAAAACGGCATACGGATATGTTAAAAAATATCTGGAGGAACGGGGGAGAGTATGCAGTCCCACGGAAATCAACCGTCTGTCTATCGGCTGTACCGGCATTAAACGTACCACAGGGCAGCATCCGGGCGGTATGGTTGTTGTGCCCAATGACTATGACGTATATGACTTTACACCCGTGCAGCATCCGGCAGATTCTGCGGATTCGGATGTAATTACCACACACTTTGACTTCCATTCCCTGCATGATACCATTCTGAAATTGGATGAACTGGGACATGTGGTTCCGACGATGTATAAGCATCTGGAGGATATGACAGGTCTTGACATCAAGAATATTCCCACTACGGATCCCAGAGTAATCCGTATGTGTACCCATGCCGATGAACTGGGGGTAACGGGTGAAGAGATTTACTGTAAAACCGGCAGTCTTGGCATTCCAGAAATGGGTACAGGCTTTACCATTCAGATGCTGCTGGATTCCAAACCCAATAAGTTCAGCGACTTTTTGCAGGTATCAGGACTTTCCCATGGTACAGATGTATGGCTGGGCAATGCGAAGGATCTGATTGATAACGGAACCTGCACCATTTCAGATGTAATCGGAACCCGTGACAGTATTATGACTTATCTGCTGTATAAGGGCGTAGAGCCGAAGCAGGCGTTCCAGATTATGGAGGATACCCGTAAGGGAAAGGCACCCAAAACCTTTACACCGGAACGTATCCAGATGCTGAAGGATCATAATGTGCCGGATTGGTATATTGACAGCTGTCTGAAAATCAAGTATATGTTCCCGAAAGCCCATGCAGCCGCTTATGTAACCGCTGCTATTAAGCTGGGCTGGTTCAAGCTGTATCGTCCGCTGGAATATTATGCCGTGTATTTCAGTACCCGTGGCGGCGATTTTGACTGTGAAATTGTTCTGCAAGGCAAGCAGGCGGTGCGTGATAAGATTGAGGAGCTGCGGGGCAAGGGAAATGAGCGAACCAAAAAGGAAACGGATCTGATGGATTTGCTGATGATTGTCAATGAAATGTATTCCAGAGGCTATGAATTCCTGCCAGTAGATATTTATCACTCACAAGCCAATCGGTATATTGTGGAGGATGGCAAGATACGGATTCCCTTTGGTGCACTGTCTGGTGTAGGTGCTGCTGCTGCCAATGCCTTGTATGAAGCAGCACAAAAAAGAGATTTTATCTCCATTGAAGAATTTCAGGAGAAAAGCGGCGCTTCAAAAGCACTGATTGAGATGCTGGAAAAGTTGAACGCATTGGGCGATTTGCCAAAATCCAGCCAGATGACGCTCTTTTAATTCGGTTTGCTTGACAATATTATGAGAATGTGCTACTATATTATCATGTTAGCATGATAAAGTACAGTGGGAGGAAATTATGAGAAAGTATGATTTGATAACGCCGGAGGGGACAAAGGATTTTCTGTTTGAGGAATGTCTTGTAAGACGTGAAACGGAGGAAAAAATCCATGATATTTTCCGGGGAAAGGGATATTATGAGCTGACAACACCGGCTCTTGAATTTTTTGATGTATTTCAGACGGAATCCGGCCATTATCCGCAGGAGCGTCTGTATAAGCTGACGGACAGCAAGGGTCGTCTCCTTGTGATGCGTCCGGAGAGTACAATGCCCATTGCACGAGTGGTTGCCACCCGTCTGAAGGATGCATCCTTGCCGCTGCGTCTGTTTTATAATCAGAGTGTCTATCGTTTTGAATCTGCATTAAAGGGACGCAGCAATGAAATTGTACAGACGGGTATTGAGCTGATTGGTTCTGCCTCTCATATGGCGGATTTAGAAATGGTAAGCACTGCAATTGAAGTGTTGGAAAGCTGTTCAGAAACCAGCTTCTCTCTGGAAATCGGTGATGCAGGTGTATTCAAGGAGCTGATGCGGGAGCTGAATGCAACGGAGGATGAGCGTGAAAATATCCGTTATCTCATTGAAACGAAGAATTATCCGGCATTGAACGATTTGCTGGATACCATGGGGGATTCACCGGTGATTTCAGCTTTGAAGCGTTTACCTGCCATGTTTGGTGGAGAAGAGGTCTTTGAAAAGGCATCCGGATTGTATTCCAATCCCAGAATCGACATGATGTTAGAGGATTTGCGTCAGCTGTATGGTGAAATTTCCCAGCTGATTGGCAAGGGCAGACTGACCGTGGATCTGGGCATGGTAAATAATGCAGATTATTATACAGGTGTTATTATCAAGGGCTATCTGGAGGGATACGGCGAAGAGGTGCTTTCCGGAGGACGTTATAACAAGTTGTTGGCAGATTATGGTTATGATATTCCGGCAACGGGTTTTGGTGTGAATGTGGATGCCATTGCAAAGGTTGCCATTAAGGAGAATCCGAGAACCGTCAAGCCGGCAGATGTACTGCTTTATGCTGAGCCGGGCTATGAGATGAAAGCCATTTCCTTGGCAAAGCAGCTGCATGCAGAGAGCGGTGTTGTAACAGAATTCGCCCTGCTGGATGATATAGAAGCTGTGCGTGAGTATGCACGGGAAAAGAGAATCGGCCGCATTGTTGTGGTTGACAGTGGAATTACGGAGGTGTAATCATGGCAAAGCCGCTGAGAATTGCTCTGACAAAGGGCAGACTGGAAAAGGATACAGTTGCGCTGCTGGAACGGCTGGGATATGATTGTACGGCAGTCCGGGAAAAGGGACGCCGTCTGATTCTTCCCATTCCGGATGGGAACATGGAGGTTGTACTTGCAAAGGCTGCGGATGTCATCACTTATGTAGAGCATGGTGTCTGTGATATCGGTGTTGTAGGAAAAGATACCATCATGGAGATGGAAGGCAAATTTTTTGAGCTGTGTGATCTGGGCTTCGGCAGATGCCGTTTTGCCCTTGCAGCCAAGAAAAATACAGATTTCTACAGTGGATTCGGGGTAAAAACCATTGCAACGAAGTATCCGAATGTTGCCCGGAAATTTTTTGAGGGCAAGAATATGGATATTGATATTGTAAAGATTGAAGGCTCTGTAGAACTGGCACCGCTGCTGGAACTGGCTGACGGTATTGTGGATATCGTAGAAACCGGTGTGACACTCCGGGAGAATGGTCTGGAAGTGGTAGAAGATGTGGTTCCGATTTCTGCAAGACTGATTGTGAATACCGTCAGCCTGAAGCTGCGTCAGCAGGAAATTGAAGCATTGGTTGCGAAAATAGAGGAGGCACTGAAGAAAAATGATTGAGATGAAGAGAATCAATGCAAGCAACGCTGAAGAAAAGCAGGCGTTCTTTGAAATGCTGGATAAGCGCAGCGGCGAAACCAATGCGAAGGTCACAGCAGCAGTTACCGAAATTATTGCAAATGTAAAAGCTGGCGGAGATCAGGCAGTCAAGGATTATACCCTGAAATTTGACGGGAATCTGCCTGCGTATTACGAAGTTCCCCGTGATGTGATCAATGATGCCCTGACAGAGGCAGACGAGGATTTTGTAAATGCACTTCTGAATGCCATGGAGAATGTCCGTGATTTTCACCAGAGACAGGTGACGCAGGGGTTTATCAATGCTATGCCCAATGGCGTGATTATAGGACAGCGTGTAAGAGGGCTTGAGCGTGTGGGTCTGTATGTACCGGGCGGTACAGCCGCTTATCCGTCCAGTGTGATTATGAATGCTGTTCCGGCAAAAATTGCCGGTGTCAAGGAAATCATTATGGTAACGCCGCCCCGTAAGGACGGCACGCCCAATCCGGATATTCTGGTTGCAGCTGCCATTTGCGGTGTAGACCGTGTATTTCTGTCCGGCGGTGCGCAGGCAATTGCGGCACTGGCATACGGCACGGAGGAAATCCCCAAGGTAGATAAGATTGTAGGCCCCGGTAACATTTATGTAGCAACAGCGAAGAAGCTGCTTTATGGTGTTGTGGATATTGATATGATTGCAGGCCCCAGTGAGATTCTGGTGATGGCAGATGAAACGGCGGATCCGAAATTCGTAGCAGCTGACCTGATGTCTCAGGCTGAGCATGATGTTCTTGCCTCATCCATTCTGGTTACAACGAGTAAGGAGCTTGCTGATAAAACGGAAGCCGAGGTGAATCGTCAGGCGGCATATCTTTCCCGTCAGGAGATCATTGAAAAGTCCCTGAATACATATGGCGCAATTCTTCTGTGTGATACACGGGAAGAGGCGGCTGCTCTGGCAAATCAGATTGCACCGGAGCATCTGGAAGTACTCATGGAAAATCCCATGGAGCTGCTGGGCGCACTTGACAATGCAGGCTCTGTATTCTTGGGTGCCTATGCATCTGAACCGCTGGGTGACTATTATGCCGGACCGAACCATGTGCTTCCCACCAGCGGTACGGCAAGATTCTTCTCGCCGCTGGGTGTCAGCAGCTTTGTCAAGCGTTCCAGCTATACCTACTATACAAAGGATGCGCTTCGTCAGGCGAAGGATGATATTGTGCTGATTGCAAACCGTGAGGGCTTGACGGCGCATGCCAATGCGATTACGGTTCGTTTTGAGGATGAGAAGTAAAAATGGCAGTACCAAAGTACAACGAATTTTTCAGTCCCATATTGGAATTTCTCTCTGATGGCGAGAGGCATACAACGAAGGAGATTCGTTCTTTTTGTATTGCACATTTTTCTTTAACAGAAGATGATGTACAGCAAACTACACTAAGTGGGAAGCAAAATTTATTGAGCGATCGTATCGGTTGGGCAAAAACATATTTAAAAAAAGCTGGATTAATTGAATGCCCTGTTCGTTCTGAATATGTATTGACAGAAGAGGGAAAAAAGGCTGTTGGTATTGGCGTTTCCAATGTGACATTGGAATATTTAAAACAATACGAGTCTTTTCGAAAATTTTGGGGTATTAGTAGTTCTGTGCCAGCTTCAGTTACTGTAAATGAAATTGAGGATACAGAACTAAGTCCAAAAGAAGTTATAGAATCCTCAGTAAAACAAATTAATGAGTCCTTGGCAGATACTTTGATGCAAGAAATTCTCAAAATGGAGTGGTATGATTTTGAGAAACTGGTTGTTCTGTTATTGAAGAAAATGGGTTATGGTGAACCTACAGCGACAAAAAAGTCAGGCGATGACGGGATAGATGGTTTGGTAAGAGCAGATAAATTTGGATTTGATACAATTTATGTACGGGCAAAACAATGGAAGGAAGGCTCTACTGTAAGTCGTCCGGAAATTCAGAAGTTTTTGGGAGCACTTGCCGGACAAGGCGCATCGAAAGGACTTTTCATTACAACTGCTCGCTTTTCAAGTGAAGCTATTGCATTTGCACAACGACATTTACAGCAGAAAATCGTTCTTGTAGATGGTGCTGAGCTGACTTCACTCATGATAGAATATAATCTTGGTGTTTCTGTGGAAACGATATATGAAGTAAAGCGAATGGATTATGATTTTTTTAATGAGAATTTATAAGGATGGTGTATCATGCGAGAAGCACAAATCAAACGAACGACAAGAGAAACGGACATTGAAGTAAAAGTTACACTGGACGGGCAGGGGAAAGCTTGTATTGATACAGGCATTGGTTTTTTTGATCACATGCTGACAGCACTTTCCGTACACAGCGGCATCAGCATGGAGATTCATGTAAAGGGAGATCTTCATGTAGATGGTCATCATACCGTGGAGGATACAGGCATTGTGCTGGGGAAGGCACTGGGTGAAGCATTGGGGGACAAGTCGGGAATTACCCGTTACGGCAGTGCGTTTATCCCCATGGATGAGTCACTTGCCTTTTGCAGTCTGGATATCAGCAATCGTCCGTTTCTGGTGTTTCAGGGCAGCTTCACCAATGCCATGATCGGAAGCTATGATACTTGTCTGACAGAGGAATTCTTCCGTGCCTTTGCATTGAATGCAGGCATCACGCTGCATGTGAATATGATGTATGGAAGCAATGATCACCACAAATGTGAAGCTGCTTTTAAGGCCGTAGCCCATGCGCTGAAAGTCGCTGTAACGCCGCTTTCGGATGGAAAGACGCTCTCCACGAAAGGAGTATTATAAATGATTGCAATTGTTGATTATGGTGCAGGCAATATTTTCAGTGTAAAAAATGCACTGGACTATCTGGGCTTGGAAAGCATACTGACGGCAGATGCAAAGCAGATTGAAAATGCAGATGCAGTCATTCTGCCCGGTGTGGGAGCCTTTCCCAGTGCCATGAAAATGCTGGATGAAAGAGGTCTGACCCATGTTGTCCGTACAGAAGCAAGAAAAAAGCCTTTTCTGGGCATCTGTCTTGGCATGCAGATGATTTTGGAGAAGAGCTATGAGTTTGAAGAAGCAGATGGTCTGGGTCTGATTCCGGGCAGCGTTGAAAAAATAGAGGCACCGGGACTGATTATTCCCCATATGGGATGGAATAAGCTGGAATATGGCAGAGACTGTCCGATTCTGCATGGACTGGGTGAGGATGCCTATGTATACTTTGTACATTCCTATGCAGCCGTAACCGATGAAAAATATCTTGCAGCCTGGGTAGAATACGGCGGACGTGTTCCGGCGATGGTGTATGACGGCGGCACTGTATACGGTGCGCAGTTTCATCCGGAAAAAAGCGGTGATACTGGTCTGAAAATTCTGAAAAACTTCGGAGGTCTGATTCGATGATTATTTTACCGGCAATTGATATAAAGGACGGCAGCTGTGTACGTCTTTTCAAAGGTGATTTCTCTACAGTGGAAAAGGTTGCATCGGATTATCTGGAAACGGCAAAGGGCTTTGAAAGTGCAGGCGCATCATGGATACATATGGTGGATCTGGACGGTGCCAAAGAGGGCAGACCGGTGAACACAAAGATTTACACAGATGTAGCAGAGAAAACCCATCTCAAGGTAGAGCTTGGCGGCGGCATCCGGAGTCTTGAAACCATTGATGCCTATCTGAAAATGGGCATAACAAGAGTCATTCTCGGTTCTGTTGCATTGAAAAATCCGCATCTTGTAAGCAAAGCTGTGGAAAAATTCGGCAGTGAAAAAATCGTTGTAGGCATTGATGCCATGAACGGCATGGTTGCAACGGAGGGCTGGCTGGAAACCTCCGATGTGAATTACATCGACCTTGCCAACAAGATGATAGAAGTGGGCGTAAAATATTTTATTTTCACGGATATTTCCAAGGATGGTACGCTTTCCGGTGTAAACAAGGAGCAGCTTTCTGCGCTTTCTGAGGGTACAAAGGGCAGATGCAGGATCATTGCAAGCGGCGGTGTGCATACCATGGAGGATATTATTGCCTGCAAGGAAATGGGGCTGTACGGTACGATCTGCGGCAAGTCGATTTATAAGGGAACGCTTGACCTTGCAGAAGCCATTGCTTATGCAGAGAAAAACTGAGAAAGGATGCAGAGAAATGCTGGCAAAAAGAATTATTCCATGTCTGGATGTCCGTGACGGCAAGGTGGTAAAGGGCGTTCAGTTTGAAGGCATTCGTGATGTAGGGGATCCCGTTGCATTGGCAGAGCTGTATAATCAGCAGGGTGCAGATGAAATCGTATTTTATGATATTACAGCGTCCTATGAAAAGCGTGGTGTCATGCTGGATGTAGTAAGAGAAACGGCAAAACGGGTGTTTGTACCGCTGACCGTTGGCGGCGGTATCAAGACTGTGGATGACATCAGAGATACGCTGAGAGCCGGTGCAGATAAGGTATCTGTAAATTCTCAGGCGGTTCAGAATCCTCAGCTCATCAAGGACGGTGCAGATATTTTCGGCAGTCAGTGTATTTGTGTAGGAATTGATGCAAAAAAGGTTGCAGACGGCAAGTGGACTGTATACATCAACGGCGGCAGAGTGGATATGCAGCTGGATCTGCTGGACTGGGTGAAACAGATTGAGCAGCTGGGTGCCGGTGAAATCTGTCTGAACTCCATTGATGCAGACGGAACAAAGGAAGGATTTGACCTGCCCATGCTGAAAGCCGTATGTGATGCCGTAAATATTCCTGTTATTGCAAGCGGCGGTGCAGGAAAGATTGGCGATTTTTCTGAGGTCTTTGAGGAGACTGGTGCAACGGCTGCACTGGCGGCATCGTTGTTCCATTTTGGCGAACTGACAGTTTCAGAAGTCAAGGCGCACTGCCGCAGCCATGGCATTCCCATGCGTGTAAAGTGAGGAGAGCAGAATGATAAAGATTGATATGAATGATCTGGATCGATTTTTTCAAAAAGGCGAGCTGATTCCGGCGATTGCTTATGATGTAGACACAAAGACTGTCCTGATGCTTGCCTATATGAACAAGGAAAGTCTGAAAAAAACGCTGGAGAGCGGTTATGCATGGTACTGGAGCCGTTCTCGTCAGGAGCTTTGGAATAAGGGTGCAACGTCTGGTCATCTGCAAAAGATCGTCTCTATCTATGGAGACTGTGATGATGATACGCTGCTTTTGCATGTAAAGCAGACCGGTGCAGCCTGTCATACAGGCGCATACAGCTGTTTTTTCAATAAGATTTATGGAGAGGAAGAATAAAATTATGAGTAACCCTATGCAGGATTTGTACGATGTTGTACTGGACAGAAAGCGTGTCTATGACAGCGGAGAGATTCACATTGAAGAACAGAAGTCCTATACCTGTTATTTGTTTGATAAGGGTCTGGACAAGATTCTGAAAAAGTGCGGCGAGGAATGTGCGGAAACCATCATTGCTGCGAAAAATCACGACAATGACGAGCTGAAAAATGAAATCAATGATCTGCTGTATCATCTGATGGTGCTGTGCGTAGAGAACGGACTGAGCTGGGCAGAGGTAGAAGCCGTTCTGGTGGAGCGCAGTGCAAAAATCGGCAATCTGAAGACTTTTAAAAATGTAGATAAAAATTCTTAAGGAGTGTCACACTCCGGAAACCTCCTGAATAGACTGTATGGAAGATGCAGACCACTTCTGGTATGCACAGATTTACAGCAGGAGGTTTTTTTATGAGCAAATATCGTCCCATACCGGAGCAGTGTCCGGATGCCGTTCCTGTAAAGGCACAGCGTGTGTTTGACAGCTGTAGTGACCGGGACTGTCTGTCCAATGTACAGATTCATCTGGACTGCGGTTCACTATCAGAGGCTGTGACGCTTGTGAAGAGCCGTTGTGTGAAGGTTGCTGATATCTGCATGAACATTGAGCCGGTTCCTTTCAACCGGGGATTCTATTCCATTGATCTGACCTATACATTTCGGGTAGAGCTGATGGCCTATGAGCGTGCCTGCGGCAGTCCTACGTTATTGACGGGTACAGCCTATGCCAGCAAGAATGTGATTCTTTATGGCGGTGAGAGCAACAGCAAAACCTTTTACAGCAATACGGCTCCCATCGCAGCGGAAAAACCTGAAAATTGCTGCTGCTGTGATACGCTGAATCTTCCTACAGCAGCGGTTCAGGTCGTAGAACCGATTGCATTGGAAACACGAATTGGCACAGCATGTCCCTGTTCCAAGGAGGAAAGCAGTACGATTCCTGTCCGAACGGTTATTATGACGCTGGGGCTGTTTTCTGTTGTGGAGCTGTATCGTCCGGTTACAATTATGGTACCCACTTATGAATACACCATTCCCACCAAGGAGTGTCACAATGACACAGAATCTCCCTGTGCCGTATTTGACCGGATCCGATTCCCGGCAGAGGAATTCTCGCCGGGTTCTGTGACAGGCAATCCGGATTCCGGTTTGGATTGCGGATGTGGTTGTTCCGATAAGGGAGACGACGAAAAAGACTTGTAAAATCAGTGATGGGCGGCATGAGCCGCCCCTTTCATTCCAGTTGGATGGAAACCGCTGTTAAGCAGTCACAGCCATGCTGTCTGCGGTATATAAGGAGTGCTATGTGAAACGACAGGCTTATGAGCAGCAGCGGCGCAGTATCCGTACATTGCTGCTGATGATTGCTGCACTTACGGTGACAATTTTTCTGCTGATTCGGCTGGATGGCTGCATTCGTCCTACTGTAGAGGCAGTCTGTGGGGAGGAATGCCGCCGCTATGCATCCCATCTCATCAGCAGCTGCATTCAGAAAACGCTGTCAGAACAGCCCTATGATTATGCGGATTTTGCAACGCTGCTATATGATTCATCGGGTCATGTCACTGCTGTAGAAACCCAAACAGCCAATATCAACCGCTTACAGGCACAGCTTTTGAGCGACATGAATGCTGCATTGGAAGAAAGCCGGAATCATGAGTTGTCTGTATCGCTGGGAACTGCCAGCGGCGTGTGGCTCTTTGCCGGAAGAGGGCCGGAGGTTTCCCTGCGTTTTCTGCCGGTTGGCAATGCCCATGTTCAGCTGATGAGTTCTCTGGAGTCTGCTGGTATCAATCAGACCTGTCACAGTATGCGGGTCAGAGTGACACTTCATGTAGCAGGTGCCATTCCCTTTTATCAGACGGAAACGGACGTTGTATACGATTATCTGCTGACAGAAATGGTTTTAGTGGGTGATGTACCCGATGCATATGCCGTTTTTGGCGAATAGATAAAAATATAGAGAAAAGGCTGGTACAGAATCGGAAAATGTGTTATAATAAACTTGTGCATTCCCCTGAAACGGCGGTATGTGCAATCAAAAATGGAGGATGAATCGAATGCATGCAGAAGACGCAAAAAAGAGGATAGAGGTGCTTTCCAGAGAACTGGAGCAGCATAATTACCGTTATTATATATTGAATGATCCCACCGTATCGGATTATACCTATGATGAGATGATGCGGGAGCTGCGGGCATTGGAGGCAGAATATCCGGACTTTTTACTGCCTACATCTCCCAGCCAGCGTGTAGGGGGCGGCGCATCCAGCACCTTTGAAAAGGTTACGCATGCCGTGCAGATGGCAAGCTTGCAGGATGTTTTTTCCTTTGAGGAGGTTGCTGCATTTGTGCAGCGGTGCAAGGAGCAGCTGCATGAGCCGCAGTTTGTGGTAGAACCCAAAATTGATGGATTGTCCGTATCACTGGAATATGAAAATGGTATTTTTACACGGGGCTCCACACGGGGAGACGGCTTCACCGGTGAGGATGTTACCATGAATCTGAAAACCATACAGACCATTCCCTTGCAGCTGAAAAATGCACCGCCTTATCTGGAGGTGCGGGGTGAGGTTTATCTGTCCCGTGAAAAGTTTGAGGCTCTGTCCCAGTATCAGGAGCAGAACGGTGAAACGCCTTTTAAGAATCCTCGTAATGCAGCCTCCGGCTCCTTACGGCAGAAGGATGCTTCTGTTACAGCCAAGCGAGGATTGGATATTCTGATTTTCAATGTACAGCAGATAGAAGGCGTTTCATTAAATGCCCATAAAGCATCCATTGATTATCTGACGGAGCTGGGGCTGACAACCATTCCTCAGAGTGCGCTGCTGACAGATACCCGGCAGATTATTGAGGAAATTCAGCGTATCGGAGAAATCCGCAGTGAGTATCCTTATGACATTGACGGGGTTGTGGTAAAGCTGAATGATTTTTCTCAGCGGGAGGAAATGGGAGCTACCACAAAGGTGCCGAAATGGGCAGTGGCGTATAAATTTCCGCCGGAGGAAAAGGAAACCCTACTTACAGATATTGAAGTGGGCGTAGGCAGAACGGGTGTTATTACACCTGTAGCTGTATTTCAGCCGGTTCGCCTTGCCGGAACGGATGTTTCCCGTGCAACGCTGCACAATCAGGATTTTATTACAGAAAAGGGAATCTGCATTGGGGATACCATTGTGGTGCGCAAGGCAGGGGAAATCATTCCTGAGGTCGTGCGTGCCGTGCATCATGCAGAGGGGGCAGTACCGTACAGGCTGCCGGAGAACTGTCCCGTATGCGGTACAAAAGCGGAACGGGATGAGGAGGAAGCTGCACTGCGCTGTCCGAATCCGGACTGTCCGGCACAGCTTATGAAGCGGATGATTCATTTTGCATCCAAGGATGCCATGAATATTGACGGTTTAGGGCCGCAGAATCTCATGGCATTGAGTCAGGCGAATCTGATTCATTCGGTTGCAGATTTGTATACACTGAAAAAAGAGGACTTGCTGAAAATAGACCGCTTTGCAGAAAAATCCGCAGATAACTTGCTGGCAGCTATTGAAAAGTCCAAACAAAATGCTCTGGATCGACTGATTTTTGCGCTGGGCATCCGAAATATCGGAGCAAGAGCCGCCAAGCTGTTATGTGAAAAATTTCCGTCTATGGAGCAGATTCAGAATGCAGCGGCAGAGGAAATTGCTGAAATTGAGGGGTTTGGCACCATTATGGCAGAAAGTGTTGCGGATGCCTTTGCAGAGCCGCATATGAGGGCATTGACTGCTCGTCTGGCAGAGCTGGGGCTGCGTATGACCTATGATTCTGCGGTTGTTACAGATCAGCGTTTTGCCGGTATGACCTTTGTACTGACGGGCACACTGCCCACGATGAAACGCAGTGATGCCAAGGCTTTGATTGAACAGTATGGGGGTAAGGTCAGCGGCAGCGTTTCCAAAAAGACCACCTATGTTGTAGCAGGAAAGGAAGCCGGCAGTAAGCTGGACAAGGCCAATTCCTTGGGAATTCCTGTACTGACGGAAGCTGAACTGATCGATAAAACCAAATAGGAAAGGAGCAGGAGGACATGCAAATGGATATTTCATATATTGCAAAGCTGGCACGTTTGCACATCGATGCAGAGCAGCTGCCAAAATTTGAAAAGGATATGGAGGCAATCGTGGAAATGGTGAATCATCTTCCGGACACCCATGATGTCCTTACACTGGATGCAGACAATTCTATGAAGCTTCGTGCCGATATTGCGGAAGAAAATCGGTTTACAAGAGAAGAAATGCTTGCAAATGCACCGGAGGTACAGTCCGGCTGTCTGGCTGTACCGAAGACTGTGGAATAAGGGGGGATATGAATGAAGCTGTATGAAAAGACAGCGGCTGAGCTGTCAGCTATGCTGCGGCGCAAGGAGTGCAGTGCTGTTGAGATTTATAAAGATGTTCTGGCACGTACCGATGCCGTGGAAGCGCATATCGGTGCTTATATCACACGTTGTACAGAGGATGAATTGCAGCAGGCAGAAGCTGTAGACAAGGCACTTGCAGCCGGCAGTGTGCTGCATCCACTGGCAGGAATTCCCATTGCTGTTAAGGATAACATTTCCACCAAGGGTATTCCTACGACCTGTGCTTCCCGTATGCTGGAAAATTATGTACCGCCCTTTGATGCAACGGTCATGGAAAAGGTTCATGATGCCGGAATGATTCTGACCGGAAAGACAAATATGGACGAGTTTGCCATGGGTGCGTCTACAGAAACCTCCTATATGAAAAAGACACACAATCCCCATCATCTGGATTTTGTACCGGGCGGTTCCTCCGGCGGCAGCGCAGCAGCGGTTGCAGCCGGTGAAGCCATCGTATCACTGGGTTCAGATACAGGCGGCTCCATTCGTCAGCCGGCTGCATTCTGCGGAACCGTAGGTCTGAAGCCTACCTATGGCAGCGTATCCCGTTATGGTCTTGTGGCATTTGCATCTTCTCTGGATCAGATAGGACCCATTGGCAGATCGGTGGAGGATGTTGCCATGGTATACAGTCTGATTTGCGGATATGACAAGATGGATGCCACTGCTGCATATAGAACGTATCCGGATTTTGCAGCAGCCCTTTGCAAGGATATACAGGGCTTGCAAATCGGCGTACCCAAGGAATATTTCGGAGACGGCATAGATGCATCGGTGAAGGAGGCTGTCTGGAACGGCATCCGGCTGCTGGAACGCAGTGGTGCTGTTGTAAAAGAAATCTCGCTGCCCAGCACAGAATATGCAGTCAATACATATTATATCATTGCCTCTGCGGAAGCATCCTCCAATCTGGCACGTTATGACGGCGTGCGTTATGGATTCCGTGCAGAAAACTATAACGGTCTTGTGGACATGTATGAGAAAACCCGAAGCGAAGGCTTCGGCGATGAAGTAAAACGCCGGATTATGCTGGGAACATTTGTGCTCAGCTCTGGCTTTTATGAGGCTTACTATAAGAAAGCAAAGCAGGTTCAGCGCAGTATTGCCCAGGAATTTGCAGATGCATTCAAGGCATGTGATGTCATCATTACGCCTACGTATCCTTCACCAGCCTTCAGATTGGGCGAACAGACGGACGATCCGCTGAAGATGTACAGCGGAGATATCTGTACCGTTCCGGTGAATATTGCCGGACTTCCTGCCATCAGTGTACCATGCGGAAAAACAGCATCCGGGCTGCCGCTGGGCATGCAGATCATTGGTGGAAAATTTGCAGAACAGAAGCTTTTGAATGCAGCCTATGCCTATGAAAGCTTATGCGGCGGATTTTCATGCATTCCGAGGAATCTTTGAGCCGGAGGTGTTTATTATATGAAGGATTATGAAATGGTGATTGGACTGGAAGTTCATGCAGAGCTGAACACAAAGTCCAAGATTTATTGCAGCTGCCGAAATGCTTTTGGCAAAGATCCCAATACGCAGATTTGTCCGGTATGTATGGGTATGCCGGGTACACTTCCCACTTTAAATGAAAAAGTTGTTGAATACGCCATCCGGATGGGACATGCTATGAATTGTCACATTCATACGGTATGCAGGCAGGACAGAAAGAACTATTTTTATCCGGATTTGCCAAAGGCGTATCAGATCTCTCAAGCAGATGTGCCGCTTTGTGAAAACGGTTATCTGGATGTAGTGGTAGATGGTGCGGTCAAGCGCATACGTGTAAACCGGATTCATATCGAAGAAGATGCCGGAAAGCTGCTTCATGATGAAGTATATACTGGTTCGCTGGTGGATCTGAACCGATGCGGTGTGCCGCTGATTGAAATTGTATCGGAACCGGATATTCGCAGCAGTGCAGAAGCGAAAGCCTATCTGGATACCATTAAATCAATTTTGCAGTATCTGGGCATTTCCGATTGTAAGATGCAGGAAGGCTCCATTCGCTGTGACGTCAATGTATCTGTTCGGGAAAAAGGTGCCTGTGAACTGGGTACACGCTGTGAAATGAAGAATGTCAACAGCTTCAGTGCAGCCGTTCGGGGGATTGAATATGAAGCCAAGCGGCAGATTGAGATTCTGGAGGCAGGGGGTACTATCTTGCAGGAAACACGCCGCTGGGATGATGCAAAGGGAATGAGCTTCACCATGCGTTCCAAGGAGGATGCACAGGATTATCGTTATTTTCCGGAGCCGGATTTGCTGACTATCGTTGTGGATGAGGAAAAAGTGCAGGCATTAAAAGACAGTATTCCGGAGCTGCCCAATGCAAAAATTCATCGGTATATGAAGGATTTTGGGTTTGCACAGATTGATGCTGCTTTGATTGCAGAGGATCCGGAGCGAGCGGCTTTATTGGATGCATGTGTGGGTTCCGGCCGCTGTAAACCGAAGAGTGTATGCAACTGGATACTCTCCGATATTGCAAAATTCACGAATGATACGGGCAAGAAAATCAGTGAAACACCTTTGACAGCCAAGCGTCTGGCGGATCTGATTGAGCAGGTGGAAAAGGGGATTATCTCCAATGCTGCGGCGAAAAAAGTATTTAAGCAAATGATGGAAACCGATGCTGAACCGCTTGCAATCATCGAGCAGCAGGGGATGGCACAGAATTCCGATGAGGATTTTCTGGAGGCTCTTGCAAAAGAGGTGCTTGCGGACAATGAGAAATCGGTTAATGACTATAAAAGCGGAAAGGTCAATGCACTGGGATATCTGGTTGGTCAGTGCATGAAGCGTTCCAAGGGGAAGGCAAATCCGGGCATTGTAAAGGAGATTGTCACCCGTATGCTGAATGAATGAGCCAGTAAAAGGGCTGTTGCAGCTTTGCAGCAGCCCTTTTGGTATAGAAGTTTTTTTGCGCCGCTTTTTTTCAAAAAAAGCGGTCGGGGGTCAAGGGGCGAGAAGCCCCTTGTCGCCGTCCGCAGACGGCGAAACACCCTTCTGGCAACTGCTCGCTTTTGCATCATTTCATAAAAATGCAGGCAAACCGGAGTCTGCCTGCATTTTTATTGTAAATATAAATTTTAGAAATGAAGCGTTACAGAATTCAGCGTACCCAGACCATAGTAGTTATAGATTGTCAGAACATCCTGAGGTTTACTGATTTCAAAGGTAACACTGCCATTTGCATCCAGATCGGCATAAACGATGCTGTGTGATTCAGACCATCCGCCCAGAACCAGACAGCCGCTGGAACCATTGACCGGACTATTAAAGTTCAGCGTTATGGACTTGAGATTCTTGTAATCATAATCTGTCAGTGTATAAGCTGTACCAAATGTAACATCTGTGAGAATGACATCCTCTTCAGAAGCTGTCGGTTTTGTTGTGGTGGTCGTTGTTGTTGTGGTTGATGTTGTTGTGACGGTTGTTACAGTAGTTTCTGTATGGGTTTGCGTGGTAGTTTCAGCCGGCAATGTGGGACCTGCACTGGTTACAGTAGTTGCAGCTGTTGTGGTAGTGGTTTCAGCCGGAAGTGTAGGACCTGCGCTGGTTGCAGTTGTCACAACTGTATTACCAAAATGGAGTGTAACAGATTCCAGTGTACCCAGACCGTAATAATTATAAATGGTCATTGCGGACTGGGGATTAGAGATTTCAAAGGTGATGGCTCCGTCTGTCAGGTCATCAGCATGAATCGGATGCTGTTCGCTCCATCCGCCCAGAACCAGATTGCCGCCTGCATTGGAAAGAACATCACCGAATTGCAAGCTGATGGCTGTAATATTTTTATAATCATAATCGGAAAGGTCAAAAGCGGTTCCGTATGGAACATCACTTAAAACAACAGAATTTGTATCGCCTGATTCAGCCGGTGCTGTAGTGGTGGTTGTAGTGGTGGAAGTAGTTTCAGGCTCCGGCGTTGTGGTAGTTGTAGTAGTGGTAGTAGTTTCAGGCTCCGGCGTTGTGGTAGTAGTAGTGGTGGTAGTAGTTTCAGGTTCCGGTGTTGTGGTGGTTGTAGTGGTGGTGGTAGTTTCAGGCTCCGGTGTTGTAGTTGTCGTAGTTGCAATTGTTTCAGATTCTGTGGTTGTGACGGTGGTAGTTGTGGTGGTCACAGCTTCAGTTGTTGTGGTTGTAACCGGTGGTTCTGTCACACTCGGATCGCCCTCATACTGAACAACGGTCACGAAGTTTTTGCAGGAATAATAGGTGCTGTTCGGTGAACTCATACCATAAACCTGGATTACATTTTTTGTGCCGGTTTCGCTGTTCAGATATGCAGCCGGAATGGTAAAGGTTGCTGTAGTGCCTTCTGTTGCTACAGTGTCAACATATGTATTATTGACATATACAGCCATATAGCTTGCTTCCCAGCTGTTGTTTACCTTTGCCGTGATCTGAATATCCGCACCGGTCTGAACCTTTCCGCCGCCGGGAATTACAGAGATATCATCTGCTGCCAGCAGAGATCCGTCTGCATTCTGAGCCGTTACAGTCAGATTGCTGCTGACTGTACCGTCCAGACTCTGAACGGCACTTTCTTCTGTAGCAAATTGTGTATCCATCCATTCCAGACGATTTGCCAGCCAGGTTGTCATGCTTTCAAAGTCTTCCGTGTAAGCGTTCTCACCATTATGCCACAGTGCAGAATCAGCTAAACCGGATTCATACAGCTTTGCATAAGTTTCATTTACCAGACTGTCAGGATCGCTTGCATCCAGATAAGAATCGATCAGTTCACGGTTGTTCCAGTAGAATTCCTGTTCCTTGATGGCAAAGTAATCATTCATGCCGACCTCATAGAACCACGTGCCAGCCCATGCACCCTGGCCCCACCACTGATCATATTTCAGTTCCGGCCATCCGGCAATATAGCATCCAGCCGACCAGTCATAATCCCAGACAGGGCCGAATGTAACCTCACCGTCTTTGAGATAGAGGTAGTTGCTGCGGTGTCCGATTTCGTTCATGAAGATCATACAGGTTGTCCAGTAGCCGTAAAGGGAATCCATATTGCACAGCGCATTATACGGAACAGATTCACCGTCAATGGTTACATTGTAATTTGAGCTGTACAGTGCATTTTCAAAGTTCCCGATTGTATTCTGAACACTTTCCAGCATATCGCTGTTGGTTAGCAGAAATTCCGGTTTGGATACAGCAATGGCATTGCCGTTGGGTGTTTTCCAGTTTGTAATGTCATCGCTGGCATTTGTTGCAAGTTCCAGCAGATAGCCTTCCACATTTGTAATGTTTTCCTGAAGTACATCCCAATCCGGATACAGCTCAGAAACAGAATAGGTTTCTCCGTTAAAGGTATATGTACCGGTTGTCATCCAGGAAAGATCTTCGGACATTGCGGCTTCCAGTTCTTTCTTTACGGTCTTATTCGTAATACCCATACCGGCGCAGACAGCATCAGCAGCATCTTCAGCAGCACTTTCGTAGTCAAAAATATCCACACGGTTTTCATCAATACGAACATGTTCGCACAGCTGATAGTTACCGCAGTATTCTCCGTTGATTACAACGTCTACAAAAACAGAATCCATGGATAATTCACCCAGACCCTCTGCCATGCTGTATGCTGTATCGTTTCGGATTAAGCTCTTATCTGAATAATTTGCCAGAAGAACCCAGTGCTTGTTTTTGCCCATGCCAAACAGGCTTGTTTTGCTGTCCAGCTTGATTTTATATGGTTTTTTGGGGAATCCCCATGTAGAGGAACCACGGCCTTTGATTTCAATGGCACCGTCATAGAGCTGCTTTTCCTTGTTGTATTCATCGTTGCCCTGAATTTTCATGGATGCATCATAATAATCCTCATGGGTCCATGAACCATTCATTTGATCCAGATCTTCACATTCAATGTAAACAACGGGCAGTCTGCTGCAATAGATGGAATTGGTTGCAAGAACGGTTCCGTCTGCAACGACATCCGCACGGATGAATTTTTCCAGATCTTCAGCGGTAACGAGATAGCTTTCTCCGGTTGCTGCCTCCACACCGTCCACGTACCAGATCACCGTATAATTTTCGGCATTGCTTACCGTTACATGCAGCTCGCTGTCAACAGAAGCATACGGACTGTCGAATGTAATGGCAGGGGACAGTACCTCTGTAGCTTCTGTCTGTTCGTCTGCGGCAAACACAGCCAAAGCAGAGCCGGAACCCATAACAGAAGTTGCAGCCAGCATAGATGCCAGAACAATTGGCAGAATACGATTTGCGTATTTCATGACAAACTCCTCCTCATTTTATGTCATAGCTTGGGGATGGGATTGAACCATGCAGTGCATTGGATATTCCCCCGTTCATATACCAATGCAGGCGTAAAACTGTATCGCCGAATACTTTTTCTGCATGCCCACTTTCATTATACATCATTCTGTATGTTTTTTATATCGATTTTGGTAAATATTTCATGTATTTTGTCGCACTGTTTTTTCTATGAGACTGCAATTGTTTTTTTGTATGTATACGTATAAGAGCCTGTCAGATTTCTGTAAGCAGGATAGATGCAAACAGCCATTCGACGGGTTCTGAATATGGCAACTTTATGCAACTGCAAAGCAACGACATTTTTCTGAAAAGCAGGTATAATATTTTTATAAGCACATGGTTCCAATAGCAGAAAGACTTGTTTATAGGTATGAGAACCTGTCTTCACAAGCGTATGCATACGTCTTTGCGGCAAATTTTCACGAATACTTCGTTAAAAATGTTTGCCATACGCAAGTATGCCTGCACATTTTTGCCTTGTCTTCGCAAAAATTATGCTTGCAAATCCGCACACATATCTTGTGAAGACAGGTTCTGAATTTTGCAGGAGCCAGCCGGTTAAAGCGAAGATGATTCGGTGATTTCTTGTGCGTGATCCTGTAGATAGCGCAATTCTGAAAGATAAATATGAAAGTACTCGTTTTCGGGATGCAGAAGCAGCTGAGGATTGGATTCCATATTATAGACGGTATAAGTATAAAAAACCACATAGATTTCAGAATCTTTTTTTGCTTCTGCTGTGGTGAATATGATATTGTGTAGAATTGGAATGTCCGTAACCATGATTTTCAAGGAATCCGGGAATCTTTTTTTCAATTTTTTCCAGTATGCAATACATTCTTCCGTTTTTAAGTAATGTCTGTTTTCAGATTTCATATGGTTTCCGATTTCCCAACGTTTTTCTTCACAGTTGATCAGGATGGAAAATTGACCGCCACGTTCTAAGAAGTTTATCATGGCTGTATTTTGCTGTTCATTGCTGATCAATTGCATGCCCACCTGCGTCACTACTTCAATTTTCTTTATTGCCGGATTCTGGAAGGCATGAAGATAAAAACAGAATCTGCGGTTGCAGTACTCAAAGGATGTTTCCGGTTCAATTTTTTTAACGGAAATTGGTTTACAAGATGATCTTTTTAACTTATTTTCTTGCAGCATAGAAATACGGAATAATAGAATTAAAAATGAAAGGATTTGCTGTTTTTCTGCGCAGCAATATACCTGTTGTTTTACCTCCGGACGAATGGAAGGGTCGTTTTCCACAGCAGATAAAAAAGCTTCTTTCATTTCATTGAGCTTCAGCGGTTCCAGAAGCGGAACGATATGCTTTTCAAAATATGCTGTTATTTTGGATTCATCAGCAGAGGTATAAAGTTCCTGAATCATGCGTGGCAAATTGATTTTATTGTTTTTTAATTTACTGACTGTATCGCTGCGAATCGTGAACCATTTTTTTGTTTTTTCGTCCAGAAGGGCGTTCAGAATAAGATTACAGGCCTCTTCATCATTCATGGAAGCATCTGTAATTGTGCTTTTTATAATTCGAAAAAAAGTGCCAAAGTTGATTGTATCCATTTTTTCACTCCCTTATACAAATGAAATCTGTGCTCCGGTTGCAGCGCAAGCCATGTTTTGCAAGCAGATCTGCATAAATTTGCACATGCAGCAATTTTATGCAGAACGTTGCAGTAGCTTTTCGGACTTCATTTGTGGTAAAATAAACGAAAAAAGGGATCGGTAGAATTGTTTTGTAGCAAAAACATTATACCATGTTTCGGGTAAAAATGCAAGTTCTTCGGAAAAATACACGCCCTTTTTTTGACCCGAAACATATTTTTCCGAATGAACTGCTGAAAAAGTCCATCATACGCCGACCGTATTTTTGGAATCCGGGGATATCCATTTTACATAAAACGGCGTTTTTATATTGCCATACAGTACAATTTTGTATCAGGGGATGATCGGTTGAAAAAAATACTTGTATATTTCTGGGCATGTTTTATATTTTTTCATTTTGTAACCATGCAGTCTTATGCACAGGAAAATCCGGTAATCCGTGCAGATTCTATTGATCTTGCGAATCGGGAAGAGCAGATGATCTGTATAGAAATTGATCAGAATACAGGGCTCATGGGATTTAAGCTGCATTTTGAATATTCTGAAAATGATGTTGAAATTTTGGACGTACAAAAGGGAAGTGTTACAAGAACAGGAAATTTCACGGATAATATTGGCTGTTATAAAAATACTTTTGATTTGCTTTGGAATGATACAGAGAATGTAACGGAGAACGGCTCCATTGCATTCCTCCGGCTGAAAGTTTTGACAGATGTACCGTTCCAAATTGAAATTACATATTGTGCACCGGATACCTTTAACGAGGATTGGGAAGATGTTGCACTCAGCTGCCATCCCATCTATGCAGGCAATGAGGATGCCGATACAATTTACTCCTCAGAATCCTCCGTAACTGAGCGCATGATGATTACAAACGCACAAACGGAATGGATCATTACGAATGTTCTGGAGCAAATGTCGGTAGATGCATTGACTGATTTGGAGCCTGACACAAAGGAAACCATAGTACATGAAGTCAATGCTGAAATTCAGAAGACCTTCAGGATAGAGGAAGATTACTATTCCGATTATGCTCAGCTGGAAGATGATTATAAACAATGTTTGATTGCACAATTGAAAGAGGAGGCAGAACAGCTGGATACGGAAATGTCTGCTGGTGCCATGATAGACAGCTATCTTGCGGAGCAGAACGAAAAGGCAGTTACAGCAGAGAATGTGATGCATCTGAACGATGTTTTTGTTTCGGAGGGCTTGAACAGCCTTTATGGAAAATACCTGACAGAAGAGGAGCTGCTTGCTGCCTATACTGCCATGGCTTATGGAAATGCAAATGATATGTCCTATGGGGAGGACGTGGCTGTCATTTCATCATCCCATGCAGTGTTTGTGTATGAAATAATAGGCGGCGTTGTATTATGCGGAGGTATTATATTTTTTATTTACAGGAGGATGAAAAAAAGTGAAAAGAAAAAGTAGTTTTTTCACCAGAATGCTGTCAGGCATTACAAGCGCAGCTGTTCTGGCAAGTATGCTCTCAGGAAATCCGGTTTTGGCACAGAGCAATATGCTGTACTCAACGGCTGATACAGTCCATGCAGGAAATGAAGAACGGATTCCCATTTATATTTCTGGCAATACAGGTATTGCCGGATTTGGTGTTTACATTACATATGATCCGGATGTAGTGACACCCATAGAGATTGATGACGCAGAAGGTTTGATTTCCGGCTGCACGGAAAATTCCATTGGGGGAAATATGGCATCACTGCCGGAGCATACGGTAAAAGTGATGTATGCCGGTACGGAAAACATGAGTGAAGATGGTCTGCTGTTTGATTTTGTTTGTAGCATTGATACAGAGGCAATCGGCTCAACCGTATTGCAAATCAGCTATGAGCAGGGAGATACAATTGATGAAGAAATTGAAGATGTCATTCTGTCCTGTGAAGATGTAACGCTTGCCATTGAAAACGAAGCATATGATGCAATGCCGGCACTTGTATTTTCTTCCGGCAATGTCACGGCAGGAGAAGAAACCACGGTGGAGGCTGTTTTGTCCAACAGCGGTGCACTTAGCTGTGCCGATTTTTCCATTTCATATGATGCAAAGCAGTTTGCATATGTGTCTGTTTCCTCAGATGTGCATGCAGTGATTTCTCAGGTCCGTGATGATGAAGGGGTGCTTTCGTTTACTGTTTCCTGCATCGATCAGGTATCGGATCACAGTACCTTATTTACGATAACCTTTGACAGTGCAGATACCGCAGATGCCGGCACATATGATTTTACGGGTACAGCAAGCTGTACAGAGGGCGCAGAGGATATTCATATTGTGGGATGCCGCTGTGTTGTTTTCTCATCTGAAATCAGTGATGCTGCGGTCATATCGGGCGAAGAGGGGATTTCAGGCGACTGCGGCGATGTGATTACAATTCCTGTTTATATCAGCAATAATAAGGGGCTTACAGGCTATAAGCTGTTTCTGAATTATCATCACGAATATCTCACGCCCATAACGGTTGCAGATGCAGGCTTGTTCCCGGGGACATTCACCTGCAATACGGATAAGGAAGATCAGATTGTTGTTTTGTGGAATCATAGTGACAATGTTTTTGAAAACGGACATCTTTTTGATCTTCAGTTTGAGGTGAATACCGAAGAGGTTCTGGATACAGAAATTGCTGTGGAATACAGTCAGCCGGATACATTTTTCCATAATGAAAGTGAAGGCAAGGATTATGATGTGACGATGCTCTGTCATAACATTACAGTTTCGCTCAATGCACCGGAAACCACCACAACAACCATGCAGACAACAACGGTCACAACTACAACTACAACCACAGAAACAACTACATATTCTGATTTGACAACGACATCCTATACAACGGATACATCCGAGCAAACAACGACTACTCATACAACAGGCACATCGGGAAGCAGTCAGACAACAACAGATACGCTCAGTTCTGTGACAACCACCTATACCACAGCTGTATCTTCTTTTACAACTACAGTAGCCAGTCAAACAACAACGGACATTTCTGACAGCACAACGACAGCCGGAACAACGACTGCATCCAGTTCACCGACAAGCGTACACACAACAGAGATACTTTCTTCTACTTCATCTTCGAGCACATCTGACTCTACAGAAACCACAAAGACCACTACAGATACATCCGGTATGGAAACCACAACAAAAATGACTACAGATACATCCGCTACAACAACAGCCAATACAACGACGAGTATATCTGAGCGCACGACAACAGCAGAAACAACCACCCATACGTCCGGCAGTACCTCCGCACAAACGACGACGGCATCATCTGGTACGGTGACAACAGAGGGTACGACAACAGAAAAGACTACCACAACGGATACATCGGAAGAAGAAACAACAACTACAACCACAACAACAACTATAACTACAACTACAACCAATACAACCGAAGAAGAAACAACCACTAAAACCACAACAGATACATCCGGAACTGCAACAACTGCACTTACAACAGCCAATACATCCGGTATGACAACAACAGTTACATCGGGCAGCACGGAAACTACAGCAACATCAACATCATCTGTTACTTCCAATGCAGAAACAACAACAGTGACTACGGATACATCCAGTTCTATGGAAACATCGGTCACTACCTCTGATTCACTGATCTCTACAACAGTGACTACGGAAACCACAGAAACTTCTGATACCACTACTACCACAGAGACAACAACTGAAAGCAGTACAATCAGAACGGTAGAAATGACAGGTACACAGACTGTAAGCGTTGGTGAAACGATTCAGCTTGTGATACCGGATGATATGCAGGAGATAGAGACATGGTCAAGCAGTGATGCAGATACAGCATCGGTGGATGAAGACGGCATTGTGCATATTCTGAAAAAAGGTACGGTTTTGATGACTGCCATTGCAAAGGATGGAACGGTTTATGAGGTCACATTGACCACAGAGCCTTTGGAAACGCCGTCTGTATTAAGGGGTGATGCAGACTGTGACGGCAGCATCACGCTTGCCGATGCATCAATGGTATTGGCATATTATGCACAGCATGCAGCAGGCAATACCAGTTATACGTTCCAGGAGGATGCAATATTGGAAGCAGCCATTCTGAAAGCGGTAGATATTGATGGTGATGAATCCATTACCATTGCGGATGCCGGATTGATTCTGACTTATTATGCACGCTGTGCGGTAGGCGCAGATATAGAATGGGAAGATTTGCTGTAATTTTCCAGCTGAATGTTGAGATATTAAAGAAATGCTGACCGGACTGCCGGAGAAATCCGGTTGGCAGATCTTTAAAACGGAGCTGCTGGCAGAATGCTGAGCTCTGATATAAAAAAATAAAATGGAGGCGTTTGTTATGAAAACAAGGTTCAATCGACTGCTCGCAGTCATCTTGTCGTTGTTGTGTCTGTTTGTGGCATTGCCAGGTCTTCCAAGCCTTTCTATAGAGGCGGATGCAGCAACGGCAACAGGCGGCGTACAGACACGCATCAATGAGGTGATGCAGATTTTTCCGAGCAATTCTTATTTTACCACGAATGGAAAAGCAAGCAGCGGCAGCGGTGCAAAAGAGTGCTGCTATCCGGAAGTTGTAAAAAATAATCCCAAAGTAAAGGCATTGAATCTGAATTGGAAGAATATGTGGAAATCATATTCCTGCTGTGGATTTGCGCACTTTACCTATCGTTATATATTTGGTAAAGAATTTAATGCAGAGGGTGCAGCAGCGAAAACAACGGTTTCTACAATAAACAATAGTAATCTGGATAATCTGTTCAGCAGCTGTCAGCCGGGTGATGTGATTCAATGGACATATAACAATAAAAAGTACAGCGGACAGCATTATATGATTTTTCTGAAATATACTGCTGGCAAGCAGCTGGTTGTATATGATTGTAATGTGAATGGTGAATGTAAAGTTACAGTAAATCATCCGTTCAGCTACAGCTGGATTAAGAGCAATTGCAGCAAAATTTACCGTTATCACGCCAATAACTATGACACGATAAATGGTATTTTCCCTTCTGTTACAAAGGTTGCAGCATCCAATATCACAAATACAGCTGCACAGATTACATCTCAGCTGAACCAGAGCTTTACAGTTCAAAAATGGACTTACTTCTTGAGCACAGATAAAAAAGCAGTCAGCAATGTGAACGGTACAAATAGCAGTATGCACAAATCTACGGATACCATGGACTGTGTGCGTGTTCTGGATTATACATCCAATCCGCAGAAGCAAAGTGCGGCATCTTTTTCCATTGAAAAGTACAAGGGCAAGAGTCTCACAGCCAATACAACCTATTATTATAAAGTTGCCGTCATGATTGGTGGAACATGGTATCAGACTGGTGTAAACAGTTTTACCACAGCCAATGTGAAGCCGAATGCACCTACGCTGCGCATTGCAAGCGGCAATGAAGTAGTGGGCATTGGTGATCAGGTAACGGTATTGTGGGATGCGGTGAACGGTGCAGAAAGTTATACCATTACCGTTCAGGATGATGCACAGAATATCATTCAGGAACAATCCGGCATAACCGGTACAACCTGTGTGCTGGATGGTGTGGATACAGCAGGAACTTATCAGGTGACAATTTCAGCTGTAAACAGCGCAGGTGCCCAAGCCGGCAACACGGCAATTCTTACTGTAAATCCGAATGTGAATGTTACATTTTACGATACCATCGGAGAAACGGAAATTGCCGTTGTCTCAGTACCCTACGGACATGCAGCTTCTGCACCGAAGAATCCGGTTCATGAGGGTCACACCTTCTCAAAGTGGGATGCTTCTTTTGAACAGGTTACTTCGGATATGATCGTTCATACGGTATATGATAAAAATTTCTATACAGTAAAGTTCTTTGACAGCTTTACCAATGCATTACTGAAAACGCAGACGGTGAAGTATGAGGAGTCGGCAACTGCGCCGAGTGTAGCAGCTCCGGAAGGCTATACACTGACAGCATGGGATCAGTCTTTTGATTGTGTAAAATCCGATCTGAATGTTTATACAGTTTATGCATGGACAGATGAAGACCATTCCGCTACGGTTTCCATTGATTCTGTTGTCCGTAATACAACGGAACAGGGCTATGATGTAACTATGACCATTACCAACCGGATTTCTCAGATTTCAAGCGGCCGTGTTGTAGTTGCCTTGAAATCAGAAAACGGCGTGATTCTGACGACAACGGAATCCAATGCCTTTGCATTGGAGGGCAGTGAAAGCAAGACGCTTTCCATGACTGTTCTTTATCCGGATCTTGCTTCGAATATTGAAGTATACGTGGTCAATGGATATAATTCACTGGGCAAGCTTTCAAAGACTGCTTCGGATGTAATTGATAACAGTACCTCTACAGAGTGGTCTGACTGGATTGATTATGCCGATGTGTGTCCCATGACAGAAAGTGATACGCTGAAAGTAGAAACTCGTGTATTAGAGGATACCACACCGACGAAAACCTATTATCGCTATCAGATCCGGGAGAACACCACATCCTATAATACATCCATGTCGGGCTATACACAGGATGGTTATGAGCTGGTTGAAAGTTCTGCGGGAACGGTAAGCTATGTAGCTTCATGGCCCTCTGGTTTTGACACATCCAATGCATGGTATAAGAAATACAATGTAACACCCAAGTCTGCTTCTGAAACGGCAACACAGAAGATTGTAATCCATTCAACAGCCAATGAGGGCTATCTGTATTGGCACTGGTGCCGCAATCAGTCCTTGGGTGCAGCGTATAACCGATGCATTTCATACAGCAAGACCTCTACCTACAGCAAATTCCATTGCTTCTATGATACAAAGAGCGTAACAGAAATGTCACCGGACAAGGATGCATACAAATATGTAACAGCCTCCAACTGCGGAGATTCCTACTGGTGGGGCAAGCTTGCTGTTAAGAAGCAGACCTATACGGTTTATAATAAGCTTTATAACTATTACAAGCTTTCTGACTATTCCGATTGGATTGAATATGAGGGTACCGTTCCTGTCAGCGAAGGCGGCAGCGCAGGTACGAATAAAACCTATGTCAATGTAGAAACCATGACTGTTGAAGGTACAACAACATCGACCAATCAGTATCGTTACATGGCAACCTCTAATCCAACCATTGAAGAACCGGTGGTTGATTCTGCACGGGTTGTAAATCTGTCCGGAAATGTAGGAAGTGAGTTTGCCGGTAAGGATGTTACCGTATGGGTTTATAAGTATGCACAGGCTTCTGATTATACAACAGAGTATGTAAAAACTACCATTGTTGCAGAGGATGGTTCTGTAGATGTTTCTGATGCAGTATTGCTGGAAGCACCGACTGTTTTGAGCGGAGACTATACAATTGCTGCTTCTGTAGATGGTCAGGAAAGAGCCATCCGACTTGGTACCATTGAAGCTCCCAAGCCTGAATATACGGTTACATTCTATGATTTTGACCAGTCTGTCATTTCCACGCAGATCGTTACAGAAGGGGAAAATGCAGAGCTTCCGGATGTATCGCAGCTGCATGTTCCGGAGGGAAGCCGCTTTACAAACTGGTCTGAATCCGTTGTCCATGTCAAGAGCAATATGAACGTATATCCGGAAAGCGAGACAGAGACCTATACCGTTGCGATTGTGAACTGGGAGGTTCAGACGGTTGAACTGAAGAAATTCAACTATGGCGCAGAGCTGATTGTTGACAGCGTTCCGGAAGGAAAAGAAGGATATCTGACGCAATGGGTTGTACGGGACGGAGAAGATTATGTAACCATTGATGAATTTACCGAATCCGGAAAAACCGTTACCAGCGATATGGTGGTTGTTACCCGCAGTATGCCGGAACAGTATACAGTAACCATTCTGGATGCCGATCAGAATGAAATCATTGGTGATAAGATTCAGGAATCCAACAACATGGATGAGCTTGAGGTGGCAAGTACAGAGATCATAACCAACGGAGAGCACATTGATTTTTCAGTGGTTCAGACCACCATTGAAGAAGCAGAGGATCTGATTTTCATGGGCTGGATCAATGCAGAAACCGGTGAGGCGGTGAACGATACAAGGGTTACGGAATCCATGATTCTTTACCCGTCGTATGTTTTTGCTGAAACGACAGAAGCTCCTGTAGCGGATATTGAAACAGGTGAGTATACCAGTGCGCAGACCGTGACGCTTACTTCCGAAACAGCAGATGCGGTTATCTGGTATACAACAGACGGAACGGATCCCAAGACCTCTCAGACGGCAGTTGAATATACGCAGCCGCTTACCATCAGCACTTCCTGTACACTTCGTTATTATGCAAGTGCACTGGGATGCAATGACAGTGATGAAAACAGTGCGATTTATGCCATCAATCTGAACGGCAATCCGGTATATCATGTAGTATCCATTGAAATCGTCAATGTGACAGATGTGGATCTTGTTTACGGCGCATCCTACTGGCTGGTAAAGGACGGCACAATGCTGCCGGAAAATATCTGTGAAAATATAAATGGTCACGATTTTGACGGACTTTACTTTGATGAGTCACTTACAGAGCCGTTTTATTTTGATGCAGAAGCCATTGATACAACCATGACACTTTATGCAAATTATATACCGAAAAACTATACGGTAACGTTTACAGATTATGATGGAACTGTACTTTCGACGGAATCTGTTTCTTATATGGGTGCAGCAGCTGCTCCTGAAGAGCCGGTACGTGAGGGATATGCATTTGTTGGATGGGACAATGAATTGGATTGTATTACAGAAGATACGACGATTCAGGCTCAGTATATTGCAGAGGATGAATATGCATCGGTTTCCCTGAATCGCAGCAAAACCATCACGCTGAATGAAGGTACGATTTTCCAGTATCTGAAAGCGACCATTACACCGGATATTCATTCGGATTATGCATTGGTGTGGTCATCCAGTGATCCATCTGTAGCAACAGTCGATGAAAACGGCATCATTACAGCCGTTGCCATTGGTACGGCTGCCATTACAGTAACCATTCCGTATACGGGTGCAAGTGCTTCCTGTTCTGTAAAGGTAAGTGCAAATCCGGATCAGACAATTCTGCTGAAATCTACTGCTTCCATTGGATTGGACAGCGAACGGAACCTGAGAGGTGTGAAGGCTGGTAACAATACAGTAGCCGATCTTCTGGCACAGTTTGAGAATGAGAATCTGGTATGCTACGACAGTGAAGGCACAGAACTGACAGAGACGGATCTTGTGGGCACAGGTGCCACCATCCGCCTATATGAAGGTGAAACACTGCTTGATTCTGTCAAGGTGGCTGTTGTTGGTGATTTCAACGGGGATGGTTTATTCAACAACAAAGATATTGTTATGGTGAACCAGTATGTTGTTGAAAAGCGGACAGCAGATGCCATTCAGATGATTGCAGCTGACGTAAACGGCGATGGCTTTGTAAATAATCGGGATTGTTCAATTTTATCCCGTTATTCAGTAGGTAAGGAAGAATTATAATGGATTGATTTCTTTGGCATAAGGCAATCATCAAAATGGGCTGTTGCATTTTGCAACAGCCCATTTTTGTTTCAAGCCATATCTGTCAATTTTTCCGCATAATTCAGAGAAATCCAGCCAGCACCGGATTTCAGTCTGCCCCATGTACCCTGTGTTTCTACAATGGTGAATACGCCCTTTCCGGTGAATTTTCCGGTAGTTTTGTACTGTGTACCCGGTCCTGTCCGGATATTCAGGTCATCAATGGTGACACGTACACGGTATGGCTCAGAGGCAGTATTACCTGTTTCTGTTTCGGTTGGCTCTGTCTGTGTGCTGCCGCCCATAGCAGCTTTTACATCCTTTCGGAATTGATTCATGGTCAGTCCCAGTGTATTCCAGATATGCTCTACGTCTGCATGACCGGATGCAACGCCCAGTCGGTAGCCTTCACTATGGCTGATGATAACGCCGTCACCCAAGGGATTCAGTTTATACAGATTGCAAAGGTATGCAAAGAGTTCCACTGCTGTTTTGTATGTACCCAGCACATATTTTTTTGTTTCGTCCGGATTGGTGTCTGTCCAGTTTGCGCCGCTGGAATAGCGGATGGTAGACGGTTCGCACATTTCAACACCGATATGTGTATTGTTTGCATTTCCGCCTGCATGCCAGCCTCTCCATGTCCATGGCAATGTCTGGATTACCGTACCATCCGCCCCAAGCACTGCATGGGCACAGACATCATCAGAACTTTTCCAGATACGTGCAAATACAAAAGGATCGGGCTGATTGCAGCCAACGCTGTGCAGCATCAGTCCTTTGGGTGTGATGCTGCGGCCTGCCATATAGCAGGCGGAGGTTTTTGCATAATCCTGTACCAGTTTCATATTATTCACCCTTTCCATTTTCCTTGTTTTGCAGCAGATCGATGGCTTTTCGTAACGGCTCAGGGAATTTTACGCCCATGATGCCTACATTTTCAATCATAGAAATCAGCTCGTTTACCATAAATGCAATGCAGACTGCATCCCGTATATAGGATGTCCCTACCACAGAATCCAGCTGTGCAGCCACAAGCACCAGCAGCAATGTTGCAATTTTCCGGCATAAACCTTTCCAGCCGGCTTTGGATTGCAATCCGCCGGATTTTGTTTTAGGCGATTTTCTGAAAATACCTGCACAAATAAGCCCCATGATGTAGTCCACTGCCATAAAAATCAGCAGTGTCCGGATAGATGCATCCCATCCGCCGAACAGTCCTGCAATCAGGCTGCCGATTGCGCCGAGTATGGTACAGAGTACTTCTTTCATGTATTTTCTTCACCATTCTCCGCAGCATAGGCATCAATGGCAGCACTGATTTCAGCCAGATCGTCCTCTGTGAGGACGCCCTTTTCAAGCCATCCTGATGCGTTGAGGATGATCTGATAATCTGCCATTTTTCCGACTGCTTTCAGGAATCCGGATTTTACAAACTCTCTCAGATTGAACATTATACATTCCCCCCTAAACTGATAATCGCAGCCCGCAGCGTATCAATCTGCGTCTGCAAGTCGTCCGTGTACGGCTGATAAGCATCGTCCGTAATAAATCCATAACGCAGCATGGGATAGAACGTCAGCCCATCTACCGTCTGACCGGATGTAATACGGATGATGATATGCCATGTGGTATGCGTGCCGGAATCAAAGGTCTTTCCGCTGCCAATGTCACGCTGAATGCTGGACCATGTATCTGCATCCATGGCAAACAGCTGGTATGTAGATGTACTGCCGCCTTCCGGACAGCCGGACAGGATATAGGATGTGTTCTGCTGCAAGTCCACAATATACCGATAATTGGTATCTGCTGTGGCTGTGCCGCTGCATGTAACGCTGCCGTCTGCATTCAATGTAAAGGTTATGCCGTTCTGGGTCACTGTACCGGCTGTGTTCTTCAGCAGATTTTTTCGGTTCATGCCAATAGCGGATTGCTGCTGTATCAACTGTTCCTGCGTACCGCATAGACTGACTGTGCTGCCATCTGCATCTGTTGCTGTAATATCACCGGCTGTCCACAGATTGCCGTCCCAGTCCATTTCCAAGGCGTCAGAATACGCAGATTGTGAACCATTGCCGATAATAAATGCGTACTGATCTCCTTTCAAGCGGTTCCATTTGCCAATTGCAAATTGACAAGCACCGGAAGCACGGGTAGCGAGTCCTCCGGCGTGAGCACATTCTCCGGATGCAGTTGTTCCGCCTCCTTCTGCATGGGAATATCTGCCGGAAGCTGTAGAATTTGAGCCCTCTGCATGAGAGGCAAATCCAGAAGCTGTTGTAAGGTCGCCCTCAGCGTGAGACGTGCTGCCGGATGCGGTTGTTTTCACACCTTCTGCATGAGAATGAAGACCTGAAGCCGTGTTTGCAATACCGCTGCTGAGATAACAGTTGAAAATCTCACCTCTGATTTCCCCCAGCTCATTTTTCCAGAACTGCCCCACATCTTTTTCTGTAAGCGTTGCAACAGCACTGGATATAGCGGATTCCAGCTCTCCCTGTGTAATACATGCTTCAAAATCAGCAGCAAGGCTCTTCTGCAAACTGCTGAACGTATTTGCCACAATGCGGCCTTCTCGGGCATCCATGACCTCTTGGATGGTGTTATCCACGTCTGATATCTGTCCGGCGAGCACAATCACCTCTTGAAGAATTTCATTCATTCGGGCAAGCTTCTCATCCACTACATCGGGCACCGGCAGTCCTGCTCCCATCACAGTTTCCTTTACAAAGACAGACGGCATTTGATACTTGATGATGGTCAGCGTTTCATGAGAACCCATCAGCTCCAGATGCAGCATTCCGGGTACGGCAGTTACCTCTTCTGAAACGTTCCATGTAAGCAGAAGCTGTTTCTCCTGCACCTGCTTTTGAAGCAGGGTTTCTGTCATGCTGCCGTTACTTGCTACGGTGCGCATGACAAATGTGCAGTCGGAAATATCTACGTCATTGTTTACCGTATCCACAAGAATATAGATACGGTCTGCAAACTTTTCGCCTTGTGTGAAAAGACGCTCTATTTGTGACGTATTGATGAATTTCCCCTGCGCAGTCAGTTGGATCATAGCCTCACTCCTTTATAGAAATGTAAGGGCTTATAAAAAACGCCCTTCATAAATAGGGGCGTCTTGTAAAAACTTGAACGATTTTATTCAAGTTTCATGAAAAGTTTACATTTATACAAATGAGAAAAAATTAGTTGTCAATTTTCCACGGCAACAGCATTTACTTTTCATAAGTAAGAATTTTTTTCGGTCCAGCAGTTTTTTGCAAAAAAATGCTGGCAGGGTCCAGGGACAGCGTCCCTGGTCGCCGTCCGCAGACGGCGAAATCCCCTGCGCCATCCTTCTGGCGCACGGGGAATGGGGTGAGAAAAAGCGACAGCTTTTTCGAGGGGAAGCGGACAAGACCGCTTCCCCTTGTTCCAATGATGAAATATGTATCCCTTGAAAATGTTCCGGTGGAACATTTTCAACGAAAAAAGTAAATGCTGTTGCTCTGGTCAATTTGCTCAGAATACTTGACAATTTTTGCATAAATATGGTATACTATGTTTTGTTAGAAACCTTGATTTCGCTTATGAAATGAAGAAAGGATGGATAGAGAATGAACGTCAAGAAAATATGTGCCTTATGCAGTGCAGCTGCTATCATGGGTATCTCCATGAGCCGTATGCAAGTTATGGGATTGGATCCGATTCCTTTGGAAGGGGACTTGAATCTGGATGCTGCTGTTACCGTTGCCGATGCAGTTGTGATGGCGAAATTTCTGACTGGTGGGGAGCCGCTGGAATGGCATATGCAGTACACAGCGGATCTGAATCAGGACAGCAGGGTGAACATATTGGATCTGGTGCTGCTGAAAGCACTTCTCATAGAGCAAAGTTCGCCTGAAAATGAAAATATCATTTCTGTTTCTTCAATAGATGAGCTTTTCACGGCTGTACGAAATGCACAGCCAGGGGATGTCATTGAGCTGGCTCCCGGTACTTATGACTATACGGTTTATGAGGGCGCACAGAAAATTGATACAGATGCATCCGGAACCGCAGATGCACCCATTACGCTTCGTGCAGCGGATCCGGAGCATCCGCCCGTTCTGACAGGTACCTCTGCTGAAAACGGTTATGTGCTTCAGATAAAGGGGGATTACTGGATCATTGAACAGATTCATTGTACCCGTTCGCAGAAAGGCATTGTGCTGGATCATTCTAACTACTCTATCATCCGGAATTGTGAAGTTTCCGATACTGGTTCAGAGGCCATTGCCTTGCGTGACGGCAGCTCTTACTGTCTGGTGCAGGATTGCTGGATTCATGACAGCGGCCTTATAACGCCCGGTTATGGTGAGGGAGTCTATATAGGCAGTTCTTACACAGTATCAGGCTTTGATTACAAGTGTGATTATAATGTTGTAGATGGCTGTACATTTCAGAATATTGCAGCAGAGCATGTGGATGTAAAAGAATATACAACCGGTACAGAAATAAAGAACTGTACATTCTATGGAGATGGTATGTCCGGTGCCAATTATGCAGGCAGTTTTATTGACATAGCAGGAAATTCGTGTTATGTACATGATAATATAGGCTACCGCAATCAGAATGCAAATATTGTGGCAGCTTTTGAAATTCACGATCAGGTGGATGGCTGGGGCTATCACAGTGTTTTTGAAAACAATATATTGTACATGGATCGTGAATACGGCGAAGTGGATACAAGCCGCAGAATGTATGTGGTGGACGGATGGTTCAGTGATTTTACAGTAAAGAACAACATGGTGGATTATGGAAACGGTCTTATAGAGGCGTTGCCGGAGTATTACAATTCGGATTCCGTCACATTTGAATAACAATACAGGAAAGACTCAGCGGCAGATGGAATCTGTCTGCCATTACAGAAAGAACCTGTCTTCACAGAGATATTTGTGAAGGCAGGTTTTTGTTTTTATGAGATGTGGGTTATTTCATTTTGGTATAATAGAAAACAGCCAGCTGTGTCCGGTCACGGAGCTCCAGCTTTTCCAGAATGCCGCTGATGTAATTGCGTACAGTTCCCTCACTCAGGAATAATTCTGCTGCAATTTCCCGATTGCTCAGTCCGGCTGCCACCTGTATAATGATCTCCTTTTCCTTCTGGGAAATATGATGTTCCAGGCAGTTAAAATGGGTTTCATTTTTCATAAGCTTTGGAAGACGGGTAATCACTTCTTCTCCGAATACACGCTGTCCACGCATAACCGTTTCCAGAGCCGGTGCAATTCCCTCAAAATCCTGCTTGAGAATATATCCTTTTGCCCCCATATTCAGTGCTTTGACAATATATTCATCATCTGAAAATGTGGTAAGATAGAGGATGCGTGCATCTTTGTGCTTTTGAAGAATGATTTCACCGGCTTCAATTCCGGTCATGCCGCCCATCCGGATATCCATCAGCAGAACATCCGGATGGTACGTATCATATAACCGGATGGCATCCTGTCCGTTTTCCCCGATTGCCAACACCGTAATATTTTCAGTATTTTCCAGAATTGTTTTCAGAGACAGTGCAACCAGCCGGTCATCATCTACAACAACAATATTCATTTCAAATGCTCCTTATCTTTTTTGGGAATGGATACAAAAATACGAAATCCTTTGTCAGAAGGTGTGATTGTGAGAATACCATTCACTTGATCTGTTCGTTCTTTCATACCGGCTAATCCCATGCCGGTATCTTTGATGGACTTGCAGTTTGTCCCGTTATCCTGAATTACAAGCTGATAAAATGCCGGATGTTCACACAAGATTATGGAGACCGCAGTGGCATTGCTGTGTTTGGTCACATTGGACAGGCTTTCCTTGATGATGCCAATGAGACAGAGCTTTACATTTTTTGGTACATTTTCGGAGATATGGTATTCCACATGAACGGAATATTTTTCAGAAAGGGATGCGGTACATTCCTGAATCATATGGCGCAGATTGATGGTGGTGTTATATAAATCGTGTACACTGCTGCGGATGCTGGTCATTGCTTCATTGAGTGTTTCACGAATACATTCAATATTTTCACGTTGACTTTCATCCTGGTTCAGAATTTGCAGCGCACCGGTTTGCAGCAGGGCTCTTGTCAGTGTATGGCCTACATGATCATGGATTTCCCGTGCAATTCGATTGCGTTCTTTTAATGTTGCCATATAGATCTCACTGTCCTGCTGTTCCAGAATGCGTCTGTTTTTTTCTGCCAGCAGGAGATTGACTTCCTTTGACTGGTCACGCTGCAAGATGACTTTTTTCTGAAGGTACTGGATTGTATTGGAATGTTTCTGAAAAAGTGCAGCAATCAGAGTGGCAACAGCCAGAAATCCCATTTGCAGTGATGTAAATTGTGGAATGCCAAAAATCAGAGCAGCGATGAAAGGAATGAGAGGGGGATATTTTTTTATAGACAGAACATCATATAGGAACAATGGCAGCATCAGACAGAACATCGGCTGAAAAAGACATATGATACCGTAGGCACTCAGAACATAGGCTGCCTTTTCTGAAGGAAAAATTTGTACCAGTTCCGTGCAGGCAGCAGAAACAAGAAAAATCAGAACAGGCAGGGCAATGCTGTCCATTTGTACCAGTGCAAATATGCACAGCAGAATGATTCCGATTTTATCAATGATTGGATGCAAACGCTCACCTTCTCCGTTGAAATATACAATATTATACCATATTCAACAGATTTCGTCAACGCAGCATTCTTTTTATACACGGAAAACCATTTTTATAAAAAACATCATCTATGTACGAGCTGTCCCTATAGAAACAAAGAGATTGTCGCTTGACGGCTTTTGGGGATTATGCTATACTGATAGGGTGAAAGGGGTGTGTAAATCCATGGTTCATGAAAAAGCAATTATTGGTATTATGCCGTTGTATGATGATGAAAAGGACAGCTACTGGATGCTGCCCGGCTATATGAAAAGTCTGGAGGAGCAGGGAGCTGTTCCTTTGATGTTGCCTTTAACCGATCGAAAGGATGTACTGGATTATTTTCTGGACAGCTGTGACGGATTTGTTCTGACCGGCGGACACGATGTAGATCCATGCGTTTATGATCGGCCTCCATCGCCGCTTTGCGGTCAGACGATGCCATTGCGGGATCGAATGGATGTATATATTTTAAAAAATGCAGTTTGCCGGAATAAAGCGGTATTGGGTATTTGCAGGGGGATTCAATTGATGAATGTGGCATACGGCGGAACATTGTATCAGGATTTACCTTATGAATATCCATCTGAAACGGAGCATCATATGACCGCACCGTATGACAGAGCGATACATAGCGTAGATCTGATGGAGAACACCCCCCTCCAGAGGCTGCTTCAGAGTCATCAGCTTCTGGTAAACAGTTATCATCATCAGGCGATTCAAACGCTGTCTCCATATTTTCAGGCAATGGCCGTATCGGAGGATGGGCTTATAGAGGGCATTTATATGCCTGACCGGAAATTTATCTGGGGTGTGCAGTGGCATCCTGAATTTTCGTATCTGGTATCCGAGGAAAGCAGAAAGATATTCGGTGCATTTCTGGATGCTTCAGCGATAAAAGCTGAAAAAATCGCTGAATGATGCATATATAGGAAAAGGAGATGCATGTATGTTATTATCCCTTGCACTGATTTTTCTTGTAGGCTTATCGGCAGCCGCCATTGTTCAGGCGATCCGGATTCCGAGAATCATTGGCATGCTGATAACAGGTATTGTGATGGGACCATTTGTTCTGGATTGGCTGGATCCGTCTATATTGGGCATTTCATCAGAATTGCGTCAGATTGCATTGATTCTGATTCTGATGAAAGCGGGACTATCACTGAATCTTTCAGATTTGAAGAAGGTAGGAAGACCAGCCATTATGATGGCATTTGTACCTGCCGGTTTTGAGCTGCTGGGATATTTTCTGTTTGCCCCATATCTTTTGAATATAACGAGACTTGAGGCAGCTGTCATGGGAGCAGTGCTCAGTGCAGTTTCTCCGGCAGTTGTTGTGCCGAGAATGGTGAATCTGATAGAAGAAAAACGGGGTACTGCCAAAAGCATTCCGCAAATGATTCTTGCCGGAGCGTCCTGCGATGATGTTTTTGTGATTGTGCTTTTCTCGACTTTTGTGACAATGGCACAAGGCGGTTCGGTGCATTTGCTGGATTTTATCAATATACCTGTTTCCATTGTGCTGGGTATACTTCTTGGCATAGCTGCTGGTTTTGTGCTTTCTTTCTTTTTCTCCAAAACCTTTCAATATGGATGTCCCATCAGAAACAGTATAAAGGCAATCATTCTGCTTTCTGCTGCATTTTTGCTGGTTACGGCAGAAACATGGCTGAAAGGAACCCTTGCCGTATCGGGTTTACTGGCGGTTATCAGTATGGCTTGTATGATTCGATTCAAAAGCCATGCAGCCGTATCCGGCGGACTTTCAGAAAAATTCGGGAAGCTGTGGATTGCTGCGGAAGTGCTTCTGTTTGTTCTGGTAGGTGCAGCGGTTGATATTCGTTATACCTTGACTGCCGGAATTGCTGCTGTTGGCATGATTTTCATTGGACTGCTCTTCCGTTCTGTTGGTGTATGGATCTGTGTACTTGGGACAGAATTGAACTGGAAAGAGCGTTTTTTCTGTGTAATTGCTTATCTTCCGAAGGCAACTGTACAGGCTGCAATCGGCTCTGTTCCCTTGTCTCTGGGCTTGTCCTGTGGCAACACGGTGTTGTCTGTTGCTGTTCTTTCCATTATGATTACAGCACCTCTCGGCGCATTCGGTATAGATTTCAGCAGTCCGCATTTGCTTGAATCAGAGCAGAAAATATCTGTGCACCAGGATGCTTGAAAAATATCTTTGGATTTCATAGAAAAACACAGTTGTATAATTCTTTTGTTTTGACATACGATAGGGTCAAAAGGAGGAATTATCATGGATTTGTTACAAGTTGCGATTACATCGGCAGTAAGTATTGTGGCACTTTTTCTTTTGACAAAGCTAATGGGAAATAAGCAGGTTTCTCAGATGAACATGTTTGATTACATCATAGGAATTTCCATTGGATCCATTGCAGCTGAATTTGCAACGGAACTTGAAAATCCCGAAAGAACACTGCTTGCCATGATCATCTATGCACTCAGTGCATATCTGGTTTCGTTGATTACCGGAAAATCAAGCCGTGTACGTAAAATCATTATAGGTAGGCCGCTTATTCTTTTTGACAAGGGCAAACTATACCGTAAAAACTTTAAAAAGGCGAGAATTGATATCAGTGATTTTCTTACACATTGCCGGAGTCAGGGCTATTTTGATTTGTCACAAATACGCACAGCTGTATTTGAGTATAATGGCTCGACCAGTATTCTGCCGGCTGAGTCTTACCGGCCTCTTACGCCATCGGATATGGATATGAAACCGGTTCAGCAAGAGATGATGGTCAATGTCATTCTGGATGGCAACGTGAACGAAGAGAATCTGAAAATCACTGGAAACAACCGGGTATGGCTTGAAAAGCAGCTGCATCAACAGGGATTCCATACACCGGAGGAAATCTTTCTCGGTACAGTCAATACTGTGGACAATACGCTTTCTTTGTATGCAGCAGATGTTCCCAATAAAACATGGGATCCGTTTGAATGAATGCAGAGCTTCTTCTGTAAAAAAGACCGACAGCCAAGGCTGTCGGTCTTTTCTGTATGTTATGCATGGATGAGTGCTTCAATCTCATATTTTTCCGGCATTACTTTCAATGCTCCTTTTCTGGTTGTAATCAGTGATGCACCGGCATTTGCAAACAGAAGCAGTTCAGACAGATTTTCTTCCGTCAGTACATCGATGTCGTGCTCCAGAAGATGATTCAATGCGCATCCCTCAAAAGTATCACCAGCACCGGTTTTTTCTATGGATTTTATCTGAGAAAAAGTTGGCTGATTGACTGTGATATTTTTGTAATAGGCACGGCTGCCGTCCTTTCCCAGTGTTACAAAAATGATTTTCATCTGCTTAAACTGTTCTTGCAGCATTTTCACGCCTTTGGAATAATCCTTTGTACCGGTCATAAATTCCAGTTCATTGTCTGAAATTTTCAGAATATCACACTTAGACAAGCCGTAGGTGATTTCCCTTCTTGCATCTTCCAGCGAATGCCACAGAGGCTCTCTCAGATTCGGATCGAATGAAATCAGCGCACCATTTTCTTTTGCAATTTTTATGGCATATCGGGTAGCTTCACGAACGCCCTCGTGTGTGGAAGAAAGCGTTCCGAAATGAAAGATTTTTGCTTCTTTGAGTATATCTTCCATGACATCTTCTTTTGTCAGCATCATATCTGCACCGGGATTGCGGTAGAAGCTGAATTCACGTTCGCCATCGGGAAAGGTATGCACAAAGGCAAGGGTTGTATGTACTGTATCATCGAAAATCAGGTTTGTCGTATCCGTTCCGCTTTGGCGGACTGCTTCTGCAAGCTGTCTGCCAAAGGTGTCATTGCCCACCTTTCCGATAAATGCGGTTTTCTTTCCCAGTTTGTTCAGCATGGCAAGAACATTGCATGGCGCACCGCCCGGATTGGCTTCCAATATGGGATTGCCCTGTACGCTTGTGCCATTTTCCGTAAAGTCAATCAGCAATTCTCCCAATGCTACAACATCGAATTTTTTCATACGCCGCCTCCAACTGTCAGTGTACATACAAATTTGTGAAAGGCATTTTTGCCAGCTTCGTTTCGTTTGAAAACACCGGCATCCAGCAAAACCTGTTCAAAAACTTTTCCAACCTCTGCACGGATGATATCCGAAGCATTTTCTGCTGAAAAATCCGGATGATTCTGTAGTATTTTCTCAGCCCATTCAGCATGAGCAGCAGTCAGCGGATTTTTGCTGAGGTCTTTTCCGGATAAAAGTGCATCCTCTACGGCATCCAGTTCCTCCGCAAGGCGAGATGGCAAAACCGCCAGCCCCATGACTTCAATCAGACCAATATTTTCCTTTTTGATGTGATGCAAAGATGGATTGGGGTGAAACAGTCCCAGCGGACGTTCCTCTGTTGTGCGATTGTTGCGCAAAACCAGATCACATTCATAAAAGCTTCCGTTTCTTCGTGCAATGGGCGTAATGGTATTATGGGGAATGCCATCCGTTTCAGCCAGTATGTCAGCACTTTTATCACTGTAAGTGCGCCATTTTTTGAGAATATAGCTGCACGCTGCGGAAAGATTACATCTGTTTTGGGATTTCAGGCGAATGACAGACATGGGCCATTTGACAATTCCTGCCTGTACATCTGAAAACCGGGGCATGGAAAAATCACTTTCAACGACAGCTTTTTCCATTGCAAAGGTATATCTTCCGCCCTGAAAATGCTCATGGCTGAGGATTGAACCGCCCACAATAGGGAGATCTGCATTCGAACCCACAAAATAATGGGGCAGATATTCCAGCACGTCAAACAGCTTTTCAAAGACTGTATCATCGATTTTCATGGCTGTATGCTTTTCATTGAATACAATGCAATGCTCGTTGTAGTAGCCATAGGGCGAATACTGGAGCTGCCAAGCCTGGCTGAAAACAGTCATAGGAACCGGTCTCAGATTTTGTCTTGCCGGATGATTCAGATTTCCTGCAAATCCTGCATTTTCAGGACAAAGCTGACATCTGGGATACGCAGCCGTTTGTGCTGATTTTGCAGCTGCAATATCCCGTGGATCTTTTTCCGGTTTAGAACGGTTTATGGTAATGTCGAGGGTACCATAATCGGATTCATAAGTCCATTTCAAATCCTTGCAAATCCTGCCTTGGCGGACGTAGTTCAGTTTCTTGCTGAAATCATAATACCAGTCTGTGGCTGTTTCCGGAGCTTGTGCATAGTGCCGGCGAAATGCAGCGGTAACTTCTCTCGGCATGGGTGTGAGAATGCCCATGAGCTTTGTATCAAACAGGTCACGGGAGGCAGTCGTGTCTGAAATGATGTTGTGTGAACAGGCATAATCCACCAGTGGATAAAGAATGGTATCAATATCCGCATCCTGGCAATCGGCTTCAGATTCCTGTCCGTCCGTCAGCTGGAACACATCCATCAACTGATTGCGAATGACATAAATATCCTCCGGAGCAATCAGTTTATTTTTTAAAGCGTAGCTTATCAGCCGCTGAATATCCTCATAAATCATATAATTCACTTCCTATGCTTCATATCCGTTGGGGTGATTTTTGTGCCAGTTCCATGCACTTGCAATAATTTCCTCCAGACTGTCATGTACCGGCTTCCAACCAAGAACTTTCTTTGCCTTTTCGCTGGAAGCCACCAGTCTTGCAGGATCGCCGGCACGACGTTCGGTTTCTATTGCCGGAATAGAATGTCCGGTAACAGTTCTTGCAGTTTCAATCACTTCTCTGACAGAATAACCAATTCCATTCCCCAGATTAAAAATATCACTTTTTCCGCCGTTCATCAGATACTGAACTGCAAGAATATGCGCCTGTGCTAGGTCGGTAACGTGAATATAGTCACGAATGCAGGTTCCGTCGGGAGTATCATAATCCGTGCCATAGATGGAGATTGCCTCTCGCTTGCCGTTTGGCACCTGTAAAATCAGAGGAATCAAATGGCTCTCCGGGTTGTGTGCCTCTCCGATGATACCGCTTTCATCTGCACCGCAGGCGTTGAAATACCGCAGGGAAACATAACGCAGCCCATGTGCCTTTGCCGTCCAGTGAAACATTTTTTCCATGGCAAGCTTTGTTTCGCCATATGGATTGGTGGGACAGGTTCTGTCACTTTCCAGAATGGGAATATTTTCGGGTTCTCCATAGGTTGCAGCCGTAGAAGAAAAAACGATTTTATCAATGCCATGGCGCACCATTGCTTCCAGCAGTACCTTTGTGCCGCAGAGATTGTTGTCATAATATTTCAGAGGATTGGTGACGCTTTCGCCCACCAAAGAAAATGCTGCAAAATGAATGACAGCATCCATTTTCTCTGTAGAAAACAGTTCATCCAGAAAAGCAGCGTTCCGGATATCTCCCTCATAAAATTTGGCTGTTTCCGGAACTGCCTTGCGGTAGCCTGTGACAAGATTATCAGCAACAATTACATCATGTCCGGCTTTGATAAGTTCCAATGCCGTATGGGAGCCGATATAACCGGCACCGCCCAAAACTAAAATACGCATCATAATTCCTCCGTGATTTCTACACCGCCCATGGGACGAATTCTCAGAATATAGCAGCTGCCGTCACCAAAAATGCGGTTCATTTCCTGTAAATATGCATCTGCTTTTTCGACTGGTACAAATGCCTGAATCGTTCCTGCAAAGCCGCCGCCGTGTACCCGGACAGCACCGCTTTCTGCGAGCATCTTTTTGCTCATCATAATTCCAAGAGGAATGGCTTGCTGGGTGGGCTGTGAACATGCGTACAGATTTTGCAGAAGATTTGCAGAGGATTCTCCCGATTCTCTCACGAGGGCAAGAAAAGAATCCATGTTTCCGGCTGTCAGTGCCTCTGTCTCCAGTACCGCACGTTTGTTTTCTGAAAAGAAGTGCGCAGCTCTCATGACTGCACGGTCAGAACATTTTTTTCTCAGTTCTGGAATTGTATGATAAAACTCATTTTCGTTTACATCTCTCAGAAATGCTTTTCCGAACTGTGCCGCAATATTTTCCATTTCAGAGCGCACGGCAACATAGTCCTTTGTCAGATTGGCATGACTGCCCTTTGTGTCGGTTACGCACAGGCAATAACCGGATGCTTTAAAGTCATAGGGAAAGCTTGTTATGGTTGGATTTTCGGTATCTTGAAAATCGATGGAAACCAGACCGCCTACGGAACTTACCATCTGATCCATCAGACCGCTTTTTTTGCCGAAGTATGCATTTTCTGCATATTGACCGATTTTTGCAATCTCCACAGCACCGGCTTTTCCGTGATTGTAATGACTGTCAATGATTGTACCGATCAGCACTTCAAATGCCGCTGATGAGGACAAACCGCTGCCGCTTAAAACATCAGAGGTGGTATATGCGTCAAAGCCGGAGATTTTGACACCCATTTCGTAAAATCTGGAAGCAATGCCACGAATCAAAGCTGCGGATGAATTTCTTTCGTTTTCCTGCATGGAAAGATGGCTCAAATCTACAGCATCTTCCGGATAGCCTTCGGATTGCAGACGAATGATGCCCTCATTATGAAATGCTACCACTGCAATGACATCCAGATTTACAGCTGCTGCCAGTACGCAGCCATGCTGATGATCCGTGTGATTGCCGCCGATCTCCGTGCGTCCTGGTGCAGAGTAAATCTGAATTTCATCACGGTCTGGATAGCGTGCCTTGAATTTTTCAACAGCTTGGATGTAACGCTTTTTCTGCTGAAGAATCATCTGCTCAGAATGGCCGTAAAGCCGTATGAATATATCATCAAAGCTGCCTGCAAGCAGCCGTTCTGTGAATTCCTGATATTTCATAAAAATTCCTCCTGTCATGCTTCGGCAGCAAAGTGCATTTCAACCGGCACATAGTCTCCCCATGACTTCGGAAGCAAGATACCGCCGCTTATCAAAGCACTTCCGCTGTATTTTTCTCCTGTTTCTAAAAGCTGGTACTGCTTTTCAGCGCAAAGTCCCCGCAGTCTGATCCGGTATTGTGTAGAATTTGGTTGTGTATGGAAAATCACACCGTTTACGAGTACTTCATTCCGGTTTTCTGAAACGAATGCCCATACTGCAAAGGGATCGGTCATGGGATTGCTGAGCCGATAGTAAAGACCGTTGTGAATCAATGGTCCATCCTTTTTGAAGCATGCGATTTGTTCTCTGACTTTTTGCTTTTCAGCATCAGACAGTATATTCAGATCCAGTTCGTAACCAAAGCTTCCTGCCATGGCGGTAACTGCTCTTGTTTCAATGGGCGTTACTCTGCCGGTCTGGTGATTGGGAACTGCTGAAACATGGGAACCCACTGCGGATATCGGATAGAAAAAGGATGTGCCGTACTGGATTTTTGTACGCTCATACGCATCTGTATCATCGCTGCACCAGATCTGGGGGCAATAGTAAAGCATGCCTGCATCGAAGCGTCCGCCGCCCCCGCTGCATCCTTCCAGCAGAATATCCGGAAACGCAGCCGTCAGACGTTCCAGCAGTTCATAAAGTCCGAGAACATAGCGATGGGGCATTTCTCCTTGATTGCCGGAGGAAAGACAAGCCGTATACCAATCGCAGATGCTGCGGTTCATATCCCATTTCACATAGGAAATATCTGCACTGTTCAGAACCTTAGAAATGGTATCAAACAGATAGTCTCTTACGGACGGATTTGTCATATCCAATACCAGCTGATAACGGCTTCGCATAGGCTTTCTGGATGGAATCTGAATGGCCCATTCAGGATGCTCATGATACAGACAGCTGTCTTCTGAAATCATTTCCGGTTCAAACCACAAACCGAATTTCATGCCCATACTGGTTATCTTTTCAGAAAGGCTTCCGAGACCGCCATGAAGTTTTTCTTCATTCACGAACCAGTCTCCGAGTCCGGAGCAGTCGTCATCTCTTTTTCCGAACCATCCGTCGTCCAGTACCAGTAAATCCACGCCGAGTGCTGCTGCCTGCTCTGCAATTTTCAGGATTTTCTGCTCATCAAATTGAAAGTAGGTAGCTTCCCAGTTGTTGATCAGAACCGGCCGTTCTGCGAACTGATAGCGGCCTCTGCAAACATGTTTACGAATCACCTGATGAAAGTGGTGAGACAATGTTTCCATGCCGGTGCTGCTGTAAGATAAGATTACTTCCGGTGTATCAAAGGTATCTGACGGGTTCAGCGTCCATCGGAACAAATCCGGATGAATCCCCATCACCAGCCGCACCTGATCCAGCTGGTCAAGCTGGATTTTTGTCTGAAAGCTGCCGCTGTACAGGAGTGCTGCACCGATACATTCGCCTGTAGTTTCTGTGCAGTCCGGAGCGCAAAGCAGAACAGACGGATTCTGCTGATGACTGGAGGTTCCTCTTGTGCTGGAGCTTTCCTGAATTCCGTGATGCAAGGGCATTCGTTCCGTCTGACGCTCCATAGCATGTCTGCCGTGAAAATGGATCCATTCCCAGCTTCCGTGGGGAATATCCAGACAAAGGCTTGCCGCTTGGGTCAGTATAACCGGTTCAGATCCGTGATTGGTAATGGAAACGCTTCTTGTGATGATATCCAGATTTTCAATAACGCCATATCTTAATGTTACTTCTATATCAGAAGCCGTATCTTTTAAGAGAATTTCAAGTGTATCTGCTTCGTTTTCATCCGCATATACAGCAGGCAGCCCATGGATGCTGTATTTTCCTTTGTATATGCGATAGTTCTGATATCTCAGGTCAAGTGCACAGCTTCCGTTGGCATGTGTGGCAGCAATGGCTGAGATTCTGTAATCGCCGATTCCTTCACCAGCGTACTCCAGCGGCAGCGTATCAAGGGAATAGGTTCGGTCATTTCCCGCATCATAGATATTTCCTGAGAATCCCACATCCGGATAGTTCAGCAGATATTCCATATCGCAATGGGTTTTGCATCCATACCACAGATGCTTTAAAACGCCGTATTTGTCCGCTTTCATCTGATATTCTGTATTTTGGGTCAGAATTTGAAACAGACCCGTTTTTTCATGAACTTTGATTGCCATACGAACACCTCATTTATGCGTTTATTTCAAACTGATAAGTTGTCAGATTTGCTTTTAATGTGATCCTTTCCGCACCATATTTTCTTGTAATTACAAGTATATCATCGTGCGCATCGACTTCTATTGTACCGTCCAGTGAAAATGCAGGATGGGTATTTCTCAGAATCATCAGTTCTTTCAGCTTTTGAACTACCGGACGGCTTTGCTCCATTTCCACTTCTTCCAAGGAATAATAGTGACGATTGATATCCCGTCCGTTTCTGGTATGTTCCATCAGAGCAATATCATTGGAGCCTGCAAGCATTCCTACATAGTATACCTGGGGGATGCCCGGTGCAAAGAACTGAATGGCACGTGCCATCAGATAAGCATCATCCTGGTTGCCCAGTGCAGAATAATAGGTGGTATTTACCTGATAGATATCCAGATTGTTGTATGCTTCGGAGCTATAAATTTTCTTTACATTTGCACCCTGGCTGTACATCTGCTCCTTGATCATTTCAATTTCTTCATCCGGCAGCAAATCCTTTACATCCACAATACCGATTCCGTCATGTGTATCCAGGGTTGTAAATTGTTTCATGGGACATTTTTCAAGCCATGCCTTGAGATATTTTCCCGTGTGGTTGTAAAGAGCATGAAGTGTCAGCACAGGCAGAGCAAAGTCATAAATCCAGAAGCCCTTCTCTGCAATTTTCATGGGGATTGTATAATGCTCATGAATTTCGGGAAGAATTTCAGCATTTTCCTCTTTCACGATTTTTTCGATTTCATAAAGCAGCTCCCAGATATCGGGTTCTATAAAGAAACAGCTTGTATCTGCTTTTTTCACTGCATAAGCAAAGGCATCCAGTCGGATGACTGTCGCACCATGACTGCACATATCTTTTAATGTATGTCGGATAAATGCTTTGGTCTTTTCCTTTCTCACATCCAGATCGATCTGTTCTTCGCAGAAAGTACACCAGATTTTCTCTCGGCTTCCGTCTGCGAATTGGGCTTCAATATAGGGCGCACGAGGTTTTCTCTTATAGATTTTATCGATCTGTTCCTGAGTCGGTTCACCGTTCCAGAATTCATTGTAACGAATGAAAAAGTCCTTATATGCGGATGCCTCTTTCTTTTTCAGAAAATCCTGAAAGTATTCAGAGCTTGCGGAAATATGATTCACCATAAAATCGAACATCAGGTAATAATCCTTTCCGATTGCTTCAACATCAGAAAAGTCACCGAACGCCTTGTCCACTTCATCATAGCGCATGGGGGCAAATCCACGGTCTGCGGATGAAGGAAAAAAGGGAAGGATATGGACACCGCCGATTGCTTTCTTATAATATTGATTCAATACAGTATGCAGTTCTTTCAGATTTTTTCCCATACTGTCTGCATAGGTAATCAGCATAATTTGATTCTGTAAATTCATATATAGAAAACCTCCTGTTATTTTTGTATCTGCGGCAGGAAACCGCAGATACAAAAAATCGTATACTTGAAGCTTTGGATTTTTTTATCCCTTGACGGCACCATTTGCGATTCCGCCGATGATCTGTTTCTGACAGAGAATATAGAAAATCAGAATCGGAATCAGTGCAAGCAGATAAGAAGCAAATGCCAGATTATAATTTGTGCCGAACTGTGTCTGGAAATTGAGCTGAGCCAGGGGCAGTGTGGTCTGTTCTGAACCGGACATGATGACAAGGGGTGTCATTACATCATTCCATGTGCCGAGGGCTGTTAAAACTGCAACGGTGGCATGCATGGGCTTCATCATGGGGAAAATAACGGTCCAGTATGTTTTCCATGTAGATGCGCCGTCAATACCCGCAGCTTCCTCCATGGCAAGGGGGATATTTTTCAGATAGCCGCTGTACAGCATAATGTTCATTGGCATATAGAATACGACATAGAGAAGAATTACACCCAGCATATTATCGATATGCAGATTGGCAGTTTCCTTTACAAGGGGCATCATCAGAATGGCAAATGGTACAAACATACCGCTGACAATATAGAAATAAATGAATTTAAAGCCCTTGTGCTTAGCCATACTTCTTCCGATTGCATAGCCTGCCATAGAATGAATCACAAGAGAGATTCCGATGGTTACGCCGGTAATCAGCAAGCTGTTTCCAAGGGAATGCCAGAAATTGGTGACACGCATAGCTTCTGCAAAATTTTGAAGGCTGAAATTTTGGGGAAGGCTCAATGCACCTGCAATATCGTTTGTCATTTCAGAAGGGGATTTCAAGGCAATGACAATGGTCATATAAAGCGGGAACAAAATTGTAAGACAGCCAAGAATCAGAACCACAGTCATCAGGATATTTGGTTTACTGTCCTTATCATTTCTGATTTCGCTGGCGGATTTGATATGCACTTCCGATGTTTTCGGCATACAATTTTTTTCAGAACTCATAATTGTTCCTCCTTTTTATTGGTAATCACAAGCTGGAACACTGAAATGGCAACAATTACAATAAAGAATACAACTGCATTTGCGCTCTGGAATCCGAACTGACCGCCGTCCATACCGTTTCGGTAGATCAGGTAGGAGATGGATTCTGTACTCTGAGCCGGACCGCCCTTTGTCAGTGACATGATCTGATCGAATACCATCAGCATATTTTTGGTACTCAGTATCAGATTGGTTGAGATAAACGGAAGCAGAAGGGGCAGTGTCAGTTTTCTGAATGTATACCATTTTCCAGCACCGTCAATGGAGCTTGCCTCATAAATATCTGCCGGTATGGTCTGTAGACCTGAGATATAGATAATGGTATTCATAGCGACCGTTTGCCATACACCTACAATCAGAACGCCGACCCATGCCCATTGTTCGCTTGCAAGGATGCTGTTGCTCAGGAAGTCAATATGGAGTGCTTGAGCTGCTGTCGGAATGATGTATGTAAAAATAAAACTGAAAATATAACCTACAACCAATCCGCCTAAAATATTGGGCAGGAAATACAGACCTCGCAGTGTACTTTTGAACTTGATTTTGCTGTTCAGACCCATTGCAATCAGCAGGGAAAGCACATTGACCAATATGGTTCCGGCGATCGCATACTTGAATGTAAATAAGTAGGATTTTCCAACACGGCTGTCCTGGAACAAATCGATAAAGTTTCTGAAGCCCACAAAATCATAGGATCCGTATCCCCGATAATTGGTCAGGCTGTAGAATGCACCGGTAATCAGCGGAATCGTATTGAACAGAACGAACAATAACAGAGCAGGCAATGTCATCAGCAGTAAGGTTTTTGTTTTCTTTGACATAGGCTTTCTGGTTTTCTGGATTCCTTTCATTTCAATCCCTCCTCATATTTTTTCACTTTTGCGATGAGATCCCGGTTATATCGTATCCAGTCCTTATCAAAGCGGTTCAGGAACTTTTCTGCGGAATCCTCGCTGTCGTCCATCAGATAAGTCTGTACCATAGCATCCACGCTCATTTCACTGGGATAATGATGGTCGTGAAAGTCAGACATTCTGTCGGCTTCGATATAGGATTTCATGCCGTCCAGCATGGATGGCAGTATGAAATCTCCCTGTTTACATGGAACTGCATTCTGATTATCCAGATAAATCTGAATGGTTTCATCTTCATAAAGGAAACGCAGCACTTCATATGCAGCTTCTTTGTTTTTGCATTCCTTCATAACGGAAAATTGCAGATCAACGCCTGAATTCAGCACATTATCGCTTTCATTTTCATTTGCCGGGAAAGTGAAGGAATCAATATTCATATCTGGATTTACAGACAAAATCTGTGGAACGGCATAGCTTCCGATGGGATACATTGCCGACTCACCTCTTGCAAAAGCGGTACAGGCATCATTATAGCTATAAGCATAGGGATTGGATTCGGCATAATCGAGGAGTATCTTGATTTTCTCTGCAACTTCTGCATATCCTTCTGTAAAGGTAGTATTTCCTGCATTTACCTGTGCACATATATCAGCATCAGCGAGACCGACTGCCAGTGCATTCCAGGGTGCAAGGGTTGTCCAGGTGTCCTTATAGCCAAAATACAGGGGCAGCTGACCGCTGGCTTGAATGGTTTCGCACAGATTGATAAATTCAGTCCATGTTGTTGGAATTTCCCATCCATTTTCTTCAAACATATCCTTGTTATAAAGAATACCGGCACAGTTTGCCACATACGGCAAAGCATAGACGCCGTCCTGGGGAATGAATTCCAGATCTTTTTCAATCTGCATGTAGGAAGGCTTGATTTCAGAAATACCATCAAAATCGGAAATATCCATAAACAACTCAGCATCCAGGAAATTGGAATAGTTGATATCACCGCCGATTCCAACAATATCGGGGTAATCTTCCTTAATCAGCCGTGTTTTCAAGATGGTCATTGCTTCATTCGGGGATTCGATTTTCAGAACAATATCGTCATGTGTTGCATTGAATCGTTCTTCCATTTCTTCAAATGCTGCAACAGCCTCTGGCTTATACTGGAGCATGGTGATTTCAGTTTTTCCGCTGTTGCCAGTTGAGTTGTCACAGCCTGACAAAAGCAGTGCAGATAGGATTGTTCCGGATAAAGCCAGACATGGTATGATATGCCTTTTTTTCATGTTCTTGTCCTCCTTCTGGATATTACGGTATGTACCGCTTTTCATGGCTCTATTATAACATACCATTTTGCAATTAGTAAATAGCATAATTCCATAGCTTTTATATCAATATGCGATTTTTATGGCGTATTGTGCATATGATCTTGCATTTTGGTATATATCGTGTTATAATAATCATAGCATCGATCATACTTGCTGAAAATAGCAAACAAATGCAGATAAAAAATATGAAAAATCACAAAAATTGGAGGAAGTAGTATGCATGATTTGATTTTTTCTGTATTTCCCAGTGAAAATTTTGTAGATTTAGGACTGTATCAGTTCGGATGGGAACAGTGTGAACCGGCACATTCTTTCGGGCCTGCTTCACGCAATCACTTTTTGTTTCACTATGTGATTTCGGGTACCGGAATCCTTATGGTATATGATAGTAAGGGTGATACAAAAACATATTCAGTGAAAAGCATGCAGGGTTTTATGATATTTCCAGGTCAGATTACCACTTATATTGCGGATCAGGAACTGCCATGGGAATATGTCTGGTTAGAATTTGACGGATTGCGTGTAAAATCCATTCTTGAAGCAGCGGGACTTACGAAAGATGCACCGGTATATCGTGCAAAGTCCAAAAGTCTTCGGGAGGATATGATGAATGAAATGCTGTATATCACTCGGAACCGGAATTCTTCTCCTTTTCATTTAATCGGGCATTTATATCTGTTTCTGGATTATCTGGCACGTTCTTCAGCTGGTATGCATATTCAGCAGGGCAGTCAGCTGCGGGATTTTTATATACATGAAGCATTGACTTTTATTGAGCACAATTTTCAGAATGATATTTCTGTAGAAGATATTGCTTCTGTATGCGGACTGAACCGAAGCTATTTCGGAAAAATTTTCAAGCAAGCCGTTGGAAAATCACCTCAGGAATTCCTGCTGAGCTATCGTATGGCAAAAGCTGCGGAGCTTCTCAAGCTGACGCAGCTTTCAATAGGGGATATCAGCAATGCAGTTGGTTATGAAAATCCATTGCATTTTTCCAGAGCCTTCAAAAATATATACGGCATTTCTCCGAGAGATTGGAGGAACCGCAACAGGATCAGTATATAAAGCAGCACAGATAGGAATTTTTTTCAGTTCAGCAGTTTTTTGCAAAAAGATGCTGGCAGGTTCAGGACGCTGTCCGCAGACGGCGAAATAGCAAATGCTAAAGGGGTTGTTGAAGCCATATGGTTACAACAACCCCCTATTTATTGGATTATGTATTTTTTACAATTGCATGGGAATAGAGATAATCCTCCCAGAGGGAAAGAGAGCCGCCGCCCAGATGAATGCCGTCTGATGTATAATCCGAATTTAAAAAACCGTTTTCATCCACCAGCACCTCATTGATATCCAGATAGTAGATGTAGTCATTATTTGCCAGCTGCTGAATCAGTGCATTTTTCTCATTGATATTGTCATTTGTAATGATATCGCCCTGAGCATCACGCTCCGCAGTAATATTGATAATACTTTGGATATAGATGATTGCATCCGGCTGCATTTCATGAATCTGATCGACTACACTTTTGTAGTATTCGGCAAAGGATTCTGATGTGCCGGTACCCAGATCGTTGATGCCCAGCATGATGTAAATCTTCTGGAACTGCTGTTGTGAGAGGAGCGTTGTAAATGCAATTTCCGAACCTTCTTCGGGAGGAACCTGTGCTGTAGAGGTCATCAGATCGTAGATATTCATACCAACTGTTGCATAGAAGGTAGTTTCTTCAGGCATAGAGCCGAACATGGAGAGTCCTACTGTACGGGAATTTCCGATGAATAATGCATCGTAGAAATAGTCATCTTCAACGGTTTGAAACTGAACGAAATCAATGGTTTCTGTAGTAGTGGAAGCCGCTTCATCCGAATCAGAAAAAGATGTCATTACTGCGGAAGCATCTGTTACCGCAGTAATGTCAGTCTGTATAGAACTGACATCTGTATCTGCTGAAGATGTTGTCTCAATGGTTGCAGAGGAATTCTCATTTTTTTGCAATAGAAATACAATGCATAGAATGATGGATGCTGCAATGACTGAAATCAGCAAAGGACAGCTTTTCATTTTGGATATGATGGATGTAAAATTCATAAACGACCTCCTGTCAATCAGAAACGGAAATACAGGAACGGATTGCTGTCGGATGTGTTCAGAATCAACATGCTTGCCACAAAAATGCCCAGCAGAATGATGGTTGTAACAATGTGTTCCTTATATTTTTCATAAAGCTTTGCCGGAAACGGAAGACTGAATAGGACACAGGCAATGAGCAAATACCAGTAATCGCCCAGTGCACGGAAAAAGTCTTTTGTTGTAACAAAATCCGGCGATCCGCCAAAGGGGAACAAACGTGAGAAATAGATGGCGATGTCGTGCATATCCGTCAGTGCAAAGATCACCCAGGTCATGGGAAGCAGAATGCAGACATATATATGCTTGAGTACACGTGTGCGTTCCAGATATTTACCCAGCCAGAAGCGTTCTACAGTCAGAAGAACAAAGAAAATCAGACCCCAGATTACGAAATTCCAGCTTGCACCATGCCACAGACCCGTAAATGCCCAGACAATCAGGGTGTTGCGGATGATTTTGGGTGTACTGCACCGGCTTCCGCCTAAGGGGAAGTAGATATATTTCTTAAACCACCGGCTTAAAGTCATATGCCATCTGCGCCAGAATTCCGTGATGCTTCCTGCAATATACGGATGGTCAAAGTTTTTGGGGATGGTTAGCCCCAGCATTTTGCCCAGTCCGATTGCCATCAGTGAATAGCCGAAAAAGTCAAAGTAAATCTGGAAGCTGTATCCGACTGCGCCCAGCCATGCATAGGGACAGGATACACTTTCATAGCCATATCGGGACATACCAGCCCACAGTGTTCCCATGGAATTGGCGAGAATTACTTTAGAGCCAAGACCCAGAATAAATGTTCTGAGTCCGTCTTCCATATTTTGAATGGTGAGTGTGCGATAGCGCAGTTCTGGTGCAACCTCATGATATTCAATAATGGGACCGGCAACCAGCTGCGGAAACATACACAGATAAGTACCCAGTGTTACAATATTGTTGGCTGGTCTCTGTTCTCGTCTGTATACATCTACAATGTAGGATACAATCTGGAATGTGTAGAAGCTGATACCCAGCGGCAGCGTAACAGAAATTTCCGGAATCTGTACCTGAAACAGGGAAAGAAGTGTATTGATATTTTCAATCAGGAAGTTGGTATACTTAAAGAAAATCAACATACCGAAGTTAAAAGCGATGGTAATCCAGAAAAAAATGCGCCTTGTGCGCTGGGTTTGATTTGGCTGCCCGTGTCCGGCAATGAGTTTTCCAAAAATAAAGTTCACAAGCAACGACAATAAGAGCAGCAGCAGATAAAAGCCCTCGCCCCACGCATAAAAAATGAGACTTCCTAAAAAGAGAATCAGATTCTTATGCTGATTTGGTGCTATATAATATCCAATCAGGAAAAGCGGCAAAAACCGAAAAATAAACTCAATACTGCTGAATACCATGAAAATCCCCCAATCCGGAGTGGGCCGTTCTTTTTCTGTTGTCAGGAATGCTGAATCCGCCCAATCACAATATGAAATAAATTCTTTTTTATTGTAGCAAAATTTCGCTTCTTTGTCAAGCTTTGTGTTCTTATTTTTCACAGCTTTATAAAAGTATATAAATTATGGACAAATCTGAATGCGGCCTGGCTCATTCATATCCAGATGCATCAGGAGATCTTCGATTTATGCATAAATTCCGAACGAATGATTTTTTTGAATTGCCGGATGATGCTCCATAAAATCATTTTACATAAAAAGCGACTGCTGCACCCATAGGATGCAGCAGCTTTTTATTTTCGTGTATCAAAATTATACGTATCCGATCAGAGAAGAAATCAGAATGACAATCAGGAAAATCGGACAAATATAAGCAATCATGATCCGGTACATTTTCTTTGCACGGAACGGAGCCGTAAGTTCTACTTCGTTTTCGATGGTTTTTGTTTTCACGACATAAGCCACAAAAATACAGGTCAGAAGTGCTGCAACAGGCATCATGATATTGTTACTCAGGAAATCAAAGAAATCAAGAATCTGTTTTCCGAAGATTGTCACCTCAGACCAGATGCCATAGCCCAGAGAGGATGGAACGGCAATCAACATAGCACCCAGCATCACAAAAATACAAATCATTCTGCGGCTGATTTTTAATTTGTCTACAAAAATGGAGACAATGGTTTCCATCAGGGAAATGGAGGAAGTCAGAGCTGCAAAGAATACCAGAACGAAGAATACAAGTCCCACAATCTGACCGCCTGCCATAGAGTCGAACACTTTGGGAAGCGTAACAAACATAAGACCGGGGCCTTGATTCAGTGCGGACTGATCTCCTCCGGAAAATGCAAATACAGCTGGAATAATCATCAGACCGGAAAGGAAAGCGATGGCTGTATCAAAAATCTCAATCTGACGTACAGAGCTTTCCAGATTATCTTTTTTCTGCATGTAAGAACCGTAGGTAATCATAATGCCCATAGCCAATGACATAGAATAAAATAGCTGTCCCATGGCTGCAACAACGGTTTTCAAAGAAAAGTCACTGAAATTCGGTTTGATGTAGTAAATCAGACCATCCAGTGCGTCATCCAGTGTCAGACTATAAATGGAAATACCGATTGTCAGAACAAGCAGAATCGGCATCAGCAGTTTGCTGATTTTCTCAACGCCCTTCTGAACGCCCAGCAGAACGACAGCAGCTGTTAAAATGATGAAGATTGCAGTAAAAAGCAAGGGTGATGCTGTAGAACCTATAAATTCACCAAAGTAGCCGTCAGTGGCTGCTGCGGTGCCTTTGCCTGTGACAAATACGGTTCCATATTTTAAAACCCATCCGCCGATGACGCAGTAGTAGGGGAAAATAATCATTGGGACAGCGGAAATCAGATAACCGATCCATGATCCTTTTTTATTCAATGCACCGAACGCACGGACTGCACTTTTGCCGGTTTTTCTGCCCAGCGCAATTTCTGTCACCATCAGAGAGAAACCGAATGTCACCGCCAGAATCAGATAGACCAGCAGAAAGATACCGCCGCCGTACTTTGCTGCCAGATAGGGGAATCTCCATATGTTTCCCAGACCCACAGCAGAACCGGCAGCTGCTAAAATAAAACCGATTCTGCTGGAAAATCCTGTTTTTTGAATACTCATTTTTTCATCTCCTTTTATATTTTTGCAAGTATCCTAACACATGAATTTTATTATATCTTATTTTCAGGGATTTGTCAATAAAGATACAGACTGGATTCAGGAAAACAGCATTTACTTTTCATAGGTAGGAATTTTTTTCGGTCCAGCAGTTTTTTGCAAAAAAATGCTGGCAGGGTCCAGGGACAGCGTCCCTGGTCGCCGTCCGCAGACGGCGAAACCAGC
>JBJERF010000097.1:0-3311 GCA_051882115.1 Ruminococcus sp. | reverse complement strand
TTTGACCCTCCCGTTTATTTTTATAAAAGCTTGATCAGCTTTACATCACCCGTTATTCCTATCGGCTGCCATTTTTTCTGATTGACGCCACGCTCCCGCTCCAGTGTTGTAGCCACCTCAATACGAATTTCGTTTTCGCCCGGTCTGATCTGTTTTGTAATGTCAAAACAGAAGGGGGGAAGAACTTGTATGCCGAGGGTTACACCATTGACAAATACCTCCACATCTTCCCCGGCATCACTGATAGCAAGTACATAGCGGCTGCCTTCCACCGGTTCTTCCTCCGAAACCAGCAGTCTGTTTTCGTATCGAATATATCCGGAGAATTTTTTGTCCTCTTTCCCCACATCTGTAAAGGTGCTGATTTGCTTCTCTTTCGTAAAATTCGGATAATCGATGGACCGGCATTGACTTTGCTTCCATTGTCCCATAAATGTAAGCTGCTGACCGGACGCAAGCTGCTTCTTGTTGAAAGCAGGCAATTGGGACTTCATTTCGCAATCTCCCATTACCAGGATGCAGCTTTCACTGGGCCGCAAGGAAAGTGCGACCCGGACTGTACCGTTCTCCATCTGCTCTGGCTCTGCGGGGTAGACTGTGTTTTCCCAGGCATCATAGAAATACCCTTTTTCAAAATAAGGAAGCTCCACAACGCCGCTGTACTCCTCGCTGTCCTCGTTTACAAAGAAATAAAGTTCCTCTGCTCCGCGATAATGATATGTGCGCATCCTACAGGACGCTGGAGTAATACAGATCTCTTTTGATACAGCCGTCGTGATTTGATCCAGAGAAACCACAGGGCAGGCAGTAATACTGTTCCACAGAATGTTTCTGCGTGCTTCTGACAGCGTGGAGGTTTTGATCTGCTCCTCTGAAAAAGCTCCCACATTCACGATCTCAGCTGGAAGTGCATCGACAAAAACTACCTTGCATCCGCTTTTGCAGAGTGTATCAATGGCTTCCGCCAGATCTAAAGAGATATACTGAGCATAGGGGATCAGCAGCGTATGATAGCAGTTCCCATTCACAAATAATCCAACCTCCGTGATTTCCGTACCATACTGGAGTTTCCGGGTAAACACATCGATGGGCAGGAGATGAAAATCCACCTGTGCTTCCATTAACTTGCGGGATACTTTCTGATCCCACATGCACTCGCCCATCCATTCTGCCTCTGCGTGATACAATACCGCCGTATCCACAACCGGCTTTCCCCCGGAGATAAGATTGCATACCCTGTTTGTATAGGCCATTACCTGACCAAAAGCGCGGTATTGCGGATTGTTGCCGTGTGCGTAGAAGTGCGGAGGACAATCCTTATCAGGATACGCTTTGGGGCTGAACGCGTGAGGAACAAAACGATTGATGCCCTGTGCCATAAAGTGATCTACCAGGTATTTCTCCAGACGCGGTCCTTCACTCCACCCGTAATTACCGAAAATCTCACACATGCATCGGCCCTGTTTCCGTGGATCAATCGCCGCAGCTGACGCACCGAGCTTTCCGAGCATATAGTGCGCGAATTCGCCATCCCGCTTTCCAATGATTGCGAAGATTCCTTCGGCTGGCGCATCCTCCTGCTGTGGAAGAACCTGCCCGCCGATATCATCGATTCCGGCCATGTGCTGCCCGCCGAGTCCACGGAAATAATGTCCCAGGCTTGCGCCAAGGCGCGCATGCTGATTGTTATCCTCAATAATATGGCCGATGTATTCTACATCGCGTTCTGCACACCAGTCTCCAATCTGTCTGGAAAAGTCCCGCTCGACCAGATTGGTTACGATTTCCATGTATTCCATACGCAGTTTCGCGCACAGGGTTGTATCATTTCCTCTGTCCCACAAAAGCGGGAGCAGCTTTTGGTATCCAGCACCCCACAGCTTTTCCAGCTCTTGGGCCAATTCCCGACTCCATGGCATATCAAAATCATTGCCGATTTTTACCTGATCGGTAAAATATACGCCGTTGCCGATTTCCGGCTCGTCAGAGAAAAAGCCTGCGATTACAGTGCCAAATTTATCTTTGTAGTGCGCATAATGCGGTTCATAAACCGCATCAATCTGGAGCCGACAGGATGCTTTATCAAGCATGTTAATATAGCTTCTGTGAATACCGCAGTTTCTGGTCAAGAACGTCACATAGACTTTTACGGCATTTTCCGGTACTCGTGCATGGAGCCGCTTGCCGGAGATTTCATATTCCAATTCGACAGGAACGGCCTTGCCGGGGATCAATGCACTGATGGTAAGGATCTGATCATCATCAAACTTGATTCTCCCGTTTCTAACAAGGAGATTCCACAAGCTGCCCATTTTGGTGGTAGGCAGCTTTTTCATAACCTTGGAAACATCACAGGAAAATTTCGTTTTACCTTTCTTATGAGAAAACACGCGGGTATAAACGCTTTGCCGCCGCAATTCGTTAGGTGCTTTTTCCGCAGCACCGTTTGCAAACCCTGTTGGAAAATGACTGTCATCCAGGATCCACACTTTCATACCACGCTTTTCCGCTTCATCCAGAATGATGTCCAGATCCCGCCACCATTTCTCTCCGCAGAAATCAGGATGTGGACGGCTTTCCAGGCACACAGCATGGCAGTTTGATTCGTCAATGACACGCATATACTCCCGTAAAGTTTCTTCATTCTCTCCATGCTGCCAGAAGAAAGGGAAAATGTAGTTTTCGGACTTACCATTCAGTAGATCACATACTGTTGCGCCCATGTCGGTTCCTCCTCATAGATTTTTCAACAATTACATTTTAGCATGTCCGTTTTTTGTAGAAAATTACGAAAAATCCTAAACTATCACATTATCGTCCCATTGATTTTTTCGCTGAATTTGGTATACTGATTATAGATATTTTTTGCTGGGAGGACGGAAGATGTTTGAAAAAATCAAATTTGAAAAAGCCGCAACACCGCTTCCAATCACACCGGATATCATTAATGGCATTCTACTGAACAACAAGGAGACCGCTACAGATCTTGATCAGCTTCAGAACCATGCAGAACATCGGGCAGCGATCCTTTTTATGCAATCCCAGATGAAGAATCTGGACTTTTACCTGGATGGGACCATAAAATTATTTCATATTCCTCCGATCTCAAAATTCGCTGCGGAAAATCTCATGTATCTGGCGGATTTTAATCTCTATGACTACCGTTGTCCCTCGTTTAGCAGAAGAGAGTATTATCCCTATTATCTGCTTTTTTACACTTATAGTGGCTACGGGTATTTGGAATATGAGGGTAGGCACTACCACTTAGGGGAGGGGGACGGTTTCTTTATCGATGGAAGAAAGCCCCACAA
>JBJERF010000096.1:0-15356 GCA_051882115.1 Ruminococcus sp. | reverse complement strand
CCCTGGACCCTGCAAGCCTTTTGAGAAAGGCTTGACCGAAAACTTCTATACCTTTTGAACTTGCAGTAACCTTTCCCCCCCTCCCCAGTGGGAGGGGTTGATGCTTTCTTGCTTTCAGTAATGTTCAAGGGGGTGGGGTAGACGGTCCAGCGGTACGCTGGGGGGGTAGACGGTCCAGCGGTACGCTGGGGGGTAGACGGTCCAGCGGTACACTGGTTCCGTGGAAAATATGATTCCACCTATTGCAACTTTTGTCTGTTCGTAGTATAATAAAAGTGTAAAATGAAAATCAGTGAGGTAAATCAAATGAAAAGATGGTTTTGCATTCTGATTGCAGGCTGTCTGCTGGGATTTTGCGGCTGTGCAAAATCCGAACAGGAATCCGCAGACACCCATCAGGAGCTTGTCCTTTATACACAGGATGAAACTGGCAGCGGAAAGACTGCACAGACAGAAACAACTGCGCCGGAAACAGGAAAAACAACTGGTTCCCAAGCGGCATCCGACAGCACACAAATCCAGCAGGAAACAGCTCACCAGATGACTGCTGCTGTGGCTTCCTCGGAGCCAGTAACGGCGCATGGTGACGGAACGGCAGATGCAAACAGTGCAGCGGTGCAGACAGGGACAACCTCTGTTGTACAGAATGAGAGCACTGCCCCTGCGGAGGGCATTTATGGTGCTGAGGGGCGAACCGAGGAAGAATGGATGGTGCTGGGACAGGATTTGTATCGGCAGGCTATGGAAACTGCATTCCGCTATCTTTGCAGCGGCAGTGCGTTTCCCATTGACACAGAACATATGGAAATTATTGACAGAACCTATTTTCTGACAACCTGCCCATCCTTCGAGGAGGCAACAGCCCCTTATTACGAAATTTTCAGCAAAGCATACCATGCCGGTGACTTTGACGGCATTTTGCTGGAGCAGGATGGGAAGCTGTACACCACCCGTGGTGCAAGAGGTATGGATATCTCTTACCTTTCCTCTGAGATTACAGAGCTTGTATCTGTATCAGAGGACGCAGTGGTGTTTACTGTATCCAGTCAGTATGAAGACAGTGAAACCACAGCAGAATTTACGCTGGTTCCGGAGGATGGACTTTGGAAAGTAGGAGAATTTACACTGCCTTATTAAAAACAAGCTGTCGCCAGCTTGACCGCCTTACGACCCCCATTTTCGCTTTTTCATCATTTGCAGCAAACAAAGCCCCCTGCCAGGGGGCGATATGCTTGTTTTTTAAATGAAAAGAATAAGGAGGCTGTTGCAGACCGAAGTGCTGCAACAGCCCCTTGTAAAAAATGAAAAGGAAAAACAGAATGCCGGTTAAGAACCGCTTGTGCCGAAACGGTACATGTTTTCGCAGAAGATGCTGTATCCCCTTGTGGGGTCATCTACAAAGACATGGGTGACGGCTCCCACCAGCTTGCCGTTTTGCAGAATGGGACTGCCGCTCATGCCCTGTACAATACCGCCGGTTTCGTCCAGCAGCTCCTCATCTGTGATATGCAGAATCATATTTTTGGTGCTGTCTGTACCGTTGTAATCAATCTCTTCGATTTCAATGGTATAGGACTTCGGTTCCGTGCCGGATACGGTGCAGAGAATTTCTGCTTCCCCTTCTGTGATCTCCTGCTTGAAGCCCATGGGAATGGCTTCTGCTTCAGGAAGCGATTGTGCGAGACTGCCAAAGACACCGCATCGATTGTTGCATAAAAGTGTACCCAGCGGCGCACCGTTTAAAAATGTTCCTTGCAGCATCCCCGGATTACCAGCTGTGCCTTTGGTGACATGGCTGATGGTAATGGGACAGGCATTTCCTGTACCAATGGGAATACAGGTTCCGGTGTCTGCATCGCAGATGGGATGTCCCAGACCGCCGAAGCCATCGGTTTCCGGATCGTAAAAGGTCATGGTGCCTACACCGGCAAGGCTGTCCCGCACCCAGATGCCGGCTGCATATCCTCCCTCTGCTGCGGAGAAAACCGGCGTCAGCTCTGTGGTGCAGGTCTGATCTTCCCGGGTGTAGGTGACTTCTACCGATGCTCCGTCAGAAGCGGAAATCGCCTCTTTTAAAGTATCGTTGGAGGTGATGGTATATCCGCCCACCGTGTGGATGATATCTCCTGCTTTAAGACCGGCTTCTTCCGCAGGACAGATGGACGCATGCTCTGTCTGAATGGTACCCAGACGGATGATCATAACGCCGTCCATTTGCAGCTTGATGCCGAAGGGCTGTCCGCCGGGGATGAGCATGGGCGTATCAATTTCCTGTACCTCTGCATTCTTAATGGGAATGATGCCGAATAATTGCAGAGAGACAGTACGGGTGCCGGAGGATTCGGAGGAAAAGGCAGCACAGGCTTGTTCTTCCTGTACCTGTGCTGTGATGGGTAATGCGGAGGAAACGGATAAATCATTTTCATGTGTCACATAATAGCTGTCCGGCAGCTTCCAGGCATAATAGCCCACGGCTGCATAGATCTGTATGACAGCGGCGGCAAGAAAGGCGGCTGTCCGTCGAATGTGTATGTGCATAGCTGACCTTCTTTCTGTTGCAAATCTTTGTCGGGTGTATCTATAATATGAGCCCGGCAAGATTCTTTATGAGCGAAAAAAGCAGGGAATTGTGTTTCCTGTTTTGTATGAAAGGACTGTATAGGATGAAAAAAGAACCGGAGGCAAAGAAACTTTCAAAAAATGGAAAATGTGAAGAAGAACCAAAAACGAAACATGCACTTTCCTATCATCAGACGATGGAACGGCTCAGGGCACGTGAACGGAAGATGTATATTGTACGCATGATTCTGCGGGTGGCGTTGATTGTAACCACCTTGTATTTTGTCTGGTTCTGTGACGGAATGGCTGCGCTGGGCTGGATCTCCAATGCACGGGCCGGAGAAAACTGGCCGCTGTATTTTGTTACTTATGGACGGGTGATGCTGTTTGCCATGGTGCTCATTACAGCCGGCAGTGTTTTTTGTCTGTTGGGCTGTAATTGGATTTCTATGGGACTGGCGGTTCCGGGTACAGTCATTGCTCTCATTGTGATGCAGCTGGTGGTCAATTATGCAAACGAAGCCGGATTTTATAGTACCATTCGTGATATGCCGGCTGGTACGGTTTATCAGGATGCCATTTTTCCGACAGCAATCGTCTGCGTGATTCTGATTGCTCTTGCGCTGATGCAATTTTTTTCGATGAAATCCGTTCAGAAACGCAGGGCGAAAAAACTCCATGAAAATGCGTCTGCCCCGAGGATTGTCTAATATTTCAACAAGAATATTTCAATAATTTTCCATATTTCGTGTGACGGCAGCGATGTTCGACAAAATTCGACAAAACTTCTTCTTGCAATGTACTTGAATAATGTGTTAAAATAGTATGGTAATAGAATAAAGGAGGAGGTTCCTATATGAACAACAAAGTGAAAGTTTTAATTGGGGATGACAGCGCAGAGTACGGCATTGCCTGCGCCAACCGATTCCGATCACAGGGGCTTTATACAGTCACCAGAAAAAAAGATGGAAAGGTACTGCTGGAGGCCATCCGGAACGATCAGCCCGATGTGGTGATTATGGATGCGGTCATGGTGCATTATGATGCAGTCGAGGTGATTACAAAGCTGCGTGCAGCCGGCGGAAAGATGCCGTATTTCATTATTACATCTGCTTATGATAATGCTTTTATCGAACGGCAGGTCATTGAAAGCGGTGCGTCCTATTTCATTCAGAAGCCTTTTGATATGGATATGCTGGTAAAGCGTGTGCAGAAGCTGCTGGGCGGTGAAGCCCCCAACAGTGCAGGCGATCAGAATAATCTGGAGATGGTTGTAACGGATATGATTCATCAGCTGGGTGTTCCTGCACATATTAAAGGCTATCATTATCTGCGTGCAGCCATTCTGTCTTCCATTGATGATCAGGAGCTGCTGGAAAGCATCACCAAAAGATTGTATCCAACGGTAGCCAAGCAGTTTGATACCACCTCATCCCGTGTGGAGCGTGCCATTCGCCATGCCATTGAGATTGCATGGGATCGGGGCAATCTGGATACCTTGAATTCCTATTTCGGCTACACAGTGAATACATGTAAGGGAAAGCCGACCAATTCTGAGTTCATTGCACTGATTACGGATAAGCTGCGTTTGCAGTACCGCAACGGCAGAAAACATGCATGATGGTCTTGCATGGTTGGGCTGCATATGCTATAATAAGGCTGTAAGCTCCGGCTGATGTACCATGCCGGATATGAAAGGAGCAGATACAATGGGTTTTGTAAAAAAGGAAATAGAGTCGCTTTCGCTCAATCCCTTTACAGCAATTGGAAATGACTGGTTTCTGATTACAGCTGGTACAATGGAAGGTTATAACACCATGACCGCTTCATGGGGCTTCATGGGCGTCATGTGGGGGGCACCATCCTTTATTTGTGCAGTGCGTACCAACCGCCATACGTATTCATTCATGGAACAGCAGGATGTCTATACCATCTGCTTTTTTGAAAAGCAGTATCGTCCGGCATTGCAATTCTGCGGTACAAAATCCGGCAGGGATTATGATAAGGCGAAGGAAACCGGTCTGACCCCCATAGAGGTGGATGGTGCCGTTGCTTTTGCCGAAGCCTCCCGTATTTTTGTCTGCAAGAAGCGTTATGCGGAGATGATGAAGGAGACGGCTTTCACCGAGCAGGCTACCTATGACCGCTGGTATGGCACGGATCCGCTGCATAAGCAGTATATCGGGGAGATCCTTGCGGTTTACGAAAAAGAATAATGGGCAAAAAAGCCGCTGTGCAGGAATGTACAGCGGCTCTTTTTTTGGCACGGTCAAATTTGTCGGTACTGTCAAAAATATCATATTTTTACGTTGAAAGTGTGCATCATGCACAGTTTATGAATACAATATTTGTAATGGGCTACAATTGACAGATGGCAAAATATGGTATATAATGAAAGTGGGGATAAATCTATCTTCATAAGGAAAGGAAAGGATGATTTTTATGAAAAAAATGAAAAAAGGTATCGCATGGCTGCTGAGTGCAGGGATGCTCATGGGAGTTATTCCGATGCGTGTGCAGGCTGAACCAATACAAATTTCTACGGTGATAGAAGCGGATGGCATCATTCATACGAGCGGTAACTATTCAGGCGGGGAATTTATCAATACTTATTATACGGTTAACCGCAGTGGTTTGTATCGAAGATTTGACTATACGAACACCTATATTTTAAATGTGACCTGTACGGATGCGGACGCATTTGAAGCAGAATTTTCAGAACAGTATGGCTTGTATCAGTTGGAGGAAAATCAATATGCAGTTGCTTTGACCGGACTGGATCAGGAACTTTACATGGTTGGTTCCGGTTTGACGTACGAGGAAGCAGAAGCAATGGTTCCATCATTTTTGGAATCTTCCAATGTAGAGACGGTTTCCATTCAGTATGGTTATCGCATCCATAAAAATTGGATGTATGAGACAAGTGATACAGTTTATGTATATTCTGATTCCGAGTTGAATACGGAAAGCTTTGACTGGGCAACGAAAATGGGTTATACACTTCTTGAATTAGAAGATACAGGCAATTGTTACGAAGTAAAAATGAGTGCTCCGTCTGACGTGGAACATTGGGAAGGTATCTATACATTTATGCTGCACTGTATGGATATGCCTACCGTTTATGCAGTGAATGATTCCATGATTGAAAAAGCACTTTATGTTGGATTGCAATATGAAACGGTAGCTACTTATGACAAGGACGAGAATGTTGACATTACGCCGGATACTCGGATTTCTACGGTGATAGAAGCAGACGGCACCATTCACACGATTTGCACCGACAATGATACAGGAGCAACGGAAAATAGCTATTATCCTGTAAACCGTGATGATGTTTACAGAAGGTATGACGCTTTGGATTCCTATGTGCTGAATATAACCTGTACAGATGCGGTTGCTTTTGAAGAGGAGTTTTCAGAGCTGTATAATCTGTATTGGCGAGAGGACGGAAGCTATTTCGTGTATGAAAAAGAGTATGATGTTCCTGATATTCATATTTTCATGTCGGGTATGACGTATGATGAAGTGGACGCCATGCGTCCTGCGTTCCAGAAATCTGAAAATGTGCAGACGATTTCCATACAGCGTGGCTATCAGTATGTAGAGGCTTATCGGTTTGAAGCTACGGAGGCATATTGGGTGCGTTCTGAAACAGAACTGAGTGCAGAGGACTTCGACTGGGCGGTTGAAATGGGGTATACCATTCAGAAAATCGAGACAAGTGACTTGCTTGAAAATACTTATAAAGTGAGCACAATCAATCCCGCAGATGTGGGATACTGGGAAGGAATATATAATTTCATGCTGCATTGCATGGATATGCCCACCGTTTATGCAGTAGATGATCATATGATTGAACAGGCAATTATGCGCCCGATTTTCTATGAAACGGTAGCTACTTATAACAATGCCGCTGAAAGTGCAGGCGGAGATGTGAACGCTGACGGGAAAGTGGACATTACAGATGCAGCCCTGATTTTACAGCATTATGCACAGCATGCTGCATCTTCCATATACGCTGCCGCTGAAACCGATGCCATGGATGTAAACGGGGACGGAAGCATTGACATTGCGGATGCAACAAAGGTTCTGGAAATCTATGCGCAGTCTGCGGCAGGTGTGACAGCATCCTGACGGAAACGGCAGATGCATGGTCTGCCATGGTTCAATCACAAAAACAGAACAAGGCTGTTCTGCCGGATGCATGCCGGCGGAACAGCCTCTTTGCATAAATACACATTTTATGTATATAAATAGCCGGTTTTATGCATGGTTTCTGCATAAAATCCATGCAAATACAGAAAATGAAAATAAATTTTGTATATTTATGCAAAACCCTTGACATTTCGGAAAAAGGGTGTATAATAAGAAACATGAGTACAAAAAACCGCAGCTGCTGCGGTTTGAATAGCATAACTATTATATTGATTGTGACGAGGAGAGATTATCATGGCAAAGGAAATTAAAAAGGTCGTTCTGGCATATTCCGGCGGTCTGGATACTTCCATTATTATTCCGTGGCTGAAAGAAAACTACAACAACTGTGAGGTGATCGCAGTTTCTGCTGACGTAGGGCAGGGTACAGAGCTGGACGGTCTGGAGGAAAAGGCTATCAAGACCGGTGCTTCCAAGCTGATTATTCTGGATCTGAAGGATGAGTTCGTAGAGGATTATGTATTCCCCACTGTACAGGCTGGTGCCGTTTATGAAAACCGCTATCTGCTGGGTACCTCCTTTGCACGTCCCATTATCGGCAAAAGACTGGCTGAAATCGCTCTGGAAGAGGGCGCAGATGCCATCTGCCACGGCGCAACCGGCAAGGGCAATGACCAGGTTCGTTTTGAACTGGCCATCAAGGCATTTGCTCCGGATATGAAAATCATCGCTCCGTGGAGAGAATGGAGCATCAAGAGCCGTGACGAGGAAATCGATTACGCAGAGGCACATAACATTCCGCTGAAAATCAGCCGTGAAACCAACTATTCCAAGGATAAGAACCTGTGGCATCTGTCTCATGAGGGTCTGGATCTGGAGGATCCGGCAAATGAGCCGACCTATGAGAAGGAAGGCTTCCTGGAACTGGGCGTATCTCCCATGCAGGCACCCGACAAGCCTACTTATGTAACCATTCATTTCGAAAAGGGCATTCCTACTGCCATTGACGGCAAGGAAATGAAGGGCGTTGAAATCATTGAAACCCTGAACAAGCTGGGCGGCGAAAACGGCATCGGTCTGGCCGATCTGGTGGAGAACCGTCTGGTGGGCATGAAGTCCAGAGGCGTTTATGAAACACCGGGCGGTACCATTCTGTATCATGCGCATGATGTGCTGGAAACCATTACACTGGATAAGGAAACTGCAAGAGTCAAGCAGTACCTGAGCATCAAGTTTGCTGATATCGTATACAATGGTCAGTGGTATACACCTCTGAGAGAAGCCATGAGCGCATTTGTAACCGAAACACAGAAGACTGTTACCGGCGATGTGAAGCTGAAGCTGTATAAGGGCAATATCATCAATGCAGGTGTTACTTCTCCGTATACCCTGTATGATGAAGAGGTTGCTACCTTTGATGCAGAAGAGGTTTACAACCAGAAGGATGCTGAGGGCTTTATCAATCTGTTCGGTCTGCCGATTCATGTTCGTGCAAAGCTGGAACAGAAGCGTGGAAAGTAATCACCGAAAGATTTTCTAAAAGGGCGGCGGCGTTTCGTCGCCCTTTTTCGATGAAAAGAGAAAGGATCAATGGATTATGGCTTTATGGGCAGGAAGATTTTCAAAAGAAATTGACGAAACCGTCAATGCATTCAATTCCTCCATTGCATTTGATGCACGGATGTATAAGCAGGACATACAGGGCAGCATCGCCCATGCCACCATGCTGGGCAAGTGCGGCATCATTACCGAAGCGGACAGTCAGACCATCATTCAGGGACTGGGCGAAATTTTGGAGGATATCGAATCCGGCAAACTGGTGTTTGACCCCACTGCTGAGGATATTCACATGTTTGTAGAGGCGGAGCTGACTAAGCGTTACGGCGATGTAGGCAAGCGGCTTCACACCTCCCGTTCCAGAAACGATCAGGTGGCACTGGATCTGAGATTGTATCTCCGGGATGAAATTGCAGAGATCCGAAAAATGGTGCACCGTCTTTGTGAGGTGCTGGTGGGGCTGGCGGAGCAGCATACGGAAACGGTTATGCCGGGCTATACACATTTGCAGAGAGCACAGCCCATAACCTTTGCCCATCATCTGATGGCGTATGTGCAGATGTTCCTCAGAGATCTGGGCAGACTGGATGATACAGCAAAACGAATGAATGTTTGTCCGCTGGGCAGCGGTGCACTGGCAGGTACAACTTATCATATTGACCGTGAAATGACCGCTTCTCTGCTGGGCTTTGATGCGCCTATGGCAAACAGTCTGGACGGCGTTTCCGACAGAGATTACTGCATGGAGCTTGCCAATGCACTGTCCCTCATTATGATGCATCTGTCCCGTTTCTCCGAAGAGGTGATTCTGTGGTGTTCATGGGAGTTCAAGTTCATTGAACTGGATGATGCCTATGCAACCGGCTCCTCCATTATGCCTCAGAAGAAGAATCCGGATATTACCGAGCTGATCCGGGGCAAGACGGCACGGGTATACGGCGATCTGAATACCCTGCTGACCATGATGAAGGGTCTGCCCCTTGCTTATAATAAGGATATGCAGGAGGATAAGGAAGCCATTTTCGATGCCGTGGATACTGTAAAGCTGTGCGTAGGGACCTTTATTCCCATGATGGAAACCCTGACTGTACGTGCAGACAATATGCGTGCCGCAGCAGCCAAGGGCTTTATCAATGCAACGGACTGCGCAGATTATCTGGTGAAGAAAGGCATGCCCTTCCGGGATGCCTACAAGATTTCCGGTACACTGGTTGCAAAGTGTATTGCAGAGGGACTGACGCTGGAAACCCTGCCCCTTTCGGAATATCAGAAGATGACAGACCTCTTTACAGAGGATGTGTATGAAGCCATCAGTCTGGAAACCTGTGTCCGGGGTCGTGTTTCACAGGGCGGCCCTTCTCCGGAGGCAGTGATGATGCAGATTGCTCTTGCAAAAAAGCAGCTGGAAGCGTAAGACGATGCTGAAACGACAATTATTATTTATTGTATCCCTCTGTCTGATTGCAGTGCTGGTGTGGATGCTGGGTGAAGTGCTGATTGTACTGGTGCTGGATTGGAGCGGAGTGGTATCATGGATCTGGGCAGGGCTGATTCTTGTGGGTACATGTGTATTCAGCGTGTGGAAATGTCCCAGAGAATAGAGAGGTATGTGTAAAAAATGGCAGTGAATGTTTTTATTGACGGGCAGGAGGGCACCACCGGTCTGCGCATTTCAGAGCGTTTTTCCGGCAGAACGGATATCCACCTGCTTCAGATTGATCCGGCTCTGCGGAAGGATGCTGATGCACGGAAGAAGCTGATTCAGTCCAGCGACTATACAATTTTATGCCTGCCGGATGCAGCCGCAAGAGAAGCGGTAGCACTGGCAGAGGATGCACCGGTGCGTATCATTGATGCATCCACCGCACACAGAACCCATCCGGCATGGGCATACGGCTTTCCGGAGCTGTCGGCAGCCCATCGGGAGAAGATTGTAAAATCCAGTCGTGTCGCCGTACCGGGCTGCTATGCAAGCGGCTTTAATGCCCTTGCCTATCCCATGGTGCACAATGGCTTGATTCCAGCAGATTATCCGGTGCAGTGCTTTGCCGTATCCGGCTACAGCGGCGGCGGCAAGAAGATGATTGCCGAGGTGGAGGCTCCGGACAGCGCACCGGAGGTGCACAGCCCCCGTTTCTACGGTCTTGCGAACAATCACAAGCATCTGCCGGAAATGCAGAGAATATCCGGACTTTCAAGAAAGCCCATGTTTACACCGATCGTGGATGATTATTATAACGGTATGGTGGTATGTATTCCGGTTCAGGCAGCGGTGGCAGGAAAGCATGTCTCTCCAAAGGAGATTCACGCCATGTTTGCGGCGCATTATGCAGGCTGCAATTTTGTCAAGGTGAAGCCCTTCCTTGAAGAAGCCGACCTTACAGCCCTTCGTATCAGCTCCAATGACCTCAGAGATACAAATATGATGGAAATTTTCGTATGCGGCAGTGAGGAGCAGGTGCTGCTCTGTGCAAGACTGGACAATCTGGGCAAGGGTGCATCCGGTGCGGCGGTACAGTGTCTGAATATTATGATGGGCGTGAATGAAACAATGGGCCTTCTGTAATGGTCAGAAAGGAAAAATCATGAAAGATATCAAGAAAATCAGCTATGACGGCTATACATATATAGACGGCGGTGTCTGTGCGGCAAAGGGATTCCGTGCAAATGGTCTTTACAGCGGCATTAAGAAAAATCCCTCGGAGAAGTATGACCTGTGTCTGGTTGTATCCGATGTTCTCTGCAATGCAGCTGGCGTGTTTACCCAGAATAAGGTTCAGGCTGCACCGGTAACGGTTTCCAAGCGTCACCTGAAGGCAACGGGCGGCAAGGCAAAGGGCTTCATTCTCAATTCCAAGAATGCCAATGCCTGCAATCCGGACGGAATCGAAAAATCCGAGAAAATGTGCGCACTGGCAGCGGAAAAGCTGTGTATTCCTGCTGAGCAGATGCTCATTGCTCAGACAGGCGTAATCGGTCAGACGATGCCTATCGAACCGATTGAAAATCATATTGACGCTCTGGTATATGGTCTTTCTGAGGAGGGCAATGAAAAGGCTGCCATTGCCATTATGACAACGGATACTGTAAAAAAAGAGGTAGCCGTTGCATTTACAGTGGGCGGCAAGGTCTGTCACCTTGGCGGTATGGGCAAGGGCAGCGGCATGATCTGTCCCAATATGGCAACCACCCTCAATGTCATTACAACAGACTGTGCCATCACTTCCGAAATGCTGCAAAAGGCTCTCTCTGATGTGGTACAGGTGACATACAACTGTCTGTATATTGACGGTGATCAGTCCACCAATGATACCTGTGCCGTGATGGCAAACGGTCTTTGCGGAAACGCTGTGATTGACAGCGAAAATGAGGACTACGAAGCGTTCAGACAGGCTCTCTATATTGTTATGTCCAATATCACCAAAATGCTTGCAAAGGACGGCGAAGGCGCAACAAAGCTTCTGGAATGCAATGTGACAGGCGCAAAAACCGAAAAAGATGCCCTTGCCATTGCCAAAAGCGTCATTGCCTCGGATCTGTTCAAGTGTGCCATGTTTGGCGAGGATGCAAATGTGGGACGGATTGCCTGTGCCATCGGCTATGCAGATGCGGACTTTGATATCACTAAGTTCTCCGTGACACTTGAATCGGGCAAAGGCTCCGTGAAATTCTTTGAAAACGGCGCAATTCTGCCCTTCTCAGAAGAGGAGGCAGCTGTGATGCTCAGCGATGATGAAATCAAAATCAACATTACCCTTGCAGACGGAGATGCAAAGGCGACTGCATGGGGCTGCGATCTTACATATGATTACGTAAAAATCAACGGGGATTACCGGACGTAAAGAGAGGCTTTAAAAATGGGAGAAATCACCAATCATATTCGGGCGCAGGTGCTGGTGGATGCACTGCCCTATATTCAGAAGTATAATAACAAAATTATCGTTGTAAAATACGGCGGCAATGCCATGACCAATGAGGCCCTGAAGCAGGCAGTCATGAGTGATATTGTACTGCTGTCGCTGGTCGGTGTAAAGGTTGTACTGGTACACGGCGGCGGGCCGGAAATCAGCGATATGCTGAAACGGCTGAACATCGAAAGCCGGTTCATCGGCGGTCTGCGTTATACGGATGCAGAAACCGTGGAGGTTGTAAAAATGGTGCTTGCCGGCAAGGTGAACAAGGATCTGGTCACTCTGCTGAGCCGCAGCCATGGTCAGGCATTGGGACTTTGCGGTACAGATGGCGGCATGCTCATGGCTGAGCGCAAGGAAGGCCCTAACGGTGAGGATCTGGGCTTTGTAGGCGATATTGTCAAGGTCAACGAAAAGCCCATTCTGGATGCACTGAACTGCGGCTATATCCCTGTCATTGCAACGGTTGCAACGGATGCATTCGGTCAGAGCTATAATGTCAATGCGGATACAGCAGCGGCACGCATTGCTGCCCAGCTGGGTGCAGAAAATCTCATTCTTATGACGGATATTGCCGGACTGCTCCGTGACAAGGATGATCCCTCCACACTGATTCCCTTTGTTCATGTCAGCGAGGTGCCCTTCTTTAAGCGAAAGGGTGTAATCTCCGGCGGCATGATTCCCAAGATTGACTGCTGTGTGGAAGCTGTCCGCAGAGGTGTCAAGAAAACCGCCATCATTGACGGACGTGTGCCCCATTCCATTCTGATTGAAACACTGTCCAATGAAGGCATCGGCACCCAGTTCCGCTGATGAGAGAGCAGAGCTGCTGCATGTTAGAAAGAAAAGAGGAATGAATATGACAACACAGGAAAAGCTGGATGCGTCTGTAATGAGCACCTATGGACGGTTTCCGGTGGTTTTAGAACAGGGTGCAGGGGATACCTGTACCGATGAAAATGGCAAAACTTATATTGATTTCGGCAGCGGTATCGGTACATCCTCTCTGGGATACTGCAACGAAAGCTGGGTAGAGGCGGTATGCAGTCAGGCAAAGACCATGCAGCATACATCCAATCTCTATTATACCAAGGTACAGGCTGATTTTGCGGAAAAGCTTTGTTCCGTAACGGGTTACAGCAAGGTGTTTTTCTGCAACAGCGGTGCAGAAGCCAATGAATGTGCCATCAAGCTGGCGAGAAAGTACAGCTTTGATAAATATGGAAAGGGACGTCATACCATTCTTACACTGGTGAACTCTTTCCATGGAAGAACCCTGTGCACTCTGTCCGCCACAGGGCAGGATGTATTCCACAATTATTTCTTTCCGTTTGTAGAGGGATTCCGTTATGCAGAGGCAAACAACATTGACGACCTGAAATCCAAAATCGACGATACTGTATGCGCTGTTATGATGGAATACGTACAGGGAGAGGGCGGCGTACATGCGCTGGAAAAGTCCTTTGTGGATGCAGTTTATGAAATCTGCGCAGAAAGGGATATTCTGGTTCTGGCAGATGAGGTGCAGACGGGTGTAGGACGTACCGGCACATTCCTTGCCGGAGAACAGTTTGGTCATAAGGCAGATGTTACAACGCTGGCAAAGGGCATTGCAGGGGGGCTTCCCATGGGTGCATGCCTTGCCAATGAAAAATGTGCAGGTGTGCTGGATAAAGGTACCCACGGTTCTACCTTCGGCGGCAATCCGGTCTGCTGTGCAGCCGGTCAGGCGGTACTTTCTACTGTAACCGCAGCAGGCTTTCTGGAAGAGGTACAGAAGAAGGCTGCCTATATGCGGGAAAAGCTCTGTACCATGGAGGGTGTAAAGTCTGTCAGCGGTCTGGGTCTGATGATCGGCATTGAGCTGGAAAACAAGACGGCATCAGATGTTGCCAATGCAGCATTGGAGCAGGGCTTGCTTGTGCTGACTGCAAAAAGTAAGGTTCGTCTTTTGCCGCCGCTGACCATTTCCTATGATGAAATCGATCAGGGACTGGCCATTCTTGCCGGTGTAATCAAAGAATAAGGAGGAAACGATTCAATGAAACATTTACTGAAAATGCTGGATCTGAGCACAGAGGAGATTATTGGCATTCTGGATCTGGCGGATCAGCTCAAGTATGAGCTGAAGCATGGCATTCCCCATCCCTATTTACAGGGAAAGACACTGGGTATGATTTTCCAGAAGGCATCTACCCGTACCCGTGTTTCCTTTGAAACGGGTATGTATCAGCTGGGCGGTCAGCCGTTGTTCTTGTCCGCCAATGACTTGCAGATTGGCAGAGGAGAGCCGGTGCAGGATACGGCACGTGTGCTGTCCCGTTATCTGAATGGTATTATGATTCGTACCTTTGAGCAAAAAGAGGTAGAGGATCTGGCAGAATACGGCAGCATTCCGATTATCAACGGTCTGACGGACTTCTGTCATCCCTGTCAGGTACTGGCGGATCTGATGACCATCCGTGAATTCAAGAGCACCTTTGACGGTTTGAAGGTATGCTATATCGGCGATGGAAACAACATGGCAAATTCTCTGATTGTAGGCTGTCTCAAGGTAGGCATGGCGTTCAGCATTGCTTGTCCGGATGATTATCAGCCGGATGCACAGGTACTGGAATTTGCAAAGGATTATGACTGTTTCCAGATGACCAACGATCCGATGGAAGCAGCTAAGGGTGCGGACATCCTGATTACAGATGTATGGGCATCCATGGGACAGGAATCCGAAGCGGAGAAGCGGAGAATTGCATTTAAGGGCTATCAGATTAATGATGAAGTGATGGCAGTAGCAAATCCGGATGCAATGGTGCTGCACTGTCTGCCGGCGCATCGTGAGGAGGAAATTACGGAGAAGGTATTTGAAGCCCATGCAAAGGAAATCTTTGAGGAAGCAGAGAACCGTCTCCATGCACAGAAAGCCGTTATGGTGAAATTAATGTCATAACCAGCGTGCCGCCAGCGTGTCGCTGGACCGTCTACCCCACCCCCGTTTCAGTTACTGGAAATAGGAAGGCATCAGCCCCCTCCCACAAGGGAGGGGGGAAAGTTTCTGCAAGTTCGAAAGGTATAAAAGTTTTTTTGCGCCGCTTTTTTCTCAAAAAAAGCGGTCGGGGGTCAAGGGGCGAGAAGCCCCTTGTCGCCGTCCGCAGACGGCGAAACCAGCGTACCGCTGGA
>JBJERF010000095.1:0-16162 GCA_051882115.1 Ruminococcus sp. | reverse complement strand
GAAGAAAAAATCATGAAAGTAAAGGTAAGAAAAAGAAAGCCTGCTCCGGTTGCAGAAGAGCAGGCTCCAAAGGCGATTTACATTGTTAAACGTGAATCGAATGGCAAGTTCGGCGTCCCTCATCATGTTGAATTTGATGATTATACCGCACCTGCTCCGGTTGCAGCAAAGCAGACAGAGAAAAACAAAAGTAAAGCAAATGAATATGCGTTTCTTGACAACAAACGTGAGTTCTTCAAAACCATCAGTGACGACAGCATTGAGTATCTTTCTCACGAATTATATCTGACAGAAATTCCACTGTCAATGCTTGATGATCTCATTGCATCTAATACTTATGTCAAAGATGATGGCTCACGCTTTATTCTCGTTCCATCTGCATGGATTTGGTATTATCTTTGTTAGGCTTCATCAAGTGCGAAAAGGACATATTGACGATAAAAGTCACTATCATCTTCTTCACACTCAACGATAGCGTTGTCCAAATCCTTTAAAGCCGCAATTGATTTCTTGGTTTCAGAGAACAGATCGCGAATTACTTCAATTTCTGCTATAAAAAGCAAGCTTTCGGTTTCATATGGAATACCAAAGGTAAGACTAATCAATTCAGCAAATCTTCTTACCTTTTCTTCCTCTGATTCTGATAATGGTCCGATTCTTTTCATCTCACGAATTTTAGCCAGCTTACATAAGCGATCTTTGCATGCGCCTGTTACCTGCTGCATATTAATTGCCGTTAACCTTTCGGCAGCTTTACTTGCTTCACATCGTATCATAATTGTACACCCCCTTTCCTGCTCCATTATACCACAAAACAGCAGGAAATACAACAGAAAGGAAACTGAAAAAATGAATGAATTGAAGGTTTTTCAAAACAGCGAATTCGGTGAGCTGGGCATCCTGCTCATTGACGGAAAGGAATATTTTCCGGCTACGCAGTGCGCGAAAGTGCTTGGATATGCAGATCCGTACAAAGCGATTAAAGCGCATTGTAAGGGGTGGGTAAATCGCCCAGTCCCTACAAATGGAGGAACACAGGAAATCAAGTATATAACCGAAGGCGACCTCTATCGGCTGATTATTCGTTCCAAGCTTCCGGCAGCGGAACGCTTTGAACGCTGGGTGTTTGACGAAGTGCTCCCTGCTCTGAGAAAGAACGGCTCTTACGGTAACGTCAATCTGGAAGAGGTTATTGCCAAAGCGGTAACCATGGCAGTTTCAGAGACTGTCCGTCAGATTGTTCCGGCGATCGTCAAAAGCATGCAGGAACAGCCGAAGCAAATCATAAGAAAGCAGATAGAGCACAGATATCAATACAGAACGCCCAGTAAAATATCTCTGCTGCCTCCTGCTCTGAAAGAAAAGGTAGAGGAAATGATTCTCTCCGGAGATTACTCTTGTCAGCAGATTGCCAATTACATTACAAACAACAGCGGAATTCCGATTTCGCAGATGGCTGTCAACAGATACAAGCATCAGAACTTTTTCTGTAGATGAAAGGAGTACGTAAGATGCACTGGATCATGCTTACCCCAGAGGAAGAAGCTGTTCTGAACCGCAAGTCCATACAGGCAAAAATACAGAAAATCCGAAGACTGCGTGTATACGCAGAGAAGCAGTACATGGATTTAGAAGGCCGTACAAGAAGCACCATCAGCCATGCACATACGCAAATTGCGCTGGATCGCTGGAAGCTGATTGCAGAGGTCTGTACATTGGCAGAACAGCATTTAAGGTCTGAATAAACAGGAGGAAAACATGGTTTATCAACAGATCATCCGGCTGAACGACCATCTCGCATGGGATTTGTCAGAGGAGCATACCAAAAAGAAGGAGACGAACAGAAAAATGTGGGCAATCACAACGATTGTACTGTGCAGCCTTGCGGTGTATGCACGGCTTGCACTCCGGCGGCATAACAAGAACGCCATGAACGGAAAGGATGATTGAGCAATGAACAAGATGAACATGGGCGCAGCCGTGCGAGCCAGAAGAGAAGCACTGCATCTGACGCAGCCGGAGGTTGCAAAGCAGTGCGGTACATCGCAGTCACATGTAAGCCGCATCGAGAGCAACAAATGTGTACCGTCTGCGTTGCTGCTGGTAAGACTTGCCAGCACACTGCAGATGCCGGTTGCAGAGCTGCTGGAAGCGGCTCAGAGAAAGGCGGTGTAATCATGAAAATCGAAGTCGGAACCGTTATCAGCAACCATGTTGTTTACAACGTCCACGCCAATGCATACTGCATCGCAAGCCCCATTGACCAGAACGGTGACTATGTAATCTGGCATATCGATGATAGCGGAGAGGGTGTATGGGGCGGTCTGTATTTTGAGGATCAGATGGAAGCGGAATGGGCATATGCTTCCAGATGCTTTCCTTGGTTTGAGGATAACGTCGCCATTGCATTGGATGAAGATGAGGATGACGAAATCCAGGATTTACCGTAAAAGCCGAAACGGCGGAGCACTCCGCCGTCTGCCGGAGGATGGCCGCCCGGCACTGATGATGGCAGGCCGGAAACTTGAAAACGGAAAAGAGGTGAAGGACATGATGTGGGAAGAAAGCATCAGCCGTGTGCTGGATCTGATTGCAAGAACTGCTGCTGCGCTTGCTGACATGGCAGAGTGTGAAGATCTGCTGCATAACATGGATGTGCAGAGCAGCCTGATTCAGAGTGTTCTGGATGCAGAAACAGAAACGGCAGAGTTCATTGAGAGCTTCGGACTTCATGAAATCAACGTGGATGCAGTCAAGCACTGCAAGACGAGATTCATCGAAATCAACCAGCAAATCCTGCTGCATATACAAAAAATCCAGTTGCACGGCTATAATCTTGGAACGATTTGTAGCACCGTACAACTGGAAATCATGACGCTGAGCAAAGAACTGTCTCTGCTCGGCTGACAATGAAAGTATATCAGAAAAGGGAAATTTTGTCAAGTGAAAATTTCGGCGGCAGTATTGCCGCCAGAAAGGAGTCGTTGTGGATTATTTGACGGTGAAAGAAGCAGCTGAACTCAAAGGCTGCAAACCTCAATATATACGCAAGCTCGCAAAAGACGGAAAACTTGATACAGTCGTTCGAGATCATCCGCAGAACCATAAGCCATGCTATATGATACCCGTGTCATCATTGCCGAATGATTTGCAAACCAAATATTACAGGCAGAAGCGTGAGGAAGCCGGTATGATGCCCGAACCCGTGGCAGTTCCTGCTCCAAAGAAAAAGGCAAAGGCCAAGCGGATTCTTACCTTTGAGGAATGCACGGAGGAACAGCGCAGAACCATAAACACATGGACGAGCATCCTGAAAGAATGGCAGGCGCAGCGAGCAGGCTATCAGAGTAAGACACAGTTTGACAAGCTGTATGTAGGCAAATGCCAGCTGGAGCACCCTGAGCTGCAGGTGTCAGAAGACATCCTGTACCGGAAATGGGCTGCATACAAGGAAAACGATCTTGCAGGCATTCTGGGACTGAGAGGTGCATGGAACAAAGACACCAGCACAATACCGGAGCCGGTGTGGCAGGCGTTCCTTTGGTTCTGGCTGGATGAAAATGAACCGCCTCTCAGCAGCTGCTACCGCTGCACCATAAACTGGACGGAGGAGTTTTATCCGGAGCTGCTGCATGATATCCCTACAGAGCGCAGCTTCCGCAGACATATCAAGAATGACGTTGCAAAGGCGATCAAGGAACTGAAAAGAAACGGTGAAAAGGCGTTTTCAGACAGGTGTATGCCATATATGATGCGAATGTATGATAAATTACAGCCCAATGACGTATGGATTGCAGATAACCACACGCTGGATATCCAGTCTTTGGACGAAAACGGCGAAAAGCATCGTCTGTATCTGACTGCATTTCTGGATGCAAAGTCCGGTGTGCTGGTTGGATGGAACATTACAGAAACTGTAGATTCCCAGTCCACCATTCTGGCACTCCGCCATGGAATCAAGCGTTTCGGTATTCCAAAGGTCGTTTATTTTGACAATGGCCGTGAGTTCCTGACTCATGATATAGGCGGAAAAGGGCACAGAAAACGCAAATCAGATGCCGATGAAATCGAACCGCCTACCATTTTGAAAAGGCTTGGCATAGAGATGCGCAATGCAATTGTCCAGAACGCCAAAGCAAAGCCAATTGAACGAACATTCCGTACAGTCAAGGAGCAGTTTTCCAGAATGTTTTCCGGATTCTGCGGCGGCACGATACTGGAAAAACCAGAAAGTCTGAAACGGCGTATCAAGGAAGGCAAAATTCCGCAGGATTATGAAATCCGTCAGGTGCTGGAAGCATGGATAGACGGAGACTATAATCTGCAAGCCTATGGCGGGACTGAATCAAAGTATAAGAACATGAGCCGCTTGGACGTGTGGAACAAGGAAATCCATGCAATACGGAAAGCAAGCGATGCAGAACTCAATCTGATGCTGATGCGCTCCACCAGAAAACAGAAGGTTAAGCGAAATGGTGTGTATATTACCATATGCGGAGAAAGAATCTGGTATATGCACCCTGAACAGACGATAATGCATCTTGATGAAGAAGTGTATGTGAGATATGATCCTGCCGATCTGAGGTCTGTAAGAATTTACAATGCAGATGACAAGCTGCTTTACATCTGGAACTGTGCAGACAGCCTGCTCGTAGATTACATAACCGAACAGCAGCAAGATATAGCAGATGGGCAGCAGATAGCACATCACAGCAAGAAGTTTGTGCGTGATATGGCAAATGGTCTGACAGCCGGTCTGACAAATGAACAGAAAATCACTATGCTGGATATGACAGTACGCAAAGCGCAGACTGCTAAATCTGAGAAATTCCACATAGAAATGCCAACCAATATCATCCCTGTGCGTGTGGATGAGGAGCTTCCGGAGCAGCAGAAAGCTGCTGCCGGAATGGAACGGGAATGTGTTGTAATTGATCTGAAGAAAATGAAAAAGAATTCTGAGCTCAGAAAGGAGCAATAAATGATGGAATATACACAGCATCAGCAGGAACTGCTGGATAAGGTAAGAGATCTGATGGCTGGCAAGGGCGCAGACAACAAAAAGCATAGTCAGGCAGAAGCATCTGCAAAAATCGGTATTTCAAAGACTGCACTTTCCCAGCTGCTCAATGGTACCTATCAGGCAAATCCGCAGAAGATGTTTGAAACTCTGGAGAGTTATTTTCATGTCAAGGAGCGCACACAGCTCACCTACAGGGAAGTCAGATATGCAGATACCTGCATATCATCTGAGATATATGATGTTATTGGTGTATGTCACGCAAAGGGCGGTCTTGCGATTGCTGCCGGAGATGCAGGCATCGGCAAGACGAAGGCTGCACAGCATTATGTAGAAGAGCATCCTACAAATGCAATTTTAATCACGGTAAATCCGTGTTTAACCAGCATTAAAGCAGTTTTAAACGAGCTTGCGGAACGCATTGGCGCACCGGCAGAGCATTCCAGAGACAGGCTATGGAGAGCGATTGCGCAAAAGCTCAGTGACGGAATGGTTCTGATTTTTGACGAATCGCAGCATCTGACACTAAAAACCATTGAGGTGCTGCGCAGCTTCTCCGATTATTTCAACGACCGGGGTCAGACGCTGGGCATTTGTTTCGTGGGCAATATGGACACTGTGGCGCACATTGGCAGCAAGAAAGCAGAGTTCGCCCAGATTGCCAACCGTACCAAGCAGACGAAAATTTATACCAGAATGCGCATTCAGCGCAGTGATATTGTGAAGTTATTCCCTATTCTTGAAAAAGAGGGCATGGAACAGGAAATTGACTACCTGCTGGGCGTAGCTCAGACACCGCAAGCATTGAGAGGCGCAATCAATCTGTTTTCCAATGCCTACGACAACGAAAACTACACCTACGCCGGACTGGTAGCAATGGCAAAGTTTATGGATATGGAGATATAAGCAAGGAGAATCTACGAGGAATGAAAGAGTACATCAAACAGCAGTATGACAATCTGGACTTTGACAATGTACCGGATGATCTGGTGCATCGCCGTGAGGTGTATGCTATGCTGAACGCGATCGGCGGTACCGGTGCAAAGGATGAATATTTCAAAGGCTGGGATGCTGCCATTGACAAAGTATGCGGAAGCCTGAACGATGTTGACGCTGTGATGCCGGTGCAGCAAGTATAATTACATACGAGGAGCATGCCTGCTCCTCCCCTAATGCAGCCAGGGACGGTGGCAAGCCCGTATAAATGCAGAGTCAGGGAAACAAAAATACAGAATATGGAGGAATCTATCATGAGTGCAAACGTACTGACCAAAAGACAAGCGGCAGCTATGCCGCTGATGGTGCAGAAGATCAAGGAGCTGGAAGCGCAGAAGAAAGAGCTGGAGGCACAGATCAAAGAAAACACGGATATGGTCAAGGAACTGATGGAAAGCAAAATGCTGGAAGAAGTTGAGGTGGGTGAATATACGGTTCGCTGGGCTGCACTTGCTGCAAGCCGGTTTGACAGCACCGCATTCAAAAAGGAGCATGAGGAGCTGTATATGCAGTATCTGAAGCCGTCTACCAGCAAGCGGTTTTCGATTAAGTGAGGTGCAGCCATGACGATTGAAGAAGCAATCCAGCATTGCTATGATGTTGCAAATAAAGTCTGCGATGAATGCGCCGAAGAACATTTGCAGCTTGCAAAATGGCTGGAAGAACTGAAAAGGCATCGGCAATTCAGGGTGAATAAAGACATCAAGAATCCACTTGCCAATCTTTCCGGATATGTATGTCATCATTGTGATCATAAGGATGAATATATCATCGAGTATGAGGATACTGGATTGACGCCAAAACAAATAGAACAGATGAAACAGGAAAATGCAGATCTGAAACGGCTGCTGAAGCTGGCGGTTGAACACATGAGGATACTTGCAGACAGCATACGAAGTCAGGCTGATGAATGCTCGTGCTGTGGGTTGTGTGCTTATGATGGAGATTTTGCTGTTGGTGAATCTGGTGACTACCTTAGCGAGTGTCCTGGATTCGAAAGCAATGAATGTTTTGTTTGGGAACACGCCGAAGAGGCTTTAAAGTTGATTGGAGGGCAATCTGAATGACAAAAGAAGAATGGGAAAGCGTCGAACGTAAGCTTTGCTATCCGGGAGCTTACGTACATCTGAAAGTGGATGGCTACAGCATTACCCTCATGGTTCTGAGATACAAAATGAAAATGGTAATCGCTGTATATACTGATGGATACATAAAAGGCGAATGGCTTATGGAGGATTGCGATATCCGCCGCAGATTTTACCAGCGCAGCAAGCATTCCATGCTTACTGCCGCTGAGAAAAAGAAACTTGCACGGAGAAGCAAATCGTATCAGAAGGAAATTCTGGAACGGGCTACATATTATTCCTTTTCGCCACACTGGACTTCATTCCGTTCTTTGAAGCGGCATTTTATCAAAAATAATGAATCCATCGAACTTTGTGAGGAGGTGTCTGAATGAGAACACCGGAAAGCACAGGCAATCAGCTCTTTGACCGGTTCTGGGCAGCGTATCCGAAGCACGTCAGCAAAGACAAAGCACTGAAAGCCTTTGTCAGAATCCATCCGACAGAGGAATTGCTCGCTCAGATGCTGGATGCACTGGAACGGCAGAAGAAGTATTATGCATGGGGCAGGCAGAGCTGGAAGTATATCCCCCACGCTGCCACATGGCTGAATCAGAAGCGATGGGAGGATGAGGTGGACGATGGAAAAGCTGGCGTTCCCAAAAATGACAGCCCCTTCGGCGGTTTCGTATACTGAATATTTGCGTGAGCGTGCAGATTACTGGAATTCCCTGCCCGGAGAACTGACGGGATACGACTGTGCAGCATGCAAAAACAAGGGGTGGATTGCATTCGTAGAAGACGGCTTCGAAATCAAGCGTCCCTGCAAATGCATGAAGGTGCGTGACACACTGCGCAGAATCCATGAAAGCGGTCTGAGTGAGCTGCTGCGCACCTGTACCTTCCAGAATTTTGAGACAACCGAACCTTTTCAGGAGCATATGAAACGAAGTGCGCTTGAATTTGTAAAACAAAAGTCCGGCTGCTTTATTGCCTGCGGTCAGACCGGATGCGGCAAGACCCACATCTGTACGGCGATTGTAGGCGGTATGATCAAGCAGGGGCTGTCTGCACGGTATCTGGTCTGGCGTGAGACATCCCATACGCTGAAAGCCCATGCAGCGGATCCGGACTATGCAGCACGGATACAGCCGTACAAGGATACAGATGTTCTGTACATAGACGATCTTTTCAAGACAAAGGAACTTTCCGATGTATCCAGTGCAGATGTGAAGCTTGCCTTTGAACTGTTGGACTACCGTGACCGGAATCATCTCATTACTGTAATCTCTACGGAATGGACAATGCCTGAGCTCAGTCAGATTGACGAAGCCATTGCCGGAAGAATCCATCATATGTCAAAGGGTTATCAGTTCATCATCCGGAAAGACCCGAAGAAGAACTACAGGCTCAGGGGGTAAGAATATGGATGTGAAAAAGCTCTATGCAAAGGCTGCGGTTCTGGGCATGGTAGAACCGGGCAGTCATGAGGATGCTTTTCATCAGCTGGTATTCGGGCTTACCGGAAAGGAATCGGTTAAGGCACTGACGGAGCCAGAGTTCCGGAAGGTGGAAACGGAGCTGAAACGGAGACTGCGTTCCCACCCATCAGACCGCAGACCAGAGCAGCAGGAAGCACCGGGCATGATGACAAAAGCGCAGCGTGATATGGCGTGGAGACAGATCTACACATTGGCTGCGCTGTCCCCGTCAAGAGCCAGCGAGGGCGAACGTATGGCAGGAGCCGTGCGGAAAATACTGGGCATTACCGCATCCCCGAAAGAGCCGCTGAAATGGGTATCCAAAGAGGACGGTTCCCGACTGATTGATACGCTCAAACGCTATGTAAGGACGGCGCAGAAAAAGAAGGTGAAGCAGGATGAATCTGGATAAGCTGACGATGGAACAGCTGCATGGCAACCAAAGAGAAATTGCAGAAACTATTGGCATTGAAGCCTATCGTAAATTGGTAGAGCGATATGGAAGCAGCAGTATATACATCGGAAAAGCTGATGAAGCTGTTCGAGCTGAAAGAGATGAAGAGATATATAAGCGGTTCAACGGAGAGAATTATCTTGCGCTCGCACATACGTTTGGCGTATCTGAAAAAACAGTTCGTGAAGCTATAAATCGTCAGAATATGATTGAAGAGAGCCGCCAGATGACGTTGATTTTGGATGATTGAATGAAAAAAACATATGAAATTCTTCCAATATCGCAGGATTTTATAATATGCTATCATTACAGTATAGAGTAATGATAGCATATTTTTTTACGTTAGGAGGGACAGAGAATTGCAGCAGGAAATCCTTTACTATCTATTTACCACAGCGGTCACCGTTGTGATTGGCATCATCGGATATTTTTTAAAACGCACCATGAACCGCAGTGACCAGAATGAAACCGCCATCCGTGAGCTGCGTGACGATCTGCTTACCCTCTCTGACCGGTATGCCACAAAAGAGGAAATCCGGGAAATCAAGGATTCCATGGAAAAGCTGACAGCCAGCATTGACTATATCAAGGAACATACCACAAGGAATGATGATTTTGTCCGGACGATGACACGTCTGGAAACGAAGATTGACAAACTGAAGGGGTGAGAGAATTGGAACAGAAGGAACTGATGGAACGGATGCAGCAGCGTGCATTTGCCAGAAATAACGGTGTGGTGCTGAAAGCAATCAATCTGCTGCGTGATAAATACGTAGCATTGGAAGATATCTGCCGCGCACTGGAACCCAGTATGACAGAATCAGAATTTCGTGATGCTGTGAACTATCTGACAGAATGCAGTTACATACGGCTGCGTGAAACGGAAACCAAACAGCTCACCACTCTTGCAGATACGCCCATGCATGCGCTGGAAGCAAAGGTCACAGCTGACGGCATCCGGATTATTGCCTGCGTCCGTAAGGACGAGTGCATTGACGTGTGAGGTGCAGCAGCATGAGCAGACGGAAGCACTCGAAGATTGACCAGCTGGAGCCAGCCGTAAAAGCAACTGTGGATGAGATGATTAAGACCGGTGCATATTACCGTGAAATCGTGGAATATATCCAGTCTCACGGAGTGAGCATCTCTCTTGCCGCTGTAGGAAAGTACGCAAAAAATCTGATGAGCACATTGGACGCTCTGCGGCTCTCACAGGAAAACTTCCGGGCAATCATGGAAGAAACGGATCGCTATCCTGATCTGGACATGACGGATGGCATTTTACGATTGATGTGCAATCACACGCTGGAAGCAATCAGCAAGCTGCCGGAGGAACGTCTGGAAGATGTCGACTTTGACACACTGTCCAAAAATGCCGTGGCACTGACAAGAGCCATCGCATACAAGAAAAATATCGACATCAAAAACCGGGATGCACTGGAAAACGGCGCAAAGCAATTCAAGGAGATCATCTTCGAAGCCATGGCAGAAGAACGCCCTGACCTGTACAAGGAAGTAAAGAAATTTATCAAGAAAAAGCAGAAAGAGGAGGAGGATGCGAAATGATGTATGTATTGCAGGTAAAACCCGGCACGGATTTGTATGTGACGCATAACCTCCGGAAAAGAGGATATTTTGTGCGCTGCCCTCAGCGGATTCTGTCCATCCGGAAAGACGGTACATGGACAGAAAGAACAGAGCCGGTATTTGCAGGCTATCTGTTTCTGGAGCATCCGTATGACAAGCCGCTGAACACTGCGAAATATTATGATATCTGCAAAGAAGAGGGCGTTGTGGGATTCCTGAAAAACGGAAATATGCCAGCACAGCTGGAAGCCCATGAGGAGCAGTACATACACTGGCTCTGGAACTACGGGAAGCCCATTGCTGCATCCCATGTGTACAAGACGTCTCATGGAGACTGCATGATTTTATCAGGCAAGCTGCGTTCATACAGTGACCGCATTGTCAGCATAGATCTGCGCCGCCGGCGTGCAAAGATCCGGGTGCCCATCTGCGGCAGGGAGTACAAGGTTACACTGCCGGTCATTGGCATTTAAAGGGCATTTATACAAATCAGTATCTGTCAAAGCTGCGGTTGATTCGTCCTGCATCGGAGGCGGTTACGGTATATAAACGGAACGGTTGTGCTTCAAAAATCCGGAAGTAAATCCGAATGGCGAAGCATATCTGTTTAAAAGGCGTTTAAATCGCCGCAGGAACGTTTAAAGAAATTTGCCTGACAAAGATTATGGAAAAACAGAAAAAGGCTTACAGGGGCATTCTCGCCCCTGTTTTTTATTGCAGAAAGGAGGAGGCACATGGGCAGAAAGAAAAGAAGCATCCGGGAACTGGCAGATGGCATAAAGGCTTATGAAAACCGGAAGAAGGCTGCACGGGATGCGGACTTTACCGATCTGGAAGCCTTCCAGACCGCCTTTCTGAACGAGCCTGACCCGAAGCAGCGGAAGAAGCTTGCAGAGGAATACAAAAAACGTCATGCGGAGCTGGCTGCATTTCTGGGAGAAAATGAGGAACTGATTGCTTCTGATGCAAAGATTTCCTCCACCGTTCAGGCGGCTCTTTCCGGTGCAGCAGAGGAAACGGACAGCACAGAGGTTACAAACCTGTTTGAGAAGATACGGGAGGGATTGAAATGAAATTTGAAAATTTCTCCCCCAAGCAGCTCACCGCCATGCTCTGGTGGGAACTGCCGGAGCATAAACACCATGATGCCATAGTCTGTGACGGCTCCGTCCGTTCCGGCAAGACTATGGCAATGTCCATCGGATTTGTTTTATGGAGCATGAGGACATTTGACAAAGAAACCTTTGCCTTCTGCGGCAAGACCATTGACAGTTTAAAGCGCAATGTCATTGTACCGCTGCAAAAGTGGCTGGGCGGCATTGTGCAGCCGAAGATCAACCTTTCCAGAAACTTTATGGAAATTGACTGGCTGGGGCATCAGAACCGCTACTATTTCTTCGGCGGCAAAGATGAAAGCAGCTATGCGCTCATTCAGGGCATGACCCTTGCAGGCGTGCTGCTGGATGAAGCGGCTCTGATGCCTAAGTCCTTTGTGGATCAGGCAGTTGCCCGCTGCTCCGTGAACGGGTCGAGGATGTGGTTCAACTGCAATCCGGACGGCAGCGAAGAGCACTGGTTTTACAAGGACTGGATTGATGAGGCAAACGGCAGCGCAGCCAAAAAGAACCGGCTGCATCTGCATTTTACCATGGAGGACAATTATGCACTGCCGGAAACGGTCAGACAGAGATATGAACGTATGTACAGCGGTGTATTCTATGACCGATACATCTTGGGATTATGGAGACTGGCAGAGGGTCTGATATATCCCATGTTTGACAAAAGTATACACGTGATACCGGATACCTTTCCGTCTGCCGGAACAGGAATGTTTTATCTTTCCTGCGATTACGGTACACTGAACCCGACTTCTATCGGATTGTGGCATCTGTCTGATACTGGCTATGCCGTACGCATCCGTGAGTATTACTATGATGGGCGCAAGAACAGCATGCCGCGAACGGATGAGGAACACTATGCAGCACTCGAACAGCTTGCCGGAGAGCTTGCACCGTGCATCCGTGCTGTTATCGTGGATCCGTCCGCTGCGTCCTTCATCGAATGCATCCGAAGGCATGGAAAGTTCCGTGTATGGCATGCTGACAATAGCGTATTGGACGGCATTCGTGACACAGCAACATTGCTTCAAATGGAGCGGATCCACATCTGTGCGGGCTGTGAGGATGCAATCAGAGAATTCGGTTTATACCGATGGGATGACAAAGAAGCCGGAAAAGACAAGCCGCTGAAAGAAAACGACCATGCCATGGACGACATGCGGTATTTCGTGCGGACGGCTATGCAAACAACACTGAAAACCGTACGGAGAGGAGGAACATCATGATCTGTGCAGATGAAATTGCAAAGGCACTGGGTGTGCCGTGCCTGATTTCGGGTGGGATGCAGAAAAAGATGCAGCTTTGGGATGATTTATACCAGAACCGTGCAAGCTGGCAGAAGAAGCGTGTCAAATCTCTGCGGCTCCCGGCTGCCATTGCCAGAGAGCTGAAACGGCTTACACTGACGGAATTTGAGATAGCCACAGAGGATATGGAACTGAATGCTCCTCTGCAACTTACCAAGCGGCTGCTCCGGCGGTCGATGGATTATGGAATAGCTATTGGGGGGCTGCTCCTGAAGCCCTATTACAGCGGCGGTGTGCAGATGGATATGGTGGCACAAAATCAGTATTTACCCGTGCGATATACCGACGATACCTGTACATCGGTTGTATGTCCGGAGGAAATCGCCATTGGAAAAACCTACTACACCCGATTGGAATTCCACGATTTTGACAGCCTCCGGCACACGCACACCATACAGCAGCGTTGCTTCCGCTCCGGAATGCCTGGAATGCTGGGCACAGAGTGCAGCCTGACAGACGTACCGCAATGGGCGGACATTCTGCCGGAAAAGACCTATGACAATGCCGCACATCCACTATTTGCTATCTTCCAGATGCCGGATGCAAATAACATTGACCCCACCTCTCCTCTGGGCATTTCCGCTTATGCGGACGCTGTAGATCTGATTCATGATGCAGACGTTCACTGGGAGCGCATTCTATGGGAGCTGGAATCCTCGGAACGCGCCATTGATGCCAGTGAGGATTTGTTCCGTTATCAAAACGGAAAGCCGGTGCTGCCCCAGGGCAGGGAGCGAATGTTCCGCTGTCTGGAACGAACCGGAAATGCAAATGCAATTTTCAACACGTTCTCTCCGGAAGTACGGGACAGTTCCTATTTTAACGCCTTCAATCAGATGCTGCGGCGTATTGAATCGACTGTGGGACTTTCCTATGGGACACTGTCTGAAGTCTCCGATGTAGAAAAGACGGCGGAAGAAATCCGCAGCAGCAAGCAGCGTTCATTCGTGCGAATCAGCGATATGCAGAGCGGACTCAAAAGCGCATTGGAAGGACTGCTGTATGGCTTCCAGTACTACAGGGATTATTATTCTAATACGTCCAGTGCAGCACCGGCAGAGCTGACCTGCACCTTCGGGGACGGCGTTCTGGAGGATGTAGACAAGGAGTTCCAGCGGCGATCCCAGATGGTACGGGATAAGATTCTGAAGCCGGAGCTGCTGCTCAGCTGGTACTTCGGGTGCAGCGAGGAAGAAGCATCCGAAATGATGCCCCAGCAGATGGACGCAGGCGGTTTGTTTGACGGCGGTGGATTCTGATGCGGAACTATGAGCCGAATGCAGACCGCATCATTGCTCTGTATCAGCAGTTAGAGGATGATATTTTATCTGCCATCATCAGGCGGATACTGAAAATGGGGTATGTGTCTGATGCATCGAAACATCAGATTGAAGTCCTGCAAGCAGCCGGACTGCTGTATGATGACATCATCCAATTGATTGCCGACCGCACGGATGCCAGTACCGCACAGGTAAAAGCTCTGTTTGAAGATGCGGGCGTGCAGACAGTTGCCATTGATAACGACATCTATGAGGAAGCCGGAGAAATACCGGTGGACATCCGACAGGATGCCGCTATGAAACAGGTGCTGGAAGCCGGTTACAGAAAAACCCTCGGCACCATGCAGAATCTTGTCAGTACAACGGCAGACAATGCGCAGACTGCCTTTATACAGATGTGCGACAGGGCATATATGCAGGTATCCAGCGGCGCATTCAGCTATCAGGAAGCTATCATGCAGGCGGTGCGTGAGCTGGCAGATACAGGGGCATATATCACCTATCCAACCGGTCACACAGACCGGATGGATGTTGCAGTCCGGCGGTGTGTGCTGACAGGTATTGGTCAGACAACAGCAGCAGTTTCGAAAAAGCATGCAGAGGAAGCCGGATGTCAGTACATGGAGCTGACTGCTCACAGCGGAGCGAGACCGGAACACGCCAGATGGCAGGGGCAGCTTGTCATCATCAAAGGCGAGCGCACCGAAAAATACATAGACGGTTTGAAGGTGTTTACATTGGCCGAAATCGGATACGGAGACGGCGCAGGGTTCAAGGGATGGAACTGCCGCCACGACTGGCATCCGTACTATGTAGGCTATTCCACGCCGAACTATACGCAGGAAGAACTGAAAAAGCTGGATGAACCGTGCATCCTGTACAACGGAAAGATGTACACGGAATATGAGATTAGCCAGATGCAGAGAGCTGGTGAGCGAAAAGTCAGGGCATGGAAACGGCGGTGTATTACGTCACAGGAAGCTGTGAAAAGCGCACCGGATGAGGCAACCAAGGCAGCCGCACAGGCAGAATACAGCAAGTCAGCTGTGAAGCTGAAAGCCACTGAACAGAAGCTGAAAGACTTCTGCAATGCAACCGGGCAAGACCGTGACCGGTTCAGGGAACAGGTGGTCGGCTTTGGCAGGTCAGAAGCTCAGAAGGCGGTTCAGGCAGCGAAAAAAGCGAATGCTAAGTTGACAGAATGGAAAAGTAATGATATAATAGGAGAAACAAAAGATGCTTCTGGAAATAAGGTCTATGTTGTGAAGAAAACTGTAGTGAAAAATGGTCCGCCAAATGGTATTACGCAAAATGAAAATTCAAAAGGTGGAATAAATAGAAATTACTATGACAATCGCGGGAAGCAAGTAAAACAGATTTCTAATAATCATCATGGTCATAAAGCTGTAATGGGCTACGGCAAGAATGGTGAGCATACTCACGATTACATCTATGATGATAATGGAGAACTTACGGAAAGACCATACAGAGAACTTAATGATGAAGAAAGAAAGGAGAACGCAGATATATTATGAATACAAAAACGATCAAAAGCAGACTTGAAGAGATGTGTTCTCATTTTACTTTTAAATATAACGGCGTAGAGTGTGGCATTGACCCGTTAAGCGTAAATCAATACGATGTTTGGTGCGGTGAAAATTTTAAGACATTTACTTCTGTTGACGAAGTGATGAGCACTCCATTCTTTTGTGGAAAATCATTAAAAAATATAGCTAATGACATTGACATTATTGATTATTAAAAGCATTCTGCAAAGGGTGCTTTTCTTATACCCAAAAACAGAAAGGAAAATCAAAATGTTTAAATTGGAAATCATTGACGGAAAAGGAATCTT
>JBJERF010000094.1:0-3571 GCA_051882115.1 Ruminococcus sp. | reverse complement strand
GCTTTGCAGAAGGACTTATAGAGTAAAGGAGAAGAGCAATGAAAAAGCTGATACTTGCTATGTGCTGCCTTGCGGTCGTGCTGATTTCTTCTCAGGCATTTGCCGATCAACCCACGCTTTCAATTTCTGATATCTATCATCAGGCTCAATCGGGCTGGCATCAGTCATACGATACAGCGCGGGGTGAGACCGTTGCGGTCGATATTGACGTCATCGTCCCTGCTGTATCCGCTTTTCCTTGCTACTATGCAGAAGACATGCAGCCAGTGAATGGCGTGCCGACATCAAAAAATGATTTGGCAGAGTATGGCGAAGCGGCAACAATCAACAACCCTGGTTTCTTCCGCTATGACTGGCCCAATCGTTCGATTCAACAGCAATGGCGAACAGCAGCGCGTAAAAACGGTACCATGCTGGAAACCTTTGGAGAACCGCGTGCGTTGGTGCTCCGATACGGTCACTTTGACATGGATACGGCCTACAGCGTGAACAATCCATCCACGATGCGCGATGCCGGAACCTTTATGGCAGAGTGCGTTCAGACCTTCTTTTCAGATCAAGCTGTTGAGCTGATACCCCACTGGCTTCATGCCCATATTGAGCCCGGAAAGTATCAGAAAAACAAAGCAATCAATGATTATGAAAGGGTTCGGGATGACCCTGATTTTCAAGGTTGTTTATATACCTATTTTGATCAGACGATTGATGGCATACCCGTCCTGGGCTATGGCTATCAAGGATTTGCTGACTACAAAGGCGCTGGCATGAGGGATGAAAACAAGGGAATTCTGGGTGGTATTTGCATTACGCAAGGTATGCGTGACATTGGCAGGGAAGAACTGTACAGAAGTCTGCAGCTCAGGTTGATTTCCGTTACGGACTTAATCGCAGAGGATGTGCCCTTCTGTAGTTTGGATGCTGTGATTCAGACTGCCGAACAGCTCATCAACGCAGGGCAGCTTCGAACGGTTGATTCTCTGCGGCTCGGTTATGTGGTTTGGCTTGACCAAACGAATGTCTATAAGCTGATGCCCACATGGGTCATTGAGGGTGAGCTGTTTGCAAATGCAACGGCTGGTTACCGTACTGCCATGACGATCCTGACCGACACACCCTCTGAATACGCGAATGTATATATCAATGCTCAGACTGGCGAACTCATTGACCCCTGGAAGTCAAACAAGAATCGTGCTTATGACGCTCCGAACTTGATCACATGGCGATAACAGGGAGCTGTAGCATGAAAAGATTCTATCATGCCTTCACATCGAGTGAATTCTGGATTGCCTTTGGGATCATGTTTCTTTCGTTTCTCGGATTTTCCATGCCTGAATGGGTTGCAAGCAGAGATTGGGGTGTCATCGGCCAGCCGTCCGCGCTACAGCTGTCGTTGATGGCTATTTTCTTCGGCGGCGTATCGCTGCTGTTTCCGTTTTGCGTATGTACGGCCTTTGCATCAACGCAGGTCGATGAAATACGCTCAGGATTTTGGAAACTGCGGCTTATTCGATCCAATACAATGCGGTATGCCATGCAGCAGCTCACAATGAATTTCATGGTGAGTGGTCTATGTGTTGGAAGCGCTTTTTTAGCGCATGCTGCATTATGCCATCTTGTAGCCCTCCCCTCCATGCCGGAAATTTACGCATCACATGAAATCCCCTTTTCAGAAGCGTGCATCTATGATTCCTGGCTTAGCTGCTTACATGGTTTACCAATTGTCTTATGGGTGGGCTTTGCAATGGCGATCACAGGTGGCGTATGGAGTACGCTTGGTTTGGCTGTTTCTATATGGATTCCTGATAAATGGATGACAGTTTCTTTACCGACCTTCGTGTACTTTGTACTCAACTCGCGCACGATGTACCTCTTGACTGGCGTCCGTATTCCCTATGCGGCAGATCTGTATAATGACGCATTAACAATTCCTATTGTCATTCAATCATTGGCCTATGATGCGCTGCTGTTACTGGTATTTACTCTGATTTACATGATTGGGGTCAAATGGAGGGCTATTCATGGCTAAAATAAAACACGATCATGCCGTTACCCAAATGGCGCTTTCCAATCTTGACGCTTGGGTCAATTCGCCCCGTGTTCTGTCCATGATCGTTTGTATGGTGGTATATTGCGTCATGCAGGGCGTGGTTGACCAGGGTGGTTTTTGGGTTGCAGGCATTGAGCTGCAGCTGACACTTCCTGAAAAACTGTTTGTCAAGCTCTACAACAGCTTCTACAACATGGGAAGTCTCCTCTTTTTGGTCATGGTTAGTGAAATTCCCCGCAGGATTCCATTTCAGCATATGATGCTGATTCGGTCTACCCGGCGCAAATGGATCACTTCGCAGTGTCTGTATTGTGCTCTCATGGTCATGCTGACAATTCTGCTGCTCTGCATGACCTATATGCTGGTCGTTTTTCCTGATAGCCCGCTGGGTAATACATTCACCGATAATGAGTTCATCGCAGCAGGATACTACGAGCAAGAAGACTCTTTCATTCCTGCCTATATTCGCAGTCAGTTTACACCCTGGTCTGCTTGTCTTATATCCGCAGTACCCATGTTCTTTTTCTGGTACACGATGGTATTGGTGATTCTCCTTTGCAGCATGATGGGACATCCGATGCTTGCTCCTTCACTATTCGGGTTTATTCTGTTTGCTCCAACAACGCTATTAACAGAATGCCTTCCCCCCTGGCTCGTGCTGCCAACTGATTTTAGCTCGTTGGGTGCGATTGTTGCAAAATGTGTTGGAGGAGAATTAAGCCATTTCGCGGCAGTGTTGATAGGTTATCTTGCCGTGGATACAGGCTTGATTTTCATTCTCTATCGAATTGCTCTGCATACCGATTTTGCTTTCTTTGATCAGAAATAGGGAATTGGAGGAATCATCATGATTGCTATTAGCCATTTGAGTAAGCAGTTTGGTAAGCAGACTGTTCTGCATGATGTCAGCATTACCTTTGAGGATCATACAATCTATGGTCTTATCGGCCCCAATGGCTGCGGCAAAACAACGCTGATGCGCTGCATCTGCGGTTTCACGAAGCCCACGGACGGCACGGTTACGGTGGATGGCAAAGTCATCGGCAAGGATTGCGATTTCGCGCCGTCCACAGGCATCATCATCGAAACACCGGGGTTTTTGCCCCATAACAGCGCATGGCGCAACTTAGCGATCCTCGCCGGTATTTCAGGCAAGGCGGACAAGGCTCGCATTGATGAAGTCATTCGTTTGGTAGGCCTTGACCCCAACGACAAAAAGCCTGTGAGCAAATATTCGCTGGGAATGCGGCAGCGGCTGGGCATCGCCCAGGCCATCATGGAAAACCCCACCACGTTGATCCTGGACGAGCCGTTCAACGGGTTGGACAGGGACGGTGTACGGGACATTCACGGGCTGCTTCAGCAGCAAAAGGCCCAGGGTAAAACGATTATTTTGGCCAGCCATAGCGCGGCGGACATTGCCCAGGCATGCGATGTGGTGTATGAAATGACGGGAGGTCGCCTGGAACGGGTGGGCTAAAAGTATGAGATGGATCAGGACTTGGTACTACATCATCTTTGGTA
>JBJERF010000093.1:0-3589 GCA_051882115.1 Ruminococcus sp. | reverse complement strand
CTGGTGGAAAATGTGTCCATTGCACTCGTTGATGCCGTTAATCTTCTTCATCCGGAGATGATCATTCTGGGGCATGACTGCATCGACTGGGATGACCGGTTCGTAAAAAAACTTGAGGAGCTGGTCAATAAAGGGAAAATCGCACAGGATTACAGGAAGATACCGATCTGCAAAGCATTTTTCGGAAGAGACGCCATGCTGACCGGCTCCGCTGCAGTGATACTGGATCGGGTTTTCAAGGGGCAGCTTGCGCTGGTGTAATAATAAAATACAGATGAATCGTATGCATGATGCAAACAAAAAAAGTTTGTAATCAGGCAGAGACAGCAGTCGTTCGACGGTATGTTGGATCGGCTGCTTTTTTTATATGTAAAGGTTACTGTACAGCGCCGGTTTCGAAAATACTGAAAGCTCTGGATGCCGAAAATGCTGGTCTGCGTATCGATTTTTGTGCATCTTCATGGTAATAGTGCTGGGGAGAAACGCAATTTTTAAGCAAAAAACGACAAATATTAAAAAGGGGATTGACATAAAAAGATATCTTGTTATAATAATGGTAAATTAAATTTACTAATAAAAGCTGAGCAAAAAATGGTCCGCGGTAATCTTTTCACGCTCAGCAAAAATTTTCAAATCAATAGTAAATTTAATTTACAAATACTTCTCTAATGCTTTTTTCGTGCGGGCGGCCGACCGCAGTGGGAAAAAACAGTGTTTTGGCATACAGAGATGACGCAATGGAACTGTAAATAAAAAGTAAAGGACGAACTGTTCAGAGTCAGCCCCTGAGAATGCGATATGATTTTTCTGAACAGATATAGAATAAGGAGAATAAAGATGAACACAACGGAATATGCAGCAGTAGTAACAAAGGAACTTACAGATACTCTTGTAAAAGTATCTCCTGAAGACGGTGAGAAACTGGCAGATCTGATTTTGAATGCAAAAAAAATTCTGGTTGCAGGCGCCGGACGTTCCGGATTTGCAGCAAAAGCATTTACCATGCGCCTGATGCATATGGGATTTGATGCGTATGTATGCGGTGAAACCGTAACTCCCAATCTGGAACCGGAAGATCTGTTCATTGTTGCATCCGGCTCCGGCAGCACGGGAAGCCTGGTAAGTATGGCACAGAAGGCAAAGAAGATTGGTGCACCGATTGCCACAGTTACCATCTGCCCGGATGGGCCCATCGGTCAGCTGGCAGATGTTGCCGTAGAAATTCCTGCTCCCACACCGAAGGCTGATGTAGATGCCAGCCTGAAATCCATTCAGCCCATGGGTTCCCTTTTCGAACAGAGTACATTACTTTTCCTGGATTCCATCATTCTTCGCCTGATGGAAAAGAAAAATCTGAATTCTGACAAAATGTTCACCAGACATGCAAATCTTGAGTAATTTTCCGGATATTTGGAGGTTTGATTATGAGTAAAAAAGCAATTGTGATCGGTGCCGGTCAGATCGGTCGTGGATTTATCGGAGAGAGACTTTACGAATCCGGATACGAAATCGTATTTTTCGATGCGGTTCAGGCATTAATCGATGAGATCAATGACAAAAAGGAGTATCGTGTCATTATTTTGGGAGAAGAAGATCAGAGGAAAATGGTGAAAAATGTGAGAGCCGTTTCCTCTCTCAGTGAGGCAGCTGTCACTGAAATTCTGGACGCGGATGTGATTGCAACGGCTGTGGGTGCCAGAATTCTTCCCAAAATTGCTCCCCTTATCGCAAAAGGCATTTCCATGAGGATGAAGCAGGGGATTACAAAACCCCTGGATGTAATCGCCTGCGAAAATATGGATGCGGGTACATCTCACCTGTTCGGCTGCATTAAGGAACATTTTGGTGAAGAGGAACTTGCATACTGTGAAAAATATGTGGGATTTCCTGATGCGGAGGTTTCCAGAATCGTTGTTCCCATCAAGGCAGAGGAAGCGCTGACCGTCAAGGTTGAAAAATATATGGAATGGGTTGTGGATGAAACCAGAGTAAAAGGGAATCTGAACGATATTCAGGGTCTGAAGAGATCCGCCGATGTGGAAGCTTATGTGAGGAGAAAAATTTTCACCCTGACAGGTCATGCCATGCTTGGGTATCTGGGATATGAAAAAGGCCTGGAGTTTATCTGGAATGCCACCACGGATCAGGAGATTTTTACAATCGTATACCATGCGCTGGAGGAATGCGGACAGGCATGGAGCCATGAATATCATCTGCCTCTCAGCGAATTCATGGAATACTCGTCCTACATGCTGATCCGTTTTGCCGATCAGAGAATCAGAGATTCCGTGACCAGACCCTGCAGAGAGCCCATCAGAAAGCTTTCCGCTGCCGAGCGTTTCTTCGGTCCTGCGCTGGCAGCGCTGGATGCAGGAGTGGAACCTGTCAATATTGTAAAAGGAATCAAAGCTGCATTGAAATATGATTATGCGGACGATCATGAAGCAGTGGAACTGCAAAAAAGGATTGCAGAGAAAGGTATTGCCCGGACTCTGGCAGAAATCACCGGTTTACCGGAAACCCATAAATTGATTCAGATGGTAACAGAATAAGGAGGAATTATCATGAAACTTCAGCTTGCATTGGATATTTTCAGTCTGGAAGACTCTCTGGCACTGACAGAGAAGGTTAGAGATTACGTGGATATTATTGAAATCGGTACTCCCTTTGTCATTGAAAGCGGCATGGAAGCCGTAAGACAGTTCCGGGAGAGATTTCCCGAAAAGGAAATTCTGGCGGATACCAAGATCATGGACGCCGGTGAACTGGAAGCAGCATCCGCATTTGAAGCAGGTGCCGATTATGTAACGGTTCTTGCCGTAACGGATATTGCAACGGTGGAAGCCTGCGTTGCCACTGCCAATAAATATGGAAAAAAGGTTGTTATGGATATGATCTGTGTTCCGGATATTCCCGGAAAAATTGCACAGCTGGAAGCTGTCGGTGTTCATGGTATTGCTGTACATACCGGTGTTGACCAGCAGAAACAGGGAAGAACTCCCATGGATGACCTGAAGGTAATGAAGCAGCATGCAAGGAGTGCGGAAATTTCCGTTGCAGGCGGCATCAGCTACAATACGATTCCGGAGTATGCGGCTCTGAAACCGGATGTACTGATTGTGGGCGGCGGCATCGGAAATGCAGCAGATCCTGCAGCGGAAGCGAAACGTATCTATGAGAAAATCAAGGAGTGCAGTAAATAAGGGGTATTGTAAAGGGGAATTTATATTATGAAAACAAAAGCTGTCAGACTTTACGGAAAAGATGATGTGAGACTGGAAGAATTTGAACTTCCGGCAATTAAAGAAGATGAACTGCTTGTGAAGGTAATTTCAGATAGTATCTGCATGTCTACCTATAAGGCGATTAAACAGGGTGCGGCTCACAAGCGCGTGCCGGATGATGTGGCGGAAAATCCCATCATCCTGGGACACGAATTTGAAGGCGTTATTGTGGAAGTCGGTGCAAAATGGGCAGACCGGTATCAGCCGGGACAGAGATTTGCTCTGCAGCCCACACTGAACTACAAAGGAACCCTCTGGGCTCCGGGATATTCCTATCCTTATTACGGAGGCGCCTGCACTTACTG
>JBJERF010000092.1:0-16290 GCA_051882115.1 Ruminococcus sp. | reverse complement strand
CCGATTTCAGAAACCAGAAAGGGGGTGGGGTAGACGGTCCAGCGGTACGCTGGTTTCGCCGTCTGCGGACGGCGACCAGGGACGCTGTCCCTGGACCCTGCAAGCCTTTTGAGAAAGGCTTGACCGAAAACTTCTATAATTGCTTCGCCCCCCTCCCTTGTGGGAGGGGTTGATGCCTATCCGTTTTCAGTGACAAATAAGGGGATGGGGTAGATGATCCAGCGGCACGCTGGGCACTGCCTGTTTTTTCGCTGTGCAGCTGACGAAGTGCTTCATTATACAGCCCATCCGGACGCACCCTTCTTCGTACCAGTGCATTGGTAAACTGCACCGTATGTTCCATATCCTCAGAGAAATTCTCCAGCGATTCACGTTCCCCCGTCCGTACATCCTCCAGCGTTACGCCGTATACCGAAACCGGCTTTCCCTTGCGATGAATCGTTCCTGCCGTCACACGGTAAATTACACGATTGACTCCGTAAACTTCCATATAAATAATGGTGTGATCCGGTTTTGCATTGCGTCTTTTCATAGTAATCATTCTCAAAACTCCTTTTCTGCATGCCTTGCAATATATTTGCTTACAGCATACCATATTTTTCCACATATGAAAAGAGCGAAAAGATACTTGTTTTGGCTTGTTTTGCCAGTGTTTCCATAATTTTGTCGGACAGACTCGGATGTCTGTGCACTTTGCAGAATCACTTTCTGTCATTTCATGAAACTTTGTATAAAAATAGTGTAGATTTTTCAGGCACCGTCTGCTATAATAGAAACATGCAATTTGTCGGACGCATGTACAGTTCCCAGATGCCATTCTGCCCGACTGGTAAGAGGTGTTTTTTCTATGATGAAAGATATGACAGCGGGCAGTCCGGTGCGTTTGATTCTGCGCTTTGCTGCCCCTATGATTTTTGGATATCTGCTCCAACAGCTGTACAGCATGTGCGATACAGTCATTGTGGGCAAATTTCTGGGTATGTATGAATTGGCTGGCGTCGGTTCTACCGGTGCCATCAGCTTTCTGGTTATCGGATTCTGCAACGGAATCTGTACTGGTCTGACCATTCCTGCTGCACAGGCATTCGGTGCGGGAGACCATCTGCGCATGCGGCAGTACATTGCAAACGGAATCTATATTGCAGTCGGGGTTGCTGCAATGATTACGATTTTCATGAGCTTTTTCACAGACGATATTCTCAGGCTCATGAACACGCCGGAAGAACATGGCATTTACAATTATGCATATGCGTATATTTTTACGATTTTCACCGGAGTTTCTGCCACTATATTATATAACCTGTCCGCTTCGGTTCTTCGTGCAGTCGGCGACAGCAAATCACCGCTGATTTTTCTTGCCATTGCATCCATTCTGAATATCCTGCTGGATCTGTTCCTGATCCTCGTACTGAAGTGCGGCGTGGCCGGCGCAGGCATTGCAACCGTCATTGCACAGGGCATCTCCGGATTGCTTTGCGTGATCTACATTTACCGCCGCTATGATATTCTGCGGTTACAGAAAGCCGATCTTGCCTTTCAATTCAGACACTGCCTGCGGCTGCTGTCCATTGGTCTGCCCATGGCACTGCAATTCTCCATTACTGCTATTGGCTCCATTATTCTGCAAATGTCTGTAAACGGTCTGGGCGAAGTGGCAGTTACTGCAATGGCAGCTGCATCCAAAATTCAGGCAATTGTCACAGGTCCTATGGAGTGTCTGGGTGTAACTATGGCAACCTACTGCGGTCAGAATCTGGGTGCCGGTCAGTTCGGACGCATTCAGAAAGGCATTCGCTCTTGTCTGATGATTTCTGTTACATATTGCATCCTTGCTGCCATCGGCATGTTCCTGCTGGGTCGGTCTTCTGCTTATCTCTTTATAGATGCTGATGAAACCGCCGTGCTGGATGCCGCAGAACTCTATCTGCATCTCAATGCGCTGTTTTATCCGATTCTCGGCATTTTATTCGTTCTGCGCAATTCCTTGCAGGGAATGGGATTCAGCCTGCTGCCCATGCTTGCAGGTGTGACCGAACTGTTTGCACGTACAGCTGTATGTCTGATTTTTGTCTCTGTATTCGGCTTTATGGCAGCTGCTCTGGCAAGTCCGGCTGCATGGTGTTCTGCCGTTATTCTGCTGATTGCTGTATATTTCGTGAAAATGCGTACACTGCGCAGAAAAATGACGCCATCCGGCATATAAACACAACCCGCTAACATAAAGGAGGTTCTTATGAAAAAATTCATCCGTACACTTTCCGCAGTCTCTGCCTGCGCTGCTCTGGCAGCTGCTCCCTTTTCTGCACAGGCTGCCTCTGAATATTCTGATACCAGCACCTATACAAACAGCATCCAGCTGGAACGCTATGCAATGACAGCGGAGGAGGCTGCTTCCGGAGATGGCTCTATCCATCTCTCCGCCTATATCAAGGGCAGAGTCAGCAGCGATATTGCTGTTTCCTCTGCACAGAATCAACTGATTCCGGATGACAGCGGACAGATTTATTTCCGCAACGTCTTCAATCCGATTTACACTTATACCGAAAATACCTACTCCTATCTGGGCGGTACATTTACCACATCCTACCGTCCCTTCTGCTTCGGCAATGTTTCCGACAGCAAATACAGCACCAAGTCCATCAATGCTGAAACCCGTGACTATTGCGTAAATCCCATCTCCGGCACGCTGATCTACTACAACGGAACGGATGACGACGGAAATCCTACCATCACCTTTAAACTTCACGGCAGATACTTTGTAGATGAAAACGGTAACGTAGCACAGGACTCTGTAACACACAATATTGTCTGCCCCCTGACGCTTCATGAGGACGGCTCTGCAACCTACACCTTCCAGTATGCGGATATTTACTACGATCATGTAGAAGTAGGAACCTCAGTCGGTACCATTCCCTATTTCCAGCAGGAATTGCTCAGCGTAGGAGACAAGATTGCCGGCGCAAATGATATTATGTGCTGGATCGGCGACGTAAGATCCTATTCCACATTTCTGGGAAACTCCGATGATTTCCCACTCATGGAAACAGATGTTCACCTGAAAAAGGATACACCCTGCGGCATTTACAATATCACACTGAATCAGAGCTACTGTGAAATCGCTGTAGATGAAAGCGGAAGCTCCAGGCTCTTGCCGCTGAAATATGAGGATGCCGCCATTGCGGTCGGTGTAGAACAGGCGGTAGGAACCACTGTTTCCGCACCGGAATATGCGTGCTATTATGCAGAAAACAACAAGACCATTACGGCAAATTCCATGGGGGCAAAATATACATGTGATGTTTCCTTCACAGACGGCACACAGCAGCAGCTGGATGTCACAAATGCTGTAAACGCAGGCACATCACCAGAAGAACTGTACAAGAATGCAGAACAGTCCCTCTTTATCGGGAATATTCCTATGTACTGCGGCGATACCGCCATCACAGATGAAAACAACCAAACGACCCAGCAGACCATTCTTGTGGGTAAGAAGGGCGATGCAAATCTGGACGGAATCGTTACCATTGATGACGCTTCTACGGTTCTCAGATACTATGCAGCAAGTGCTGCCGGTCTGGATTCTGCGCTGACGGAAGATGCTGAAAGTCAGGAAGAAATACTGGCATACTTCTTAGGCGATACGGATACCCAGTCCCAGACAAAATCTGCGGGCGGTGTACTGGATATCAAGGATGCTTCCAATATCCTGACTTATTATGCTTCCATTGCAGCCGGCATTCCGCTTTCATGGGATACTTTCCTTTAATTTCTGAAATCAAAAAGGGCTTCTGCATCCCATGCCGAAGCCCTTTTTCTGTAATTTTATATTCCATAAAGTAAAGCGCACATCAGAGGGACTGATGTGCGCTTTAGTAAGGGGATTTTTATGAAAAAATTTTTAAGAAAGGATACTTATATTATACTCGTAAAGTGGGCTGTTGTCAATAGATTTTTTCAGGATTTACAAAACAACTGATAAAAATTCGTGATTTAGCCCATTTTAGCCGTGGATATACCCTCTTTATCTCTGATGTACGGCAATTTTCTGCGGACATAAAATTGAAATACCGGCAGCATAAAAGTAAAGCGCACATCAGAGGGACTGATGTGCGCTTTAGTAAGGGGATTTTTATGAAAAAATTTTTAAGAAAGGATACTTATATTATACTCATGAAGTGGTCTGTTGTCAATGGATTCTTTGTAAATTTACAGAATAGATTATAAAAGTTCATAATTCAATCTGTTTCAGCCGTGGATATACCCATTTTATTTCTGATGTACATCAATCTGCGGATATGGAATGGAAATGCCGGCAGCATCAAAATCTTTTTTTACCTGCTCCAGCAAGCAATAATAGGCTGACCAATAATCTTCCGTATTGACCCACACACACAGCAAAAGCTCAATAGCAGAATCCTGATGCGCACTGACATGAACCGTGGGCTGCGGTTCCGACAGAATCTGCCCAAAGGATTCTGTGGATTTCAAAAGCACCTTCCGTGCCTGGTCAATATCGCTTTCATAAGCAATGGTGAAGCGCAGATCTACCCGACGCAGTTCCTTTTGCGTGTAATTGATAATCTTCGCTGAGGATACTTTGCCATTGGGGATGAATACTGCTACATTGTCCAGCGTCACAATCTTTGTGTAGAGAATCCCTACAGATTCTACCTTGCCTTTAGAACCATCCACCTCAATCATATCACCTGCTTTTACCGGTTTGGCAAACAAAAGAATAAATCCCCCTGCTACATTGGCAAGGCTGTCTTTCAGTGCCAGTGCTACTGCCATGCTGCTGGATACAATTACCGCAACGATGGAATCCATTGGAACATGCAGAATGGAAAGCAGAATCACTGCCAGCAATACATACAGTATAATCTTGATGACGGATCGTAAAAAGCCCACAGCGATTCCATCAATTTCAGTACGCTTTAATGCATGGTTGATAATCCGCATCAGGATTTTCACAAAAACAAAACCTATCAGTGCACAGATAATTGCCAGAATCACAGTGGGAATCGCCGACTTCACCGGACTCACCAGATTCTGAAAAAATGAAGTGGCTTCTTCCACCTCTTCCGCAACCATGGCTGCAATATCCTGTGTATCCGCAGACGAAGCGGCATATTTCAATGAAACCATCTTATAACCTCCTATGTTTCATAAAATCCGACAAAATACACATACTACATATTATAAAAGTTCTCACACCAAAAGTCAAGCATGTAAGGAGGATTTTCATGAATCATTTCACCGCAGCAGTTTCCTTTTCCTATACATTTGCTGTGATTTGTACAGGATTTCTTGCCGCCGCAGGAACGCTGCTGATACTGGCAGGCGTTCTTTGGATTTTCCGACGGCTGATGCATCCGCTGAAAAGTCCATCGGATCATTCTGCAAAGGCAGAACCTGAAAAAACAGCCATATCGGAACCGGAACAGCCAAAAATTCACAAGCCTGTACCGGATTCTGAAGCACAAGCCATCTGGCGGCTTTTCAACCGCCTGCACAAAAAATAGGAGGCGTTTTATGGGTACATTTTTTGACGGCATTCAGGCAGGTACGGATATGCTGCTGAAAGAATTTGGATTGTTGACTGTTTCATGGCGTGATGCAATTCTGATTGTTATTTCCCTGATGCTGCTGTTTCTGGGTATTACCGGAAAATGCAAACCGATTCTGATACTCCCGTTTGCCTTTGGGATGCTGCTGACCAATCTGTCTGATACGGCAGCTTCTGCCTGTCAGGTTGGCTCTTATTGGACAGAAATACTGCTCCTGCTGTCTTTGACGGGCATCGGTGCAAAAACAGACTTATCTTGGCTGATTGCAAAGCCGGGACTTCTTTTCTTCGGAATCTCTGCACAAATCGGGCTGCTTTTCATCCTGACAGCAGCCATATCCTCCGAAAGCCTTATTCTGAACGAAAATACAATGACATACATTGCCTATACTTACATTGCACTGATGCCTGTACTTCAGCCATATCTGCGGCGAATGACAGAAAAAACAGCAGCGCATATAAGTACTCTTATGCTTCCGGATGTAACGCATACAGAAAAGGTGATCTGTCCTTTGCTGATTCCTGTCCTCACCGGGCTTCTGGTGCCTGCTGCTATGCCTTTTATGGGTTTCTTTATGCTGGGCAATCTGCTTCGTGAAAGCCGCTTCTGCACGCATCTGGTGCAGACAGTAAGCCAGAGTCTGTTTCACACAGCCATGCTTTTGTTGGGGCTGATGATTGGTTTGAGCGCACGGTCAGAACGTATTCTGAATGAAAATTTTCTTCGGCTGATTCTGATCGGTGTGCTTGCCCTGCTGCTGAGCATACTGTGCAGTATTCTTCTGGGCAAGCTGTTATATATATTGACAGATGGACGGCTGAATCCCCTTGCCCATACTGCGGAAATATGCACAGCGGGTCTGCTGGGAATCTTCCTTGCAGGCGGCATGTTCCTGACAGTGCTCTGACCAGCGTGCCGCTGGACCGTTTACCCCACCCCCTTGAACGTTACTGAAAACGAGAAAGCATCAACCCCTCCCACTGGGGAGGGGGAAAAGGTTGCTGCAAGTTCAAAAGATATAAAAGTTTTTTTGCGCCGCTTTTTTCTCAAAAAAAGCGGTCGGGGGTCAAGGGGCGAGAAGCCCCTTGTCGCCGTCCGCAGACGGCGAAACACCCTGCGCCATTCTTGAGGATGGCTCGGATTTTTTTGTCAAAATCAATTGACAGAAACATCGAAAATATGTTATGATTAAAGATAATAAGCTTGCTTATGAGACTCTTTTTAAGGTGATCTGAAAATGAAACAATCCATCAGCTACCGAATTGCTCTGGGCGGTACTTTGGCATCGATGTGTCTGGTCAGCCAGTTCATTACCGGTGTATTTCCCGCCTTTTACATCGTCATGCCCATGATCTGTGGCATTCTGGTCACAGTCATGGCAACCGAAACCAATGTATGGTGGGGCTTCCTCATGTATCTTGCAGTCAGTACCCTGTCCCTGTTTGTAACCCCCAATAAAGATGCTGCATTGATCTTTATCATGTTCTTCGGACATTATCCGCTGATTCGCCCTTATCTGCACCGGCTGCGGCTGAAACCTCTGATCTATATTTTAAAACTGCTCATTTATAATGCATGCATTCTGGCATATTTTTTCCTGACGGTCTATCTGTTCGGTATGGATGAACTGCTGGAAGAAATGGGCGAATTCGGCAAATACGGAGCCTATTTTCTTCTGGGTTCTGCCAATGTGATGTTCGTCAGCTATGATTATCTGATGGATGTTGCCATGATGGTCTATCGGAAACGACTGCATCCGAAAATTTCAGGAAAATCCTAATGATATTCCATTCTGCAAAGGAGCATAAAGAATATGGCAAATTCCCCACTGAATCAAATCATTGAAAAAAATAAGGCCAATATGCTGGAAACATTGAAAAAGCTGATTGCAATCCCCAGTGTTGCATCATCCCAGCCGGAGGGATGCTATCCCTATGGAAAAAATTGCGCAAAAGCTCTGGATCTGATGCTGGAGACTGCAAAAAGCATGGGATTTGCTGTCCGCAATTATGAATACCATGTAGGTACTGCGGAATGGTGTGGGGATATGGATGCGCCGGAGCTGGGCATTCTTTCTCATCTGGATGTAGTGCCGGTTATACCGGAAAACTGGACTTCCGACCCCTTTACCATGGTACAGCGTGACGGCTGTTTGTTCGGCCGTGGTGCCATTGATAATAAGGGACCGGCAGTCGCTGCACTGTATGCACTGCATGCCATCCGTGAATCCGGCATTCCGCTGAAGAAAAATGTCCGTTTGCTGTTTGGCTGCAACGAAGAAAACGGTTCCTCAGATATTGCTTACTATCTGACACAGGATCAGATGCCGCCTATGGTATTTACACCGGACGGCAGCTATCCGGTCATTCACATTGAAAAAGGCATGATGCGGCTGACCTTCCGAAAGAAAACCGCAGACCCCATTCTTTCCATGGAAGCAGGCACTGCGCCCAATGCGGTTCCTGCGGCTGCACAGGCGATTCTGCCCCTTGACAGTGTCGTTTCCTGTAGCAGTCCGAATCTGCGTGTTACAGCGGAAGCAGATGGCTGTCATGTGATTTACACAGGCATGGCGGCACATGCATCCACGCCGGAGACGGGTGACAATGCCATTACAGGTTTGCTGACTGCATTGGCAGAATATAAAGCATATACAGACTGCAAGGCACTGACAGAGCTGTTTCCCCATGGCTGCACAGATGGCATTGGTTTCGGAATCGCACATTCCGATGAAAAATCCGGCAGCCTGACCTGTATTTGCAGCATGATGTCCATCCAGAATGGAGAAATCACCGGTACCATGGATATTCGTTATCCGGTAAGCGTGACCAAGGAGATGCTGCTGGATGCCATACAGCAAAGATTTGCACAATATGGTTTTATCTGCACACCCATCATTCTGAGCAATCCGCACTGTGTGCCGGAGGAATCCCCTTTCGTACAAACCCTGCTTTCTGTATATGAAGAAGAAACCGGCGAAAAAGGATACTGTATAGCCATCGGCGGCGGTACGTATGTACATGAGCTTGAGGGCGGTGTTGCCTTTGGTGCCGAACTGCCCGGATGGGATTACCATATGCACGGGGACGATGAGTTTCTCCCCGTTGACCAGCTGATGATGACAACACGAATGATTGCTGCGGCAATTATCCGACTGTGTGGGAAAGATATATGATTCAAATGAGAAAATATCTGCTTATTCTGCTCACTCTTGCATTGATACTTACAAGTGTCATCTCTGGATGGATTCAATATAAAACCTATGAGCGAAATAGACTGCGTTCTGAAATCGAAATCACAATTGAAGACTCTGAATTATTTTCCCATGAAGAAATTCAAGATGCGATCGACTGTATTTTGGACGCATTTATCGAACCCTCCCTGATTGATCCAATCTCATGTTTTACACCAATATCAATTGAATATGAGGAAGAAAAATGTATAGAAGAACAAATGTATAGGTTACATGAATCTGAAATACCTTCTTCAGACATGATCGTTCTTTCTTGCTCCTTTAACAGCGGAAAACATGAAATAATCGGCATGTTACCAGATACCGTATATCATTGGATTTGGACTTTGGAACGAAAAGGCCCCCATTCTGCATGGAAAATCAAAGAATATGGTCATGAATAAAACAAACAGGGCTGTTGCAACGAAAATTGCAGCAGCCTTTTTTGTCGGCGAAATTTTTTTCAAAAAATTTCCAAAATCCCTTGACAAGTATATCGGTTTCCGATATAATAGATATATCGAAAGCCGATATAACGAGAACCGATAATGAAAGGAGACAGGAATATGGCACTGACAGAGGCGGTTTACTACATTCTGCTTTCACTGATGCAGCCTATGCATGGCTATGGCATCATACAGAATGTGGAAATGCTGTCAAAAGGGCGTGTGCGTCTGGCAGCTGGAACGCTGTATGGCGCAATCAACACACTCATCGATAAGGGCTGGATTTCTGCTCTTCCAGAGGAGAAGAGCAGCCGTAAGAAGGAATATGTCATCACGGACATAGGAAAAAAAGCTTTGCAGGGAGAACTGGCTCGTCTGGAAGAGCTGCTGCATAATGGCAAACAGATTCTGGGAGGAGAATGTATATGAGAAAAGTAATTCACAAATTATTCTGGGTATGGAACTTTGATAAGGAAGAAAAGTGGCTGAACGAGATGGCAGCCAAAGGGCTGGCTCTTGTAAGTGTGGGATTCTGCCGGTTTGAATTTGAAGAATGTGTGCCGGGTGAATATGCCATCTGTCTTCAGCTTCTGAAGCACATGCCCTGTCATGCGGAAAGTCAGCACTATCTCTCCTTTGTGGAGGAGACCGGTGCAGAACATATAGGCTCATGTATGCGCTGGGTATATTTCAGAAAAAAGACCACTGAGGGCAAATTTGAACTGCTGTCCGATTCTACTTCTCGTATCAGACAGCTGAATCTGATTATATCTATGATTGTGCTGTTGAGTCTGGCGAATCTGCTGATTGGAATCAGCAACATCAGCCTTATGATCGGAAACTCCAGCGAATCGAACAGTATCGGCTTTCTCAATCTGGCCGTTGCTCTGCTGGGTTGTTGGGGTACATGGCGGCTTCTCAGGAAACGCAAAAAGCTCAAGGATGAGCAGAAGATTTTTGAATAACAGAAAAAAACAGGGCTGTTGCAACGAAAATTGCAGCAGCCCTGTTTTGTATTTACATTTTATTTTTTCGTATCTGCACCCATCTGAACAGCCTTCATGTTGACTTCAATCAGATTTGCACGCTTCGGCGGAATGCATTTTTCCATTGCCTTATGTACAGTATCCATATCAAACAAGCCGCTTTCCACCAGCATTCTGCCCATGAGAATCATGTTTGCACTGCCGTTCATGCCGCTTTCAGAAGCAAGATCTGTCGCCGGTATGGAGATACAGGTAATGTCTGTTCTGGTGCATGCTTCATCTACAACAGAGTTATCCACCAGCACCAGTCCGCCCGGCTTTACCGCATCAATAAACTTATGATAGGATGGGCCATTCATCGCAATCAGAATATCCGGATTGGCAACCAGCGGAGAGCCGATGGGCTCATCGGAAATACATACGGAACAGTTGGCGGTGCCGCCTCTCATTTCAGGCCCATAGGACGGAAGCCATGAAAGCTCCTTGCCTGCCATAAGACCGCAGTATGCCAGAATTTTACCGGTAAACAGAATACCCTGTCCGCCGAAGCCTGCCAAAATAATTTCGGTTGTCATAATTCCTTCGCTGCCTCCTCTTCTGCTGCCTGATCCTTATATACACCCAGCGGATAGTACGGAATCATCTGCTCCTGTACAAACTTCATGGATGCTTCCGGAGAAAGTCCCCAGTTGGTAGGACATGTGGACAGTACCTCTACAATAGACAAACCACGCTTTGCAACCTGATTGTCAAATGCCTTGCGGATTGCCTTCTTGGCATCACGTATATGAGGCACACTGTCAATGGCTACTCGCTGTGCCAGTGCAACACCGCTGAGCGTAGACATCATCTCACAAATACGAATCGGGAAGCCCGCTGTATCTGTATTTCTGCCGAAAGGTGTTGTCTGTGTAACCTGACCCGGCAGTGTGGTCGGTGCCATCTGTCCGCCTGTCATACCGTAGGTGGTATTGTTGATAAAGATGATTACAATATTTTCCCCTCTTGTGCCTACATGTACAGTTTCTGCTGTACCAATAGCTGCAAGGTCTCCGTCTCCCTGATAGGTAAATACAATCTTATCGGGATTTACACGCTTTGCACCCGTTGCAACGGCCGGTGCACGTCCGTGGGGAGCTTCAATGACATCACATCCGAAATAATTGTAGGACATAACAGAGCAGCCTACCGGTACCACACCGATCGTATCGCCGATTACGCCCATTTCATCCAGTACCTCACATACTAGACGATGTACAATACCATGTCCGCAGCCCGGACAAAAATGTGTTGGTACATCCAGCAAAGACTGGGGACGATCAAATACAACTGCCATTACTGCGCACCTCCTGTCAGCTTCTTGATTTCCTCATAGATTTCAGCCGGTGTCGGAATCACGCCGCCGGTTCTGCCGTAAAATTCAACCGGAATACGGCATTCCGTTGCCAGCTTTACATCATAGATCATCTGACCCATGGACATTTCCACATCCAGAATCTTCTTTGCGTCCTTGGTTGCCTCCTTGATTTCCTTTACCGGGAACGGCCACAAGGTCTTAGGACGGAACAGGCCTGCCTTGATGCCTTCGCTGCGTGCCTTCGTTACAGCAGACTTTGCCACACGGGCAGATGCACCATATGCCGTCAGCACCAGTTCTGCACCCTCGCACATGTACAGTTCCGCATCTGTTTCATTTTCTTCCACCATGCGGTAACGCTCAAAACGCTCCTTGACCTTTGCTTCCAGCAGCGGAGCATCCAGAAACAGAGAGTTGATGATATGATGCTCACGGGCATTCTTATGACCGCAGGCTGCCCAGTCGGACTTGTCCGGCAGCTCCGTTTTCGGCTCCGGAAATGTTACGGGTTCCATCATCTGACCCAGCAGACCATCTGCCAGAATCATAACCGGCATACGGTATTCATCCGCCTTGTCAAATGCCAGTGTCACAGTATCTACCATTTCCTGAACAGAGCACGGCGCATAAACCAGAATATGAAAATCGCCGTGACCCATTGCCTTGGTTGCCTGAAAATAATCAGACTGCGCCGGCTGAATGGAGCCAAGACCCGGACCGCCTCGCTGTACATTGATAATTACAGCCGGCAAATCAGAGCCTGCCATATAAGAAATGCCCTCTGCCTTCAGAGATACACCCGGAGAGGAGGAGGAGGTCATTGCACGAACACCGGTAGATGCTGCGCCCAGTACCATATTGATAGCAGCAATTTCAGATTCTGCCTGTAAGAACACACCGCCTGCCTTTTCCATACGCTTTGCCATATAGGCAGAAAGCTCTGTCTGGGGTGTAATGGGGTAGCCGAAAAAACACTTGCATCCGCTGCGGATAGCAGCTTCCGCAAGGGCTTCGTTCCCCTTCATAAGACTTCTTTCCACGATAATTCCCTTCTTTCTACTTTTCAATTCGGATTGCACAATCCGGACACATCATTGCACACATCATACAGGAGATACATGCATCCTGATCGGTACATACTGCGGTAAAATAACCTTTTTCGTTACGCTTTTCTTTCTGGATCTCAACCAGCTTTTTCGGACAGGCGGATACACAAAGTCCGCAGCCCTTACAGCGTTCAAAACGAACCTGCATCTTTTCCATACTTTCCCTCCTCCCTTACGGTCACTGCAAAAAAACAGCCAATTCTATAGAACGGCAGCAGCACAGCTTACAGTGGCTGCTCCCAGACCGGTTTTACATAAACCTCTACAGGTATTCCATCCGGTACATCCACCTGCAAATCGCTCCGGTATGCGGTTCCGGCAAGGGGCAGTCCGGCTTCCTTTGCTACACGCACTGCATAGTCCATAGAATGCAGGACATGTTCTGCCGTTGTTTCCGTGCCCAGATTGGAATTGTTGATAATGCCTGTATGATGCATACGGGACACCTGTTCAATTTCACGCATCAGCGACAGGGTCTCCTCCGGATCCTCTGTCAGATAGCGATAGCAATTGATAACGTACAGCATATCCATTTGTTCCTGATAGGCGGATAATGCATCGGCATATCGTCCCAGACCGATGGCACCCGCATCGTCACCGCCTACATCAATGATGAGATAACCCGGTTCATATGCCATCCGTTCCAGATCAAACGAAATCGCCGGAATATCCAGACTGGTATTCGCATACATAGACGCAGCTAGCGTCACGCCTTTTTCAGCAAACAGCTCTTTGAAATCCGCCGTCCGGAAATAAGGATTGACAATATCAAAATCCACAATGGTGACTTTTTCCTGCTGCTTCGCAAGCTTCAATGCCAGATTCACCGCAAAATTCGTCTTTCCGGAGCCGTAATGTCCGGTGATAATCGTAATTTTCTTCATAGAATACCTCCGCTGAGTCCTTTCGCTCATGCGTTCCTATTATACCACAATCGACTTGAAATTGCAACTTCTTTTTTCAATTCCCATCAGCATATTTTCTGCGCAAAAAAGAGCCGCTGTACATTTCTGCACAGCAGCTCTTCCAAATATGCACTTATGAAGTTGTCACGGGCAGTGCATCCACCTTTTCCGTCAGGTAGCAGAGCAGAAGATGAATATCTTCGGAATCTACTGCACCATCTCCGTTGCAGTCTGCGGCTGCAGTCTGTGCTTCATTCAGCTGAATCATCTGGGCATTTGCCTTGCTCAGCGTGATAGCATCCAGAACGGAAACTTTATTATCAGAATTGATATCACCGTAAACGATGTTCTCTGTTTCCGGCTGTTCCAGATTTGCCAGAATATCAACTGCATCACAGCTTACTTGATAATTTATCATTTGAAAGATGCCTGTTGACCCTTTTGCATCCGGATACACTTCCTTGATTGCATACATCAGGTCAGGGGCTTGCAGCGCATCAATGCCCAGATTGTAACATTCTGTGGCTTCATTATAATTTACTATGCCATCCTCTCTGAATTGAGAAAGAATTCCCTGCAAGGTTTCGGTTTCCGAATCCCCCGTTTCGCCCAGATTCCAAACACTTATTGTAGAAGATTCCCAACCAACTGCATATGTTGCCAGATAAGGCGTATAGGTTGCTTCCTGAATACAACCGGCTTCATACATTTCTGCACACATCTCCTGAATCAATGCGGATTTATCTTCCACATTTGCAGGATCTGTAATATCGTAGCCGTTTTCATCACAATAGTCAAAAAATACACCGCTGTAAGTTCCATCCGTCTCTTTTACAAAGAATTCAGGTTCTACATCAAAATCCAGTTCTTCACAGTATTTCTCATAAATATCCAGAAAAGCATCCTTGTCAGTTGCTGCGATTCTGAAATTGTTGTACTGGAAAGTCGTAAAGCACATGTACAGCATATGATCACCGCTATCATAACGATAGGGAATGTATCGGTGCTTTTCTGAATCCGTGCTGTTTTCAAGTACGGAAAACAGCCCCGCATCATCAAACACCTCATAATTTTCAAAGCCTTCCGGCAAAACAAAGGGTTCATCTATAAAATTGGCTTTTGCTTCTGCCGGAAAAGCAGATGCAGAACCCATTGCAACGACTCCACCCAAAAGCAGAGACAAAACCTTCTTCATTTTTTTCATAAAAACCGCTCCTTTCATTAAGACGCTGTACTACCTATGTAATCATTATTATAGTAAAAACGAAGTAATGTAGTGGTCATTCGTGTACCAAAGAAGTTCGGCTCTGCACCAGAAGTATTGATTCCAATTGCCGTATAACGCACTTGACTACCAAAAGTACTTGTGATATAAACAGGGCCGCCACTTTGACCACCGCTCATATAAGTTGTGTATTGAATCTGATGATTTCTGATAATGGTATTCTCTATTTCAGCAGCTTCATAGTCTCTTATATCTACAATGTTTCCCGTTGCATTATATCGAGTACCCCATACACAAACACCATTCACATAAGCTGGAAAGCCACTAACAATAACTTCTGAATTACTTGTCATAAATTCATCAGACGGAATACCCAAATCAAACATTCCGTATTGCGACAGATCTTCTTCAACATATATCAATGCATAATCATACTTGCAAAATTCATCTGGATTCGAAAGAGGTGTAGTTATATAGGTAGTGCAAACGTGTGCCTCCTTTGCCGATACAGTTTTTAATACATTAGTACAATCAGCATTTTTCACCACCACATTAATTGCTGAATCAAAAGATGATGTATCCTTGTTGTATACACAATGTGCCGCAGTTGCAATAACATGATTATCAATAATAAATCCTGTACCGCCATTTGACAACATTACTACAGAAGTCTCACTTGCTGGAACACGGTCATCTTCATAGTTTGCCATAGGCATCACTTCATCTTCTAATGATAACCAATTAACATTTGCAGTTAATGTGTATGAAGACGTACTGTGTGAATCATAATTGTATATGGTATAACTTCTAAAAGTATCCATACCAGCTACAGTCAATTCAGCAGAAGTGTATGTTGGTAATGATAGTGTATTAGCCATATAAGCCATCAGCCTGTCATAATCCCCCATGCTTATCACGCCATCAAAATTTAAATCAGCTGCGTTATGACGTGAAATTTCACAATTGCCTGATAAATAGTTTATTAGGATACTGGCATCCGCTGAATTAATATAACCGTCCCCATTTATATCTCCAAGTCTGTTCGTATCAGCAGATACATTGGGAACTACAACTGTTGCATAGCCAATACATGCTGCAATTAATGCAGAAACAAATGATTTCAAAATTCTTTTCATTTCAAATAGCTCCTTTCTATCATATCAAAAAACGATAGGCATATGCATGTTCTTATCCATCTCACCTCCATATACTTTTTTAATCCACCTATAATTTAATCTTACTTTTCCTTGATTTTATTATACATCATAAATTCATCCAAGTCAATTGACTTCATTCACAAATTTCAAAATCAATTTATAGCCATATTTCACATATTACATTCAAAAAACGATATCTTAAATATTACATTCGACATTTTTCGACAAGCACAGAACCGCTTACAAAAAGAGCCGCTGTACATTTCTGCACAGCAGCTCTTTTCTTTTTTATTCTTCATTCGGGTCAGC
>JBJERF010000091.1:0-58161 GCA_051882115.1 Ruminococcus sp. | reverse complement strand
TTCAGATACGGAGGAATTGCCCTGAGAATCTGTTACCACAAACATGCAGACATAGTTTTCCGGATTCTGAATCGGCAGCACCTCCAGCTCATATCCTGTTGTCAGATCCTGCTCAAAGCCCATGAGCCAACCCGATTCCTCCCAATCAAAAAACGGCAGAAGCTTTCCGTTTTCATCACGGGTCAGATAGCTGCACCGACCGGTTACAGACATATATGTATAATCATCCAGATTCAGCAGCTGCTTGCTGGCACGCTCAATTCCATCATCCGATGAAATCGGAACTGCACTTCGGATTTCTCCCTCCGGATGTGCACGGTCTACCACAATTTGCAGATTTGCCGCATCGATTTTCCAGTCGCTGATATCATCGGCGATTGCAGTCAGTACCACAGAAGTCAGATATCGCTTTTCCTGCGAAGAAGAATCATTGTCAATCAAAACCATGGGCATATTGGACAATTCGCCCGTTTCCGTATCTTTCATATACACAACATTGTTGCTATAATAAGCATGAAGCACACCGGCAGGATCCATGGTCACATTTTTTCCGCCATGTACAAATACATACATTTCATCGGCACGTTCATCCTCCTCTGCTGCTACAAAGCCGCCGGCATCTGCCTTGCAGAGAATATAGTAGGCAGCACTTCCGAAATTTTCCATTTGTTCCTTGGTCAGTGCCAGACAGATATCGCTGCCTGTACCATAGGTATACAGTTCTTCCCCATGGGATGTACTGCTTTCTGCTTCAGACAGACTTTCGCTGGATTCCGAAGAAGCTTCAGAATCCTCACTTGGAACAGCAAGTGTATGAACCGCCCCCTCTGCATCTGCCACATCCCATTCTTCAACAATCACATCTCCGTTCTGGATGGCATAGAAATTCTGCAAAAACTGTGTATAAGACGGTGCAAAATCCATATTTTCCTGCAATGCAATACAATATTCTGTATAATCCTCATCTGCACCATACGGATAGCAGACGGAAACCCCGCTTGCATGCTCTACATTGGTGCGCATATAAACCGTCATTGCATCCAATGCATCCAATACCGTTTTCTTTGTATTGGAATCCTTCGCTGCAAGCGTTTCAATCAGGTTTTCAGCATCTACAAGGCTGTAATTGTAGCTTGCAGAAAAGCTTCCGAATTCCTTGACACGCGTTCTGTTCCGAACGGTTTCAGGAAATGTAGCAACAGTCAGAGCTGCATCTGCTTCCTGGAAGAAAGCATCCAGCGCATCCTCCGCTGCCTGATACTGGTTCAAATCCAGACAGGACAAAGTCAGGTCTGCATAATATCTGGAATTCTCTTCAAAAACAGCCTCACTATATGCCATATAGGAATCAATGATTTCACGGCTCAGATGTGCACCATCCATATCCGGCTCAGACAATGCAGAAAGGAATTCATAATTCCATCCCCATCCCGGCTCTGTTTCCTGAGAAGCAATCATATAATTGGCATAGGGGGCAAATGCATCTGCCAGTTCCAAGGAACTCATAAGGCAAGCGTCAAATCCAATCCATTCCAGCTTCTTTCCGCTTGCACCCACAGAATCATCCAGAGCCTGCTGCATTTCAGCCAGTGTGAGAATATCTGCATAGTTCTCATCTACACCAAAACCCAGTACCGGACCAGCACCATGATTCCAGAGAATCAGGCTGTATTGATCGGTATCGTAGTGCTCCATACACTGGGATACAAAGCTGCTGAGATTTTCTGCCTGCCCCATGTTTCTGGAATCAAGGGTATCCACAACGGTAAATCCGCCCTTTTCCAGATGCAGCAGGGTCTGGTCATCCGGTGAAATCAGACTGTTCTTCCATTCACTGGCACCGCCTGCACAGACAACAATGTGATGCTCCCCCGGATCGGGCAAAGCCTCCTCCATTTCTGCTAAATCCAGCGTAGCTGCACCATAGCCGGACTCCAGATCAGAACCAACCATATAGACCATAATGGTCTGTGTATATACCTGACCCGTTTCTGAGCCGGAATCAATATGGTCGATTTCATTCTGCTGCTGACTGGAATTCTCAGCTCCAGCAGATACCGTTTCATCTGACTGGCTGTTTTCTCCGAATACATCTTTATTGGGCTGTACAGTGCTATCCTCCGAACATGCTGTAACAGATGCAGCCCCAAGGGCACATGACAGCATAAGAGCGATGATCTTCTGAATGCGTTTCATGATAAATCCTCCTGTATATTCACTTTATACTGATGATACCATATTTTGTCTTTCAAGTCAATAAAACGAGCTGTTACCACAGGGCAACAGCATTTACTTTTTTCGTTGAAAATGTTCCACCGGAACATTTTCAAGGGATACATATTTCATCATTGGAACAAGGGGAAGCGGTCTTGTCCGCTTCCCCTCGAAAAAGCTATCGCTTTTTCTCACCCCATTCCCCGTGCGCCAAAAGGATGGCGCAGGGAATTTCGCCGTCTGCGGACGGCGACCAGGGACGCTGTCCCTGGACCCTGCCAGCATTTTTTTGCAAAAAACTGCTGGACCGAAAAAAATTCTTACTTATGAAAAGTAAACGCTGTTGCCAGCAGAGCCGCCCTACGACCCTCACTTTCACTTTTTCATCATTTACAGCACATCAAGAACCCTGCCAGGGGGCGATATGCTTATTTTGTAAATGAAAATAACAAAGGAGCTGTTGTAAATATCAAAAATGCAACAGCCCCTTTTTATCTTTTCTCGTTAAAAATCAGATATTTTCTAAATTCATCAGATCATGATAATACAGCACAATATCCAGATACCGATCATCATCTGCATGGAATCCGCCGGGAATGGTGCCAAGCTTTACAAATCCCATCTGTTCATACAGCCGCCGTGCCGCAGCATTGCTGCTGACAACTGCGTTGAACTGCAAAATCCGGAAACCATGAAGCTTTGCCTGATGTAAGGAATGCACCACAAGCTTCCTGCCGATTCCCCGGCTTCGCATGACAGACCATACTGCATAGCTTGCATTGGCTATATGGCTGCATCGCCCCACAGCATTGGGATGCAGAATATACAACCCCACAACAACACCTGTTTTCTGATCCACAGCTACACAGCTGCATGTCTGCTCCTGAAAAAACACGGATGCTTCTTTGGAAGAAAGGCAGTCACGCTGAGGAAATGCATTTCCCGCCTCTACAGTTTCATTCCAGATTTCCCGCATAGCCGGTAAATCTGCCTTTCGGTACGGTCGAATTTCTATGTCCATTGTTACCTCCCATTATGGATCCGGAATCACCGGCAAGTCATCGGCAAGCATCACCAGATACCGCAGCAACTCCCGTACATCCTCCGCTGTAATTGTCCCATCAGCAAAACAGTCCGCATTATTCAGAGATACCGGATTCAGCTCCAGCTTCTTTGCCAGATATTTATTCAACCACACAGCATCTATCAAGGACACATCATTGTTCAGATCTACATCCCCGCACAAGCCCTCTATAACAGAAACATTACAAAACAGAAGCTTTCCACGAACCAATGCATAGATCTTACAGGTGCCTACCCCATTGGCAGTCACCAGACCATGCTCTGAGACAGATGCAATTTCCTCATCTGTAGACTGCCACTTCACATCGCCGTAGGCATTGTATACCGCCAGCTGGAAACACATACCCTCATACAGCTTGATGCCGCTATGCGACAAATACGGATTCTCATATACAACTGTAATTTTCTCTGTTGTTCCGGTTGTTGTCAATGCTTCAGAAGTTGTTGTCACCTCTGTTGTTGTGACAGCAGTCGTTGTCTCCGTCGTAGTAGTGGTAGTGGTAGTGGCAGTGGCTTCCGTTTCTGTTGTTGTAACGGAAGCTGTTGTAGTGGTTGCAGTCATTGTAGTGGTTGTAGTCGTTGTTGTCGTTGCTGCTGTTGTTGTTGTCGTTGTTGCAGCAGTGGTGGTTGTTTCGGGAACATTGTCTGTTACAATGATTGTAAGCCCCCGCATTTCCGATGCAAGACACTCTTCATCATTTATAAATGTATCCTCACGGAAAGAAACTGTATAGGTACCGCAGGGCGTTCCCTGCTGAACTACGGCTTCAAAGCTGGTGGCAGGGAATTCATCCGAGCTGCCCAGAAATGAGGTAGTACCTATACCACTATATTGCCAGATCAGCAGATCCGACCGACCCTCAATCATAGAGCCTTCCGGCAAAGACGGATCATAAAACGGGATGGTACCCGTTGCCGTATCTGTCAGGTAATTATCCTGTCTCACATACTCATAGGTAAATTTTGCTGAACCATCTGACGCAGGCTGTACATCTGCATAGATGGTCTGGGTGGTTTTATTCTGATTATTCTTATCCTCCAGACTTGTAAAATAAGATACATCAAAGGATACACGATTTTCACCGGCTGTATATACTGTAGCACCAAAAATCGGATCAATGACATAATTCGTAGCATAATACATACATTCCACCGTAGAATAAGAAGTCACGCCCCGACGGCTGGTTACACGAGCCAGCATATAAGGCGTCAGTCTGCTGACAAAGGTGCCGCCGCTGTATGTATAGGTCTGGAATTCGTCTTCCATTATACTGTATTCCATGGTGTTCTGAAAGCGAATGACATCCCAGCTGCTGGGCTCCCACGCAAAGCGCATATAGCTGATGCAGGGATCTGTCCATTCCTCCGATTCCATATACACAGAAACAGGAATCACAACATTCCCTTTTTCTACTTCGGATGCCGAAACATACACCACATCCTCACGGGTATCGCCTGTTGCCATATACAGCGTATATTCCGGATAGGCATCCTGTGCTGTAGCTGAAAAGCCGATGGGGCAGCTGCCTATACAGAGTACAATTGCAATACAGACAGACAGCCATTTTAAAAGAATAGATTTCATGATTCATTTTCCTCCTTTTCCCTCACATTCCCCTGCTTTCTTTTTAAAGCTTTCTCTTTTTATTAGAATCAGTATACCACGTTCTACTGATTTTGTCAACGAATTCTCCGTAAAAATCACATTTTTATCTACATCCAATCTTTCATTTTGTATATTATGCATAACAGCCTGTGTGTAAATTTCCTTCTTTTTATTTCTGTGTAAAATTCATGTGTATAGGCTTTTCATCCCGCACAGATTGTGGTATAATACTTTTGAATCTGCTTGCAGGAAATTCCTGCAAATCTTAACTCAGGAGGAATTCATGAAGAAACTGCTTCAATACCTCAAAGGATATAAAAAAGAATGCATTCTGGGCCCGTTGTTCAAGATGCTGGAGGCAACCTTTGAGCTTTTTGTCCCCTTGGTCGTAGCATCCATTATTGATGTGGGCATTGCTGAGGGAAACACATCCTATATTGTAAAAATGTGTCTGCTGATGGCAGCATTGGGTGCAATCGGTCTGACCAACACACTGTTTGCACAGTATTTTGCTGCAAAAGCCGCTGTAGGATTTTCTGCCAAGCTGCGCCATGCACTGCTCCGTCATATTCAAAAGCTGTCTTATACCGACATAGACAAGCTGGGCACGTCTACCATGATTACACGTATGACCAGCGACATCAATCGGGTACAGACCGGAACCAATCTCGCCATTCGTCTGCTGCTGCGCTCACCGTTCATCGTATTCGGTGCCATGATTATGGCATTTACCGTGGATGTCAAAAGTGCACTGGTGTTCGTTGCTGCCATTCCGGTTCTGTCTGTGATTGTATTCGGCATTATGCTCATCAGCATCCCCCTGTATCGCAAGGTACAGAGCCGTCTGGATCGTGTAATGGGAACCACACGGGAAAATTTAAACGGCATCCGTGTCATCCGTGCTTTCCGCAAGGAGGCGGCAGAAACCACAGAGTTTGAAGAAAACAACCGTGCACTCACAGCTATGCAGAAAACGGTGGGCAGAATCTCTGCACTGATGAATCCTCTGACTTATGTGGTCATCAATCTGGCGGTGATTGCGCTCATCTGGGTAGGTGCGCTTCGTGTGGAAGCCGGTCTTTTAACACAGGGGGCAGTGGTTGCCCTTTATAACTATATGTCTCAGATTCTGACAGAACTCATCAAGCTTGCCAATCTGATTATTACACTGACAAAAACTGTTGCCTGCGGAAACCGGATTCAGAGCATGCTGGAAACCAAACCATCTCAGCAGTTTGTACCGGAAGACCAGCCGGCACCGGTTCCGAATCGGGGTACAGTTGTCTTTGACCATGTTTCCATGACCTACCAGAATGCAGGTGCACCATCTCTGTCGGATATTTCCTTTACAGCAAAAAAGGGCGATATCATCGGTATTATCGGCGGCACCGGCTCCGGCAAGACAACACTGGTTCATTTAATTCCCCGATTCTATGACGCAACATCCGGCAGCATCCGCATCGGCGGCACAGATATCATGCAGTATCCCCAGGAACAGCTGCGCAGCCAGATCGGTATTGTACCGCAGAAAGCCGTTCTGTTCAAGGGCAGCATCCGAAAAAATCTGCAATGGGGCAAACCGGATGCAACGGATGCTGAACTGAAAGAGGCTCTGAAAGCTGCACAGGCTCTGGATGTGGTAGCATCCAAAGCGAAGGGGCTTGACGAAGAAATTTCCGAAGGCGGTAAAAATCTCTCCGGCGGTCAGCGTCAGCGGCTGACCATCGCCCGTGCATTGGTTGGAAAGCCGGAAATTCTGATTCTGGATGACAGTGCATCTGCACTGGACTTTGCAACGGATGCCGCCCTGCGCAAGGCTCTGCGTGCACTTCCCTATCAGCCTACCGTATTCATCGTTTCCCAGAGAACCGCCTCCATCCGGTTTGCAGATACCATTCTTGTACTGGATGACGGAAAGCTTGCAGGAACCGGCACCCATGAGGAGCTGCTGGAAAACTGCACGGTATATCAGGAGATTTATTACTCACAATTTCCAAAGGAGGTGTCCGCCCATGAAACAAAATAAACCGTCCCAGCTGCAAACCCTGAAAAAGGTGCTGCACTATATTTCACGCTATAAGGTATGGCTTGTTCTGACGCTGCTGCTGGCTCTGATAACGGTTGTGCTGACGCTGTATGTGCCCATTCTGGTGGGAAATGCCATTGACCGCATTGTAAATCCGGGAAACGTCGCCTTTGATGCCATTGCAAGAATTCTGCTGACTGTAGGCATTTCTGTAGCCATTACAGCACTGGCACAGTGGGTGATGAATATGATTAACAACAAAATCACTTATGAAGTGGTGCAGGAGGTGCGCAATCAGGCATTCCGCAAGGTAGAACATCTCCCCCTTTCCTATCTGGACAGCCATCCTGCGGGAGAAACCGTCAGCCGTATTATTGCAGATGTAGACCAGTTCGCAGATGGTCTGCTGCTGGGCTTTACACAGCTGTTTACCGGTGTGATTACCATTGTGGGAACGCTGCTGTTTATGCTGTCCATCCATGTATGGATTACGCTGGTGGTAGTGATTATGACACCTCTTTCCCTGCTGGCGGCAAGCTTTATTGCCAAACGCACCTATCTCATGTTCCGCAAGCAGTCAGAAACCCGTGCAGAACAGACTGCACTCATCAACGAAATTGTAGGCAGTCAGAAGGTGGTACAGGCATTCAGCCATGAGGATGCATCTCTGGAAGAATTTGATGCAATCAATGAGCGTCTGGAGAAGTGCTCCTTAAAGGCATCCTTTTTCTCATCTCTGACCAATCCCACCACACGATTTGTCAACGCCCTTGTATATGCGGCAGTGGGTCTGACCGGTGCACTGGCAGCAGTTGGCGGCAAAATCAGCGTGGGTGGACTTTCCTGCTTCCTGAGCTATGCCAATCAGTATACAAAACCATTCAACGAAATTTCCGGCGTTGTGGCAGAGCTGCAAAATGCCCTCGCCTGCGCAGACCGGATTTTTGAGCTGATTGATGAAGCCCCGGAGGTGCCGGATGCAGAGGATGCCCATGTGCTGACCCATGCAGCTGGCAATGTGGCACTTTCCAATGTTTCCTTCTCCTATGTACCGGATCGCCCTCTGATTACAGACTGCACACTGCAAATCCAGCCGGGACAGCGTGTGGCAATTGTAGGCCCTACAGGCTGCGGAAAAACCACACTCATCAATCTGCTCATGCGGTTTTATGATGTATGCGACGGCGCAATTTATATAGACGGGTATGACATCCGGAAAATTACAAGAAACAGCCTGCGCAGCAATATCGGCATGGTCTTACAGGAAACCTGGCTGAAGGATTGCACCATACGGGAAAATATTCTTATGGGAAAGCCCGATGCAACGGAGGAAGAAATGATTGCTGCGGCAAAGGCAGCCTATGCAGACAGCTTTATCCGGAGACTGCCCAACGGATATGATACAGTCATCGGCGATGCAGAAGGGAATCTTTCACAGGGACAGCGGCAGCTGCTTTGCATCGCCCGTCTGATGCTCTGTCCGCCGCCCATTCTGATTCTGGATGAAGCCACCTCCTCCATCGACACCCGAACCGAGCTGAAAATTCAATCTGCCTTTGCCAAGCTCATGGAAAACCGCACCAGCTTTATTGTTGCCCACCGGCTCTCCACCATTCAGGAGGCAGATGTCATTCTGGTTATGAAAGACGGCAGCATCATTGAACAGGGTACGCATCATGAATTGCTGGCACAGAAAGGTTTTTATGCAAAGCTGTATGAAAGTCAGTTTGCTGTATAAAAAAATTATAACAAGGCTGCTGCACCGGCATGTTGCAGCAGCTTCTTTCTTTTTACATTGACTTTTTGAAAGATTTCTGCTAAAATGAGTAAAACAATTCATCGAAATTTATAGGAGGATCGCTGTGAAAAAATGGTATCATGAGGAATATGAATTTGAAATTGAGGTTGTAGGCTTTTTGCGTGGTGACCATACAGAGTATTACTGCCGTAATGGTGAAGAAATTGGGGATAAGTATCACTGTACTTACGGTTGCCCTGTAAATGATAATGGATATGGAATTTGCAGCAAAACCATGATGATGCTGTATCCGCTTATGGAGGCAATCCGAAGCGGCGGAGATTTAGAAAATCTTGGCGGCGATGGAAAATATAGCAAGAATATTGTATGTCCTGATGGCTGCGTCATATTTCGTCTCACCGCAAAACCCCTTGGAAATGAGAATTTTCACAAAGGCGGTTTCTGGAAAGAACCATGATACATTTTCATTACCATCACAAAACGACCTGAGAAGAAACGAATCCTCTCAGGTCATACTTTTATCTCTTGAAGAAAGTTGCTTTTCATCTATCTGTTAAATTTTATAAACATGATTGACATCCATTCAGCAAACGTATATAATAAAAATGGAAACACAATCGGATTTTTATCCCCATAAAGAAAGGATGTATTTTTATGAAAGGAAAACGCTTTTTCTCCGGAGCTGCTGCTTTGCTGCTGACTGCTGCACTGCCGCTTTCCGCATTTGCAGACACCGGTGATGTCAACGCAGATGAAATCATCAGCTCCAAGGATATCACGCTGCTGCAAAAGCATCTTGCAGGCAATAAAACCGGACTTACAGCACAGCAAATGCAGTCCGCAGATCTGAACCTTGACGGCAAAGTCAATATCTTTGACCTTGCCATTCTGAAAGGTCTGCTTCGACAGGAACCAACACACACCGGACTGCTCATCAATGAGATCTGCACCAGCAATGAAAACTGTCTGAAGGATGCATCCGGAAACGCCGGAGACTGGGTAGAGCTTTACAACGCTTCCGGCAGTGACATGGATATCTCCGGATGGGGATTGTCTGACGGCAAAAAAAATCTGTACAAATTCACTTTCCCTGAAAATACCATCATTCCGGCAGACGGATATCTCATTGTATTCTGCGATGATGCTGCCTCTGAAGCAGCAGGTGAATATCATGCACCCTTCAAACTCAGCGCAAGCGGAGAAACTGTATATCTGTCTCATCCCGCATATGGCACAGTGGATTTCGTTCAGGTGCCTGTCATAGATACAGATACCACCTACGGAAGATATGCAAACGGTTCTGACAGCCTGTACTGTCTGACCCCTACACCGGGCAAAACCAATGATACAGCTCAAAAAATCATTCTGGTGAAAGCTCCGGTATTTTCATCAGAAAGCGGATTCTATGATACCGCTTTCGACCTGACCATTACATCGGAAAAAAATACGACCATCTATTATACCACAGATGGAAGTGACCCTGCTACCTCAGAAACTGCACAGACATACAGCCAGTCCGTCAGCATTTATAATAATACCAGTGATATCAATGTACTCAGTGCCATTGAGGATATCACCCTGAGCTACTACAAGGCTCCCAACTACAAAATTGATAAGGGCATCGTAATCCGTGCCGTGGCAAAGGATGCAGACGGCAATTGCAGCGATGTGGTCACCAAGAGCTACTTTGTGGGCAAAAATGCTTCCTATTATCAGGATATGAAGGTCATTTCCCTTGTAACAGACCCCAATCATCTGTTTGGCAGCGATACCGGTATTTATGTAATCGGTGACAGCTACTATGAATGGAAAAACAGTTCCGATTATAAAGAACTGGATCCATGGGATACAAAGAATCCCACCAACTACAATCAAAGCGGAAAAGACTGGGAACGTCCCGTAACCATGGAAATATTCGAAAACGGACAGCTCACCTATACAAGTGATGTCGGTGTGCGCATTTCCGGCAACGGCTCCCGTGTAGCCGCACAGAAAAGCCTCCGTCTGTATGCAAGAAGCGACTACGGTGATTCTAAAATGCAGTATGCCTTTTTTGAAAATCTGACAGATGCAAACGGAAAAGCCATTACATCCTTTGATAAAGTAACTCTGAGAAACGGCGGAAATGATGTTTTCTATACCCGATTCCGAGATGAGCTGGTACATAAGCTATCCGAAGGCAGAGCCGTTTCCACTCAGGCTGCTGAAGATTGCATCGTCTTTATAGATGGGGAATTCTGGGGGCTGTATTCCATACGGGAACGCATGGATGATGAATACATTGAATCGCACTACGGCGTGGCAACGGAAAACGTCACCACCCTCAAGGTCTATGAAACAGAAGGCTCTGAGACAGTAGCACAGGAATATAAGGACTTCTATAGCTGGGCAGTCCATGCGGATATGCGTGTAGATGAAAACTATCAGCGTGTCTGCGATACCATCGACATCCAGAGTCTGATGGATTATATCACCATTGAGACATATATCGCCAACTGGGACTGGTCCAATCCTACCTATACCAACAACTGGCAGATGTGGCGCAGCAATACCACCGATCCGGCAAATCCCTATGCTGACGGAAAATGGCGTTTTATGCTGTATGATACCGAATATTCCAGCGGTATGTATGGCATGGACGAAACAGACTACACCTTTAATTCCATCGGCAATATGTGCCGTAAAGAGGAATGGGGCAATCTTTCGGCTCTGTTCTACAATCTGCTGAACAATGAAACATTCCGGGAGCAGTTCCGCACAACCTATCTGGAAATCATAGAAAACAATTTTGCACCGGAAAAAGTAAATGCAGAAATTACAGGGTATGTATCGGCAATGAAAGATGCCACAGCTGCTACCAACCAGCGTTTCTTCGGATGGTTCAGCTCTTTGGACTATGAAAAATATGTACAGGAAATTCGCACCTTCTATGAAAACCGTCCGGATTATGCAAAGCTCTATCTGGAGCAGCTTCTTTCTCCCGAACAAACCGGTGAGGAAATGATTACGGATGCAGAAAGCTGATAGCTTTCTGCAAAGGCGGCATTTGATGCCGGCTGCGAAACAGGAACATTTACCATTTCAAATCTTTCTCTTGTATGCCTGAGTGAAATCCGTCCGGAAAAAATGGACTGTTGCAATTCTGCAACAGTCCATTTTTATGATACATCATATTCTATAACAAAATAGCTTCCGTTTTCAAATAAAATGTGAAGCCGTCCGTTCCGGGCAGATATCGCATTCACCATCTGTTCCTGCTGGAAAAACGGTGATAAAATACTCAACGTCATTTCCTCTGCTTCCGCATCCGATGCATACAATCTGCCATCTTTTGTCAGGGCAAATAAACATATGTTTTCTGGATCTGAATCATCCCAGACAAGCGAGCGCACATTGATCCAGGAAGAAATCGTCCGGTAAGTTTCTTCATACTTCATGTCAGAAGCGGAAAAAATATCATAAGCAACGGTTCCATTTTTCATCACGCCAAACAGCATGGCACCGGTGGGATCACTGTATAATGCAGCTACATCCTTCCATTCCCACCAGTCAGAAGCATAAGGGTTCACATTGCCTGAAAAGCTTACACCGCTGACCGCTGTTGTATCCGTCTGAAGAAGCTCATCGCCGGAAAGGCACTGAACTGTACCATCCTCCTGCAAAGTGAACACACGCTCTCCTACCATGCAGAGCTGTGGAACATAGGCACTTTCCTCCGATTGAGAAGCGGATTGCGTCTCCTCTGTGCTTTCTGCCTGCATTGTATTGGTTTCTGCCGTCCCTATAGCAGACAGGTCCGGAGCTGCTTCCTCCATATTCTGCGTGTCACCTGCCAGCAGAATATAAAGCACCACACCCACCAATCCAAGAAGTGCAGCAATAATAGCAATCCGAAACAAATCCTCTGTTCTTTTCCGCTTTGCACTCTGCGCTGCATCCGGCACATCAAAGTCATAGTAATAATTGGCATTGACCATACGGGCACCCAGCGTCTCTGTGGTCAGTCCCAGATTCGCTGCTTCACGACAGCCGATTACCACCTGCGCATCACGCACCATAATCTCACGAATTTTTTTATCACATAAAATAATATTTTCTCTTGCCTGTTCATTTTCAGGAATCTGCTGAAGCAATTTTTTAATCTGCTTCCAGTCATCTACCGTAACTGCCGATTCGCACTCCTTTACCGCATGCGCCAGCAATCCGGTTTCCCAATAATGGTTGAGCCGCTGACGCAGAATATCATCGCCGTATTTCAGCACATATTGATAATTTTCAGTTTCCGGAAGCTGATAGCCCATATGGGACAGCTCCCCTTCACGGCGTACATGCAGCTCTGCCATCATCTTGCCAAAATAAGCAAGGGCATTCTCCGGCGTTTCTGCCAGCACACAATCAAACCGCTGCATTGCAGCATCCCATTCTCCATCCTCCAGACAGAGAAATCCGCTGTTCAGCGGCAATACAGATTCATCCGGAACATAGGATTCTCCGCATAAAATACGGCGTGCCTGCTCCAGCAGCTTTCCATCCTCTTCGTAAATCCCCCGCTGTGCTGCACTGGCAAAATGCAGCGTCTTTTTGAAATCCTCATTTTCTGAAACGGGTACATGCTCCTGATAGGCACACGTCAGAACATAAGTCCGTTTTCCCTGCTCCTGATGATAGACTGCCTGATAGTGAATCAGTGTACGCTGCCAGTATAGAGCTGCATCTTTTCCGGACTGTTTCAACAATGCGTCTGCCAGAACCTGTGCACCCTCAAAATCACCGCTTTGCCGCATACGGCTTAGTTCGCCGAAATGCATCAGATATTTATGATTCATCGCATGAGGCAATGCCTGCCTTGCACCACATACCGAACAGGTGGCAACAAGAGCACCCTCCATTGTACGCAGCGGTTCATTGCACACCTTACACCAGAATTTTGCCATACTACCCTCCGGGGAAAATCTTCTCTGTAAATCTGTAATCATTCGTTCTGACCAACACGTCTCATTACAAACGTTTCTTTTATTATACCTTTTTTTCAGAATGAGGTCAAGAGGATTCGCTGACTTTATACACAGCTTCCGTTTTTTTGAGCATTTCGTAAAATTGCAGCACAAATTTTCAGCCATATTGACCATGGATTTCAAACACTTCTCACCGTGTTTCCAATTTCCGGATTGAAAAAATTCACAAATTTCCTGTAAAATTGGGGTTCTCATCAATTGATTTTTATGTTATAATATTTGTGAATAACACGATGACTGAATGAGAATGGAGTTTACAGCAATGATCAAAAAGAGACCATTCTGCATAGCACTGCTGTGCATGGCACTTTTTAGCGGATGTTCCGAAATTGAAACGGCAGAGATTCTATCTTCTGAAATCGAAACAGCTTCCGTATCAGCGGAGGAGACTACACAGTCTATAGCAGGCCCCACAGAAGAACCTACCGAACCACCTTTGATTACAGTACAGACACTGCCTGAAAATTATCAAATCGATGTGGAACCGGTTCTACAGCTCCCGGAGCTTCCCGCAGGATGTGAAATCACATCTCTGACCTGCCTGCTCAATTATTTGGGATTTTCAGCAGATAAAGAAGTCATGGCAGATACATATCTTGACTACGTATTGGAAGGTGCTACGCATTACACGCTCTTTGATAAATATATCGGTGATCCTCGTGCAGACGGATACGGCTGCTATTCTCCTGTGATTGTAAAAGCTGCTACAGAATATCTTGCCGACCAGAACAGCAGCATGAAAGCCGTGAATTTATCCGGCAGTACACAGGAAGAGATTCTGCTTGCAGTTGCAAGCGGACATCCCATCGTCATCTGGAACACAGTGGACAGTATGGATGTGTCTGAAGAGCTTGCATGGAGAACCCCGGATGGCGAAGAGGTCTACTGGTGTATCTGGGAACACTGTCTGCTGCTGACCGGATATGATCTGAAAAAAAATACTGTAACGGTTTGTGATCCTCTGAAAGGTGTGGCTGAATATAATCTGACACAGTTTTTCGCAGTATACAATGATCTATATCAGCAGGCCATGACCATTTATTAAGGAGTGTTTGTAATGAAGCTTTTAACCTGCATACATGAAAACAAAGAAATGCTGGGCGTTCTGAATGCTGCTGAAACAGGTGTAATACCGCTGTCAGCATTCGGTGTATCCTACACATCTATGGAGGAACTGGCTGTAAAAATGTCTGCCTATGAACAGGCAGGCATTCAGTCGGCCATTGCTGAGAAAGAATCTCAGGCAATTGCACTGGAAAAAATCCGGCTTCTGGCACCCATTCCTCATCCGTCCAGAGATATTATATGTCTGGGTGTCAATTTTCTCGACCATGCACAGGAAAGCGTCGGTGTCATGGGTCAGGAATATGGCGGTGAGCGAAAATTCCCCATTTACTTTGCAAAGCATGTCAATGAAGCAGTAGCACCGGGAGACTGCATTGACGGCCATTTTGACATTGTAACCGATCTGGATTATGAGGTTGAAATGGCAATGGTGATCCGAAAAGATGTCAAGGGCGTCAAGGCTGAGGATGCTGCGGACTATATTTTCGGATATACAATCATGAATGATGTCAGTGCACGCTGCATCCAGATGCGCCACAAGCAATGGTTCCGGGGAAAGAGCTTTGACGGCTTTGCACCCATGGGCCCGTATCTGGTAACAGCAGATTCATTTTCCTTTCCGCCCAGGCTTTCGCTGCAATGCTATGTAAATGGTGAGCTGCGGCAGAATTCCAATACAGAATTGTATATTCACAACATTCCGTACGTAATAGAAGAGTTATCTCATGCCATGAAAATTCCCGCAGGAACCATTATTTCCATGGGTACACCGGCAGGTGTAGGAATGGGCTTTGTGCCGCCGAAATATCTGAAATCCGGCGATGTAGTGACTTGTACCATTGAGGGCATCGGCACCATAACCAATCCGGTAAAATAAAAAGGAAACCACACAGTTTTTATATCAAGCATAACAGAAATAAAATCAGTGGCTGCTGCAACCATACGGATGCAGCAGCCACTTTTTCTAACATACATTACAGCATACTTTCATTGCGCAGAAGATACGCTGCTGTCATTTTTGCTGCATCTCCTACCAGTTCCTTACAGGGGCGTTTTTTGTAATAGGCTTCCGTGCGCTGCTCCGGTATGGGACTGCTTGCACCCGTCTGATTCAAGCCCAGAAGTTCCCGGCAGACAATACTGCCGTTCTGTGCACGGAATTCTGCTGCCAGCTCCTGTATCCGCTTATAATGTGCAGTCTTTTCCGCATGATTCTGGGGATCCTCATAACCGCAGAACAGCCCGATCACCATAAACATGCCACTCACAGCACCGCACACCTCACGCAAACGTCCCATACCACCCCCAAAGGACGAGGCAAGCCGTGCTGCCATATCCAGCGGCATGCCCAGCTCCTCTGCAAATGCCATCAGTACCGCCTGACTGCAATTATACCCCCTCTGAAAAAATTCCTGTGCACACTGTGCATACGCCTCCGGCGATTTCTGAAGCTTCTGATTTGCCCGCTCCATCATTTTCTTCCTCCCATTGTGTAGAATGATTTTCTTCTGTAACACCTGCTCCTGTATTCGGCTCTATAAATATGGCAACGGCTGTATCTGCAATCAGTCCGGCACATAAAAACAAGCACAGACCGCATTTCAAACGCTTGTCAATTTTCTGATACAGATTATCCAGCACCGGTGCCAGCCCATATACCACAGCAAGACCTCCTATAGCAAATACCAGCAGCCCCTCCAGACAAATGCGCCCGTGCAGATTTACCAGATAATTGGAATAATCCCACCACTTTAAATGCATGGTTTCCCATAAAACCGTTGCTGTACTGTATTCCAGAACGCCCGATACCAGCATGCCCAGGAAAAAGACCAGCCACGGCTTTCCGGAAAACCGTTTCAGCAAAAACAGCATAGCCACAGCACCGGTTCCGTAAATCGGCAGCCATGGGCCATGCAGGAACCCTCGATTGATCAGAACGCCATGCCGCACAAGTCCGATCATAACCTCCCAAAGCCAGCCGCCTATAGATGCTGTGAAAAACAGCAGAATATAGGTACTCAGGCAATAACTGCGCCTGGCGTTTACACGCAGCCACTGACGCCGCTGAACCTCCGGTATGGTAAACCGATTCATAGGATACCGTTCCGAAGAAACCCCTTCCGCACTTGCCAGATATGTATCATTGTAATATTTTACATAATCTTCGTTTTCAGCAAGCATTTCTGCACGGCGGCTCATATACAGCTGTGCACGGGTAAGATTGATATAAGGCTGTGTCCAGAACAAATTGGCAAGCCCCAAAGACAAAATACCCAGTATATGCCAGTACCAGAAGGAAACATCCAGAAGGAACATTTCCCATTTTCTGCCCTGTGTCATCTCTCTGGACAGACGGAATACTGTTTTTGTATCCAGATTGGGATTCTCTGCAATCAGATACGGCACATAGAAATATTCATACCGCTTCACCAGATATCCCCCAAGCGTCAGAAACCAGAGCAGCAGCTTCACTTCATAAAACATCATGGTTTTTGCTGTCCGGCGTGTGCGGCGCAGACGATAGATAAACAGCAGCCGTTCAGGACAAGGACGATCATAAGTCTGTACCTCCAGATAGCATCGCCGTTCCCCCACCTTCACAATATTGGTTACAAACAGCATTACTACGATATACACCAAAAAAGCAATGATATGGATGGCAATCGCATCCAGATGATCCCGAAATACCATCTGGTCAATAAAATTCACAACGCCGAACAGCAGTCCCCCTGCATTCAGAATATTGTTGCCAAGGGCAGCCAGTACCCCATCATTGGCATTGCGTACATCCTCCTGTATGCGTGCCAGAATCTGTGCAGAAAAGAAATTTACATCCGAAAGCCAGAACACCTTTATTTCCGAATATTCATTCATAAACAGCATCATCAGCAAAAGAATCAACAGAAGCCGCCCGTATGATTTTTTCATACGCAGCCTTGCATTTTGCTTGAGCCATTTCCGATTGATCATAAGTCATCTCCTTTCAGCCTGTATTTTCCTTGAAAAAACAGCATTGTGTATCGTTGCACTTTTTGGCTGCGTCCGAACGGATGTTGCAGTGGAACACATGCCACAGCATCTCGGTTTCATCTCCATAGATATGATATTCATAGGGCACATGATTTTTCTCCAGTGCATCCAGTATCATGAACTGCTGATTCTGCAAAAAGTCTCCGTTCGATGACATGACAAAGGCAGGCGGAAAATCCGATGTTACAAAATCTGCCGGTCTGCCCAGCGCAAGCTCCGGTTCGCCGTAATCTGACCCCAGAACCGTCTGTACAAGCGCCTCTCTCTCCTCAGCAGGTGTACTGCCATCTACTCTGCGCAGTGCATCGCCGATTTCATACACACCGCAATTGAGCGCAATGCTGCAAATCCGCACCTCTGGCACATGAAGAGAAAGCTGCTCACGGCAAGCAGGATTCGTCAGTGCACAGGCATACATCGCTGCCATCTGGGCACCGGCAGAATCCCCCACCATGCAAAGCCGTGACAGATCTCCCCCATATGCTGCAATGTGCTTTTGTACCCAGTGCATGGCAGCATTCACATCCTGCAAATGGGCAGGGTACACCACCTCCGGTGATAAACGATAACTGAAATTGACCACAACAAAACCATGCTCTGCAAGTGACATGCAGTAATATTGATACACATCCTTGTCACCATAGACCCAGCCGCCCCCATGTACACTGACAAGAACCGGCAGCTTTTCTGCTGCATCCTTCGGTCGATAGACATCCAGCAGATTCCATTTGCCATGTACGCCATAAGAAATATTGTCGAAACGTTCGATTCCGTCCGGTGTCATCAGACCGGCATCTCTTGCTGTATCTGCATCATACATCATCTGACTGACTTTTTGATAAACCTGCATGCTTGATTCCTCCTGCTCCGATATGTGCGGCTTTCAGTGCCTCACTGTCTATATAATCCTGAATTTCCCGATTTGCCTGCATGACCTCTTCATAAAACTCCGATGCAGACATCCGGTAAGCACCATTTCCCATAATAATGATCTGCTCCAGCCGATCCGATGTGGCAACCCGTACACGATAATCCTTTCCAAGTGTATGCGTGGCACGCTCAATATAGGTATCCGCTGTCTCAGCTTCTTTTGTATAAACCACATGAATTTTTCCGATATCCTCCGAAGAACCGGGATTGCCCTTGACACGATAGGCATCAAAGACCACAATCAGCTCACAGCGGCGCACACCCTGATAATTGCACAGAATTTGTATCAGCTGATGCCGTGCGGCTTCCAGATTTTCCGCTGCCAGCTTCTTCAGTGCATCCCATGCAAAAATAATATTATAGCCATCTACAAGAAGATATTCCTTGCCAAGCTTCTGGGGTGTTACAGGCTTCATTTCTGCCGGAGGCTCTTTCTGTGTATGCATGGCACTCCGTTCATCCCGGCGAATTTTCCCATAGGTACGCTCGAAAATCTGCATCAGCTCCCGATCTTCTGTAAAACTTCCCCCATAAGAAACGGACGAACGGGAAACAGAATCTGCCGCTGTCTCCGAAGGCTGTTCCTCCGCATGCTTCTGATAGGGCAGATGCATATACTCCGGCACCTCATTCCATTTCACAAGGAAGCCTGCACCATGGGCGCAGAACACCGAATCTGCCGGATTTTCTGTATCATGATCGCAGTCATAACCGATTTCTGCAAGCACCTGCTCTGCATGGCGGCATCGGTCATAACCATCCGGCATACAGCTGAGTCTGCCTCTGCCCTGGGTATAAGCCGTTACCTGTGCTGCATAATCCTGCATTTCTGAAACGGCAGCACGACCGCTGAGCACCGACAGCATCCCCTGCGTTTCCGGCGGTGAAAACTGTGCATCCATGCGCTGTAAATCAGACATGGCTCGTCCCACCTGCTCTGTGGGAACCTCCAGCCGGAAAGCATACCATGGCTCTAAGAGGATGCTCTCCGCCATGCGTAATCCCTGCCGCACGGCACGATACGTCGCCTGACGGAAATCACCGCCTTCTGTATGCTTCTGATGCGCTTTTCCCGATACCAGTGTCAGTTTCATATCTGTAATGGGTGCACCGCATAATACGCCCAGATGGGTTTTCTCCTGCAAATGGGTCAGTACCAGCCGCTGCCAGTTTTTGTCCAGCATCTCCTCACGGCAGTCTGCTGCAAACACCAGTCCGCTGCCCCTGGGAAGCGGCTCCATCCGGAGATGCACCTCCGCATAATGACGCAACGGTTCATAATGTCCCACACCCTCCACCGGTGCGGCAATGGTTTCCTTATAGGCAATACTGCCCTTGTCAAACTGTACTGCCATCTGAAAACGCTCTGCAATCAGACGGGACAGCACCTCCAGCTGTACGGCACCCATCAGCTGGATATGAATTTCATTCAAGCGGCTGTTCCAGAGGATATGCAGCTGAGGATCCTCCTCTTCCAGACACCGCAGCTTTTCCAGTACCGATGCTGCATCCATATCCGGCGGCGGAAGCAGCCGATAGGTCATCACCGGTTCCAGCACGGGCTGCATGGCAGGTGCTGTCATGCCAAGCCCCTGACCGCACTGTGTCTGACTCAAGCCCGTTACAGCACAGATACTGCCGGCTTCTGCTGCATCCACAGCCTGAAACTTATGTCCGGAATATATGCGGATCTGACTGACCTTTTCCGTAATCATTTCTCCCGACAAATTCGGATAGCACAGCTGGTCACGCACTTTTAGTGTACCGCCGGTAATTTTCAGATAGGTCAGACGGCTGCCCTGTTCATCGGAAGCAATTTTGAAAATCCGTGCGCCGAATTCTGCCGGAACATCCGGCATTCGGGTATATTGCGCGAGGCCTGTAAGGAATTCATCTACGCCTTCCAGCTTTCGTGCAGAACCGAAATAACATGGAAAGATTTTCCGGTTTGCAATGCTGCTGCAAAGCTGGTCTTCTGTCAGCATACCCGTTTCCAAAAAGGCATCCAGAAGAGACTCCTCACACAAAGCAGTCTGCTCCTGCCAGTTGTCATCCTTCAAAGCTGTAAAATCCACACAGGCACTGCTCAGACGTTCTTTCAGTTCTGCAAGCAGAGCATCCTGATCGGTTCCTGCCAGATCCATTTTGTTGATAAAAAGAAATGTGGGAATTTCATAACGTGCCAGCAGCTTCCACAGGGTTTCCGTATGGCTTTGCACACCATCGCTGCCGCTGATGACAAGAATCGCATAGTCCAGCACTTGCAGGGTGCGCTCCATTTCTGCGGAAAAATCCACATGACCCGGCGTATCCAGCAGCGTCATTTCCAGCTCCGGCATCCGGATCACTGCCTGTTTGGAAAAAATGGTAATCCCCCGCTGCCGTTCCAGTGTATGCGTATCCAGAAAGGTGTCTCCATGATCTACACGCCCCAGCTTGCGGATTCCGCCGCTGCGGTACAGCATGCCCTCGGATAAAGTTGTCTTTCCAGAGTCTACATGAGCAAGTATTCCTACAACCAATCGTTTCATATTCTTCATCCTAATCTGATTCAAGTGTCAATTCTTACTTATTATAGCACGTTTCGACATAAAATACAATCGCATTTTTCATAAAAATACACAAAAAAAGCAGTGGGAAATCATTCATTCCACACTGCTTTTGTCATATGTTGAAAATTAGACCTCCTCGGGAACTGGAGAAGTGCCAGATTCCGCAGGATATTTTGTGCCTGACAAAGAGACTCTCCCGCAGGAATACTTGGTGTATTTCAAGGGAGAGGCTCAAAGTCAGGCGCAAAAGAGACAAGGAGGATGGTGCTTCGTAAGTTTCCGAGGAGGTCTATTATTCTTCCGTATTGCCAGCTGTCTGCTGTCCGGCGGAAGCGGATGTATCGGTAGGTACATCAATCAGAATGGAGGAATCAGAAGAAACCACATTCGGATACGCACCGTCCCATTTCTGAATCTGCTGATAGGTCAGAATATTTCCGTTCAGCGATGCATTGATTTTTTCATTTGCCTCTGCCTCTGCTTCTGCTTTTTTCAGCTTTGCTTCTGCTTCAGCCTCTGCTTCAATAATCTGCTTCTTAGCATCTGCCTCCGCTTCCATAATCTGCTGTTCCTTTTCCGTCTGCGCCTTCAGATAATTCTGTTCAGCCACCTGCTTCTGCTCAATGGCTGCATTGAATTCCTCAGAAAATTCAAAGTTCACAATATTGAATTTATCAATAATAATGCCATAGTCAGATACCTTTTCTGTCAAAGCAGACGCAATTTCATCGCCCACAGCTGTACGCTTTGTAATCAGCTCCTCTGCCGTATACTGAGCAGAAATCGATTTCACAGCCTCCTGAATGGCCGGCTGCAAAACAGTATCCTGATACTGCTCACCAATGGTTCTGTAAATTTCCGATGCAGAATCACTGGTAATATGGAAATTCACCGCAACGGCACTGGATACCGTCTGTAAATCCTTGGAAACACTGTTGGATGCGACTTCGCATTTCTGAATTTTATTATTCATCATAACAACCGTCTGTACAAAGGGCACCTTAAAATGCAGACCGCTGTCCAGTGCACGGTCATTCACCTTTCCCAATGTAACCACGACACCGGAATTTCCCGCAGGAACCACAGTTACTGAACCAAAACCCACAATGGCAATCAACAAAACTGCCGCTATTGCAAGAATCCATACTTTCATTTTTGGTTTGCTCATCATCAGATCTCCTTATAACAAATTTCGCCGTCTGGGGACGGCGACCAGGGACGCTGTCCCTGGACCCTGCCAGCATTTTTTTGCAAAGAACTGCTGGACCGAAAAAAATTCTTACCTATGAAAAGGAAATGTTATTCAATCACTGCAATAACTTCCACTTCAACCAGCACGCCCTTCGGCAGCTCTGCTACGCCGACGCAGCTTCGTGCGGGCTTGCTGTCGCCGAGTGCTTCTGCGTAAATGGCATTGAATGCGGCAAAATCCTTTGCCACATCCTTCAGAAAACAGGTCGTCTTGACCACATTGGCAAAGGTACAGCCTGCGGCAGCCAGAACTGCTTCCAGATTCTTCATAACCTGACGGCTCTGCCCCTCAATGTCTGTCGCTTCTACATGGCCGGTTGCCGGATTGATGGCAATCTGACCGGATGTATAAACCAGATTGCCCACCTTGATGGCCTGTGAATATGGCCCGATTGCATCCGGTGCCTGCTTTGTGTAAATGGTGTTCATGTGTAATTCCTCCTCATTAAATAATATGAAATCCATAATCCGTCAAAGCCTTGCGGATGGATTCAATATGTGCATAGTCTCTCGTTTCCATGGTGATGCGCAGGAAGCAGCCATTGACATCGCTGCCCTCGTTGGCACGTTCATGGTGAATGGAGATTACGTTTCCGCCCTGTTCTGCAATGATTCTGGATACATTCAGCAGCTGACCGGGCTTGTCCAGCAGCTCAATGGTCATGGTGCAGGTTCTTCCCGACATGAGCAGACCACGCTTAATCACACGGGACAGAATGGTTACGTCGATATTGCCCCCCGATACAAGGCAGACCACCTTCTTGCCCTGTACCGGAATTTTGTTGAACATAACAGCTGCAACAGATGCTGCACCAGCACCCTCTGCAATCAGCTTCTGACGCTCAATCAGTGCCAGAATGGCTGCGGAAATCTCATCGTCTGTGACAGTAACCACTTCGTCCACATATTTTTGGCAGTATTCAAAGGTATGCTGCCCCGGTTCCTTCACAGCAATGCCATCTGCAATGGTAGAGACATTGGGCAGACGTTCAATCTGATTGTCATGCAGAGAATGCACCATGCTGGGTGCACCGCTTGCCTGTACGCCGTAAACCTTCACATGGGGGTTCAGATTCTTGATGGCATAAGCCACGCCGGAAATCAGTCCGCCGCCGCCGACCGGAACCACAACGGCATCCACCTCCGGCAGCTGGTCGAGAATCTCCAGACCAATGGTACCCTGACCGGCAATGACATTCTCATCATCAAAAGGATGCACAAAGGTACAGCCCAGCTCCTTTTGCAGCTCCAGTGCCTTTTTGTAGGCATCATCATAAACGCCCTCTACCATGCAGACCTCTGCACCATAGCTCTTGGTTGCCTCTACCTTGGAAATAGGTGCACCGTCCGGCAGGCAAATCAAGGCTTTGATGCCATGGGTCGCAGCAGCCAGTGCAACACCCTGTGCATGGTTTCCTGCGGAGCAGGCAATTACGCCCCGTGCCTTTTCCTCCTCCGAAAGCTGGGACATCATAAAGGATGCACCCCGCACCTTGAAGGAGCCTGTTACCTGCAAATTTTCTGTTTTCAGATAAACCTCGCAGTCAGGATTTACCTTTGGCGCATAGATGAGGTCTGTTTTTCGGATCACGCTGCGCAGAACGTGACTTGCCTTATAAATTTTATCAAGCGTGAGCATTGCATTCGGACTCCTTTTCTGTATTTTGCTGTGTCAGCAGCTGATCAATGAGCTGACGTGCAGCTCTTGCGCTCCGTCCGCTCTTGCAAAGGGCAAACTGCTCTGCCTTCAGATCAAGCTCCTGTGCATCCATTGCAAGACCAGCCTGCTCTGCCAAGGCATGAACGATTTCCAGATACAGGGATTTCTGGGGCTTGCTGTAGGTAATATTGATCCCGAATCGCTCCGAAAGAGAAATCCGTTCCTGAATGGTGTCATTCTGGTGCTTATCACTGCCATCGTCAAAAGTTTCCTTTACCAGATGGCGGCGGTTGCTTGTGGCATAAATAACCGTATTTCTCATCCGTGCAGAGATACTGCCCTCCAGCGTAGCTTTTAATGTACCGAAATTCGGGTCATCCTCGGAAAAAGTCAGGTCATCGATGAATAGAATGAATTTCAGCGGATTTTTGCACAGTCTGTCCATAATCTGCGGAATGAAGCAGAGCTGGTCTTTGGTCAGCTCAATGAGCCGAAGCCCCTCATCCCGATAGGTATTGGCAATGGCCTTGACCGTTGCTGATTTTCCGGTGCCGGCATCGCCGGAAAGCAATACATTTGCCGCAAAATTACCGGCGAGCAAGGCTCGGATGTTATCCGCAGCCTGCTTCCGTTCCCGTTCATACCCCACCATATTTTCCAGACGGATAGGATCCGGATGCTGTACCGGAAGAATCTCTCCGCTGCGGCTGACGGTGAACATATGATACTGTGCATAAATTCCATAGCCGTGGCGGTGAATGGCTGCAATACGTGCTGCATAGGCTGCCTTCAGATCAATCTTGTGCACGTTCCATACGGGCAGAGGCCCTGTATAGTCTGTCTCCGCCTGAAGCTGTGCAGGCGTCAGCATGGCAATCCGCTGAAACAGCTCCAGCTCTGTATCCAGACACTGCTGCATAGGTGCAGGAATGGCTTCACCGGCACCGGCACGTACCACACATACATGCTCATGCTCCAGTACCAGTGCCTGTATATAATCCGTCAGGCTGTCTGTCTTTTCATAAAGTGCCGCAGTCATGGCACTGTAAAAGCGCACCTGTGCCGGCAGATTGGTACGGTCTGTATGGCAAAACTGCATCAGAGAACGAATAACAGGGTCTTGCTGCAGGCTGCGGAAAATAACCAGCGCATCCAGTCCGTATCCGATGATTTCTCTGGGCGTCATGTTTCAGGTCATCCCTTTCTTTTTTCAAGCTGAATGAAATGCCATCCGATGACCGGATGGCATTTCTTGTTTTATTTAAAGAAGTGCCAGAATCTTTTCTGTACATTCTGTTGTAGACAGCGGCGTTACACCCTCACCTGCCAGATCGGCGGTACGATAGCCTGCTTCAAGATACTTGTCAACAGCATCCTCAATGGCTTTTGCTTCATCCATAAGGTCGAATGAATAGCGCAGCATCATAGCCGCAGAAAGAATGGTAGCAATGGGGTTTGCCTTGTTCTGTCCGGCAATATCCGGTGCAGAACCATGAATGGGCTCATACAGACCGCACTTGGAACTGCCCAGCGATGCAGACGGCAGCATGCCGATAGAACCCGTAATCTGAGAAGCCTCATCCGAGAGAATATCTCCGAACATGTTGGAAGTTACCACCACATCGAACTGTCTCGGATTCTTGACCAGCTGCATAGCTGCATTGTCCACCAGCATATCTGTACAGGTTACATCCGGATATTCCGCAGCAACCTTATGCACCACTTCACGCCACAGTCTGGAGCTTTCCAGCACATTCGCCTTGTCAATGGAGATAACGTTCTTGTTGCGCTTCTGTGCGGTTTCAAACGCTACTCTTGCAATACGCTCTACTTCCATTTCGCTGTAGCACTCTGTATCGTAAGCCTCTGCGCCATATTTGCCGTTTCTTCTGCCTCGCTCACCGAAGTAGATACCGCCCGTCAGCTCACGAACCATCATGATATCAAATCCCTTTGCCACGATATCCTCACGCAGCGGACAGTCTCCTTTCAGTGCCGGATAGAGCTTTGCCGGACGCAGATTGGTAAACAAGCCCATTGCCTCCCGAATACCCAGCAGTGCCTTTTCCGGACGCAGATTCGGCGGCATATTGTCCCATTTGGAATGACCAACGGCACCGCCCACGGCACCCAGCAGTACGCTGTCACTGGCAAGACATCCATCAATGGTTTCCTGCGGCAGCGGAACACCCGTTTCATCAATGGCTGCACCGCCGATGAGATACTTTGTAAAATTGAAGGTATGACCGAACTTTTCGCCTACAGCTTCCAGAACTCTGACTGCACTGTCAACGATCTCAGGCCCGATTCCGTCGCCTCTCAGCAGACCGATATTGTATGTCATTTGCATTTCCTCCCAATTATTTTATAGAATCGCCATACTGCTTTTCAAATGCAAAAAGCAGCGACATAAGCTTTTTATCCAGATACAGAAGCGCACGCTTATACAGATCTTTGGGCACACCATAATAAGCTTCTGCAATACTACAGGTAATTGCCGCCAGTGTATCACTGTCTCCGCCCAGGGAAACCGCAGTCCGCAGCGCATCCTCAAAGGACTCCGACTCCAGAAATGCTTCTATCCCCTGGGGAACCGTTCCCTGACAGGTTTCATTGAAACGGTATGTGGGGCGGATTTCATCAATGGTAAATCCCAGGGGATAGTAATTCTGCTCTATATGTTTTCTGATTTCAGCAATAGATGTGCCTTTTCTTGCAAGAAAAATGGCAGCTGTGGTTGCCCTTGCACCTTTTAATCCCTCGGGGTGATTATGGGTGACACATGTTACAGCATCACTCATTTCCAATGCTTCCTCCAGCGTATCTGCTGCGTAGGCACAGGCACTGACACGCATAGCCGCACCATTTCCAAAACTATTATAGGGCTTAGGATGCTCGCTTCGGAGCCAGTTGCGAAATCCTCCGCCATATCCCCGGTGGGGATAGGATCTGCCGTATTTCTGCATATAGTAAACCGCAGCCTTTTCCAGATCCTTGCCCTCGGTTTTATGCATAAGCACTGCCTCTGCAACAGCAAGGGACATAATGCTGTCATCTGTTGCAGAGCAGTCTTTGTGGAATATCTCAAAATCCTTTTTGCGGTAATTATGAAACTCAAAACGTGAACCCGCAATATCACCGATAATTGCACCAATCATAGCATGTCCTTACTTCACAGCACCCTTACGGATGGATTCAATCAGTCCGCCGTTTTCGATGATGGTCTGGATAAACTGCGGAAAAGGTGCCGTATGAAACGACTTGCCTGTTGTCTGATCGGTCAGGATACCGTTATCCAGGTCAGCTTCCACAATGTGACCCTCTTCGATGGCTTCGGCAGCTTCGGGACATTCCACAATGGCAAGACCGATATTGATGGAGTTCCGATAGAAGATTCTTGCGAAGCTCTTGGCAATTACCAGAGAAATACCGCTTTCCTTGATGGCAATGGGTGCATGCTCACGGGAAGAACCGCAGCCGAAATTTTCACCAGCAACCATGATGTCCCCTTCCTTGACACGGGCTGTGAAAGTCGTATCCAGATCCTCCATGCAGTGGGAAGCCAGTTCTTTCTTATCAATTGTATTCAGATATCTTGCCGGAATGATAACGTCCGTATCTACGTTATCTCCGTACTTGATGACAGTACCTTCAAATTTCATCTTACATTACCTCCTCAGGACCGGAAATCTTGCCGGTGATGGCACTTGCAGCAGCAACAGCCGGACTTGCCAGATAAACCTCAGATGTGGGATGACCCATTCTGCCTACAAAGTTCCGGTTGGTTGTAGAAACGGCACGCTCACCAGCTGCCAGAATGCCCATATGTCCGCCCAGACACGGACCGCAGGTAGGTGTGGAAACAACGCATCCTGCTTCAATGAAAATCTTCAGCAGACCATTTTCCATAGCCTTCAGATAGATGTCCTGTGTTGCCGGAATGATGATGGCACGTACATTTTTGGCAACCTTTTTGCCCTTGAGGATAGATGCTGCTTCCTCGATATCACGGTAAAAGCCGTTTGTACAGGAACCGATCACAACCTGATCAATCTTCACATCGCCCACATTGTCGATGGTGCGGGTATTGCCCGGCAGATGGGGGAAAGCAACGGTAGACTTGATTTCAGAAAGATCGATCACATAGGTTTCGTCATAAACAGCGTCCTCGTCAGCCTTGTAGACAACCGGCTTCCGGTCGCTGTGCTCTGCCACATAGGCAAGCGTCTGCTCATCCACTTCAAAAATGCCGTTCTTAGCACCTGCTTCAATGGCCATATTGGTCATGGTTAGACGATCGCTCATGGAAAGACTTGCAACACCTTCACCCGTAAATTCCATAGAACGGTACAGTGCACCGTCTACGCCGATCATGCCGATGATGTGCAAAATCACATCCTTGCCGGAAACATAGGGATTCAGCTTGCCTTTCAGTTCAAACCTGATGGCAGAGGGCACCTTGAACCACGCTTTGCCGATTGCCATACCGCATGCCATATCGGTAGAGCCAACGCCGGTAGAGAATGCACCCAGTGCACCATAGGTACAGGTGTGAGAGTCTGCACCGATGACAACATCACCGGAAACAACCAGACCTTTTTCCGGAAGCAGCGCATGCTCAATGCCCATCTGACCTACATCATAGAAATGCGTGACTTCCTTTTCCATGCAGAAATCACGGCACATTTTACACTGCGTTGCTGCCTTGATGTCCTTGTTCGGAGCAAAGTGATCCATTACCATCGTCACCTTGTCCTTATCATAAACCTTGTCCAGCCCCAGCTTGTCAAATTCACGAATGGCAACCGGAGAAGTAATATCGTTGCCGAGGACTCTGTCCAGATTTACCAGAATCAGCTGACCTGCTTCGACTTTATCAAGTCCTGCGTGCGCAGCCAGTATCTTCTGTGTCATTGTCATACCCATTTATATCAGTCCTTTCTGATTAGTAATTTATAATTGCACCCTTATCCGCAGAGGAAACCATCTTCGCATACCGCTTCAGATAACCAGTCAAATCGTTTTTTTCCAGAATCGGCATGGTTTTCTTCCGTTCTTCCAGCTCCTCATCGGAAACCTCCAGTGTAATGGTGTGATTCGGAATATCAATGGAGATGATATCCCCGTCCTTGACATAGGCAATGGTACCGCCGCTTACTGCCTCAGGAGAAACATGACCGATGGCTGCGCCTCTTGTTGCACCGGAGAACCGTCCGTCTGTAATGAGAGCCACTTCCTTGTCCAGCCCCATGCCTGCAATGGCAGATGTAGGAGAGAGCATTTCTCTCATACCGGGGCCGCCGGCAGGACCTTCATAGCGGATAACTACCACATCGCCCGGTTTGATTTCTCCTGCGTAAATCACCTTGATTGCCTCTTCTTCGCTGTTGAAAACTCTTGCCGGGCCCTTGTGACAGAGCATTTCCGGAGCAACTGCACTTCTCTTTACAACACAGCGGTTCGGTGCAAGGTTGCCCTTTAAAACGGCAATACCGCCGGTTTCGCTGTACGGATTTTCAATGGGACGGATAATCTCCGGATTCTTATTGATACAGCCGCTGATATTTTCACCCAATGTCTTACCCGTGCAGGTCATGACATCCGTATGAATCAGATTCTTTTTCGTCAGTTCATTCAGAACAGCATATATACCGCCGGCTTCATTCAAATCCTCCATGTAAGTATGACCAGCCGGAGCCAGATGACACAAATTCGGTGTTTTGTCGCTGATTTCATTGGCCATATCCAGATTGATGGAGATGCCGCATTCGTTGGCAATGGCAGGCAGATGCAGCATGCTGTTGGTGGAGCATCCCAGAGCCATATCAGCAGTCAGTGCGTTTTCGAATGCCTTTTCCGTCATAATATCACGAGGACGGATATTTTTGCGGTACAGCTCCATGACCTGCATGCCGGCATGCTTTGCCAGCTCAATTCTTGCAGAATATACAGCCGGAATGGTACCATTGCCTTTCAGACCCATACCCAGCACTTCCGTCAGGCAGTTCATGGAGTTTGCCGTATACATACCGGAACAGGAGCCGCAGGTGGGGCAGGTATGCTCTTCGAATTCGCAGAGCTTTGCCTCATCAATTCTGCCTGCCTGATAAGAACCGACTGCCTCTGAAATGCTGGAGAAGCTGGTCTTTTTTCCGTCTACATGTCCGGCAAGCATGGGGCCGCCGCTGACAAATACAGTGGGGATATTCAAACGGGCAGCTGCCATCAGCAGACCCGGTACATTCTTATCACAGTTCGGCACCATAACCAGCGCATCAAAGCCGTGAGCCAGCGTCATAGCTTCCGTGGAGTCTGCAATGATATCCCGGGTAATCAAGGAATACTTCATGCCCTTGTGACCCATTGCAATACCGTCACAAACAGCAATGGCTGGAAATACAATGGGTGTACCGCCTGCCATTGCAACGCCGAGCTTTACGGCATCCACAATCTTATCAATATTCATATGCCCCGGTACAATCTCATTATAAGAGCTGACAATGCCTACCAAAGGACGTTCCATCTCTTCTTTTGTAAGACCCAGTGCATGATATAACGCACGGCGGGGTGCATTATTAAATCCTGTTTTCAAATCAGTTGCCATAATATGTATAACCTCTTTCCGGATAAAATGAAACTGCTTTCCTGACTGTTTCATCAGGAAAGCAGCAGGATTTCAAAACGTTGCTTACGTGAAATTAGTTATTGATGAACTTGTCTTCTTCATTATTCCAGCTGTACAGCTTACGAATTTCTTCGCCCACCTTTTCAGACGGATGCTCAGAAGCCAGCTTTCTCATGGCACGGAAGTGTGCCTGACCGCCAGCCTCGGACATATCCAGCAGGAATTCCTTTGCAAAGGAACCATCCTGAATGTTCTTCAGGATCTGCTTCATGGTCTTCTTTGTCTCCTCTGTGATGAGCTTCGGACCTGTGATGTAATCACCGTATTCAGCTGTATTTGAAATAGAATAACGCATGCCAGCGAAGCCGCTCTGATAAATCAGGTCAACAATCAGCTTCATCTCGTGGATACACTCAAAGTAAGCATTTCTCGGATCGTAGCCAGCCTCTACCAGTGTTTCAAAGCCAGCCTGCATCAGTGCGCATACACCGCCGCAGAGAACTGCCTGCTCACCGAACAGGTCGGTTTCTGTTTCAGTTCTGAATGTGGTTTCCAGAACGCCAGCTCTTGCACCGCCGATTGCCAGACCATAAGCCAGAGCCATATCCTTTGCCTTACCGGTTGCATCCTGTGCAACAGCTACCAGACACGGAACACCCTTGCCAGCCTGATATTCACTTCTTACAGTGTGACCCGGACCCTTCGGTGCGATCATGGTTACATCTACATCAGCCGGCGGAACGATCTGACCGAAATGAATCGCAAAACCATGAGCAAACATCAGCATGTTGCCAGCTTCCAGATTCGGTGCAATGTCCTTCTTGTACATAGCAGCCTGCTTTTCATCGTTAATCAGAATCATAATGATGTCAGCCTGCTTTGCTGCTTCCGCAGCTGTATATACCTCAAAGCCCTGCTTTACAGCCTTGTCCCAGGACTTGCTGCCTTCGTACAGACCAATGATGACACGAGCGTTGTCACCCAGAGATTCCTTTGCATTCAGTGCATGTGCGTGACCCTGGCTGCCGTAGCCGATAACAGCAATGGTCTTGCCGTACAGCAGAGAAAGGTCACAATCTTCCTGATAAAAAACCTTTGCAGTATTTTCCATAATGAAAAGACTCCTTTTAAAATAAATATGGATATATGGGCGGAATTATTCGTCTTTCAGACAATTGCCGCCTCTTTCAAGAGCAACCAGACCCGTACGGCACATTTCCAGAATACCGTAAGGCTCCAGCAGCTCAATAAAAGCGTTGATCTTAGTGGTTGAACCCTGAATCTCAATCACCAGAGCTTCCTGAGAGAAGTCGATAATCTTTGCACGGAATACATCTGTCACAGACAGGATATCCTGACGCTGCTCCGGTGTATGCTGCACCTTAATCAGCAGCAGCTCACGTGCTACGGTTGTATCCCGCTGCATAACCTGCACTTTCTGTACATCGTACATCTTTTCCAGCTGCTTTACGATCTGGTCACAGACGGATTTATCTCCCCGCAGTGTAATGGTAATACGGGAAAATTCCGGAGATTCAGTCTCTCCTACTGTCAGGGTATCAATATTAAAGCCCCGGCGGGTGAACATGCTGGAAACACGTGTCAGCACACCCGAACGGTTTGCAACAAGAATTGAAATTACAAATTGTTCCATAGGGTTCACCTCTTTCACTTTTTCGCAGTCGGATCTACGATGATATCATCAATAGAACCGCCCGGCGGCAGCATCGGCAGTACAAACGCATCACAATCAATGGTGCAGTCTACCAGTACCGGACCCTTTACTGCAAATGCCTGTTTGAGAACAGCCTTCAGCTCATCCAATGTACCGATACAGTCATTGATATTCGTACAGCTGTCACATTGCTTGGGGCAGTTCAGCCCGGGAATTTTTCCTACACGGAATGCCGGCAGACCAAAAGCCTCCGCCAGCTTTACAAAATCCGTTTTTCTCTGAAGTGTCGTATTGGAATAATGCTTGTCAAAGAACAGGGTCTGCCACTGACGTACCATGCCCAGTACGCCGTTATTCATGATGAAAATCACAACAGGTGTCTGATTGGTGACCGCAGTTGCCAGCTCATTGAGATTCATACCAAAGCTTCCGTCGCCGGTAATCAGAACAGTTTTCTTGCCCGTTGCAGTTGCTGCACCAATAGCAGCACCCAGTCCAAAGCCCATGGTACCCAGACCGCCGCTGGAAATAAATGTACGGGGCTTTGAGAAGTCAAAACGCTGTGCTGCCCACATCTGGTGCTGTCCTACATCGGTTGCCACGATGATGTCATCGCCGGCAGTCGCTGCTGCTTCCTGAATGGCATCAATGGCAGTAAACGGTGTGATGGCATCTTCCTGACGCTCCAGCTCCTCTGTATAGGCTTTCAGTTCTTCAATCCGTGCATGCCACTGAGGATGTGTCTGTTCAGCAACTGCATCAATCAGTGCACCGAGAATTTTCTTCATGGAACCGGTCAGCCCCAGATCAGCTCTGACATTTTTATTCAGCTCAGAAGCATCAATATCAATATGAAGAATCTTTGCATTTCTTGCATACTTGGAAACATTGCCTGTGCCTCTGTCGCTGAAACGACAGCCTGCGGTAATAATCAGGTCTGCTTCATTCTGTGAGATAGAGGATGCATAATGACCGTGCATACCCTCCATGCCCAGCCATCTGGGATTATCCGTAGGCACCGCAGACAGTCCCATCATCGTACAGCCAATCGGCGCATCAATCTTATCAGCCAGACGAACGATTTCCTCACCGGCATCATCTATAATGGCACCGCCGCCGATATAGATGTACGGTCTTTCTGAAGCGGCAATCATCTTTGCTGCTTCAGCAATCTCCTGCATATCCACCTCCGGAAGCGGGGCTTTCTCTGCAACAGGTGCTGCTTCGTATTCATACATTGCCTGCTGTACGTCCTTTGGAATATCCACCAGTACCGGACCTGGTCTGCCGGACTTGGCAATACGGAATGCCTCACGAATGGTAGGTGCCAGCTCCTCAACGGTCTTGACAAAGAAATTGTGTTTGGTAATCGGCATGGTCACACCGGTAATATCCACTTCCTGAAAACTATCTCTGCCAATCAGAGAATTGGGAACGTTGCCTGTGATAGCTACCATAGGTGTAGAATCCAGATAAGCCGTTGCAATACCGGTTACCAGATTGGTAGCACCCGGACCGGAGGTGGCAATCACTACACCAACCTGACCCGTAGCACGGGCAAATCCGTCTGCTGCATGGGATGCACCCTGTTCATGTGCTGTAATTATATGGTGGATGCGATCCTGCGCCATATAAAGTGCGTCGTAAATATCAATAACCTGACCGCCCGGGTAGCCGAATACGGTTGTGGCTCCCTGTTCAATCAGGGTTTCGATAATGATTTGTGCGCCTTTTAACTTCATTGTGTTTCACCCTTATGTATCAAAAATGTAGTGGACACACGGCGGTGCGGCGGATTCCGCCGGCAGAAACAGCATGTCCTGCAAAAATATCTAATATTTAGTATAACACTTCACTTTCCTAAATGCAAGATTCTCATCCTTGTTTTTACATTTCAGATGCTTTTTATACACACTTTACACACATCCAATTGCTATACCATGCAAAAAATAAAATTATGAAAAAAATGGGCGAAAAAGACTTGACAAAAGAAAGAAAATCCGATAAAATAAGAATAGAACGTAATCATACGTTTCGATTGAATGAATCATAATGAAAAGGCGCAGAAGGGAAAAAAGATGTTTCCCACCGGTTCAGAGAGCTGTCGGATGGTGCAAGACAGTGCGGCAGAAACAGGATAGCTCATCCCTGAGCCGTGGGCTGAAAGAAAGTAGGCTGCACCGGGTTTCTCCCGTTACAGAGAAGCACATTAATGGATGTGACAGAGTGGACGGAATCTCGTCAAGAAGAGTGGTACCACGGAGAAGCAATCTTCGTCTCTTTTATGCTGTATCGGCATAAAAGAGACTTTTTTTATGCGTGTTCACATTCGATTTCAAAGTTCAGACAGAAAGGAATGTTTGGTATGAAAAATGTAGAAAAGTACACCCGACAGTTTTTCCCGGTGGAAAATCCGCCCATGCGCTGGGCAAGCAAGACGTATATTGATAAAGCACCCATCTGGTGCAGCGTGGATCTGCGGGACGGCAATCAGGCACTGATTACGCCCATGAGTCTGGAGGAAAAGCTGGAATTTTTCAAGGTGCTGGTAGCGATTGGTTTTAAGGAAATTGAAATCGGATTTCCGGCAGCATCCGATACGGAATATGACTTCTGCCGTACACTGATTGAGCAGAATCTGATTCCGGATGATGTAACCATTCAGGTACTGACCCAGGCAAGAGAGCATATTATTGCCAAAACCTTTGAAGCTCTCAAGGGTGCAAAACATGCCATTGTGCATCTGTACAACTCCACCTCTCTGGCTCAGAGAGAACAGGTGTTCAAGCGCAGCAAGGAGGAAATCATTGATATTGCAGTTGCCGGCGCAAAGCTGTGCAAGGAATATCGTGCCAAGACAGAGGGTCACTTTACCTTTGAATATTCACCGGAAAGCTTCACCGGAACAGAACCGGAATTTGCGCTGGAAATCTGCAACCGTGTGATTGATATCTGGGAGCCGACAGCAGATGATAAAGTCATTATCAATCTGCCGGTTACTGTGGCGCATTCCATGCCCCATGTATACGCCAATCAGGTGGAATACATGAATGATCATCTGAACCGCCGGGAACATGTGATTATTTCCCTGCATCCTCACAATGACCGGGGCTGTGCTGTGGCTGACAGTGAAATGGGCTTGCTGGCTGGAGGCGACCGTATCGAGGGCACATTGTTCGGAAACGGTGAGCGTACCGGTAATGTAGACATCATCACACTGGCACTGAATATGTACTCCCAGGGCGTAGAGCCGGAGTTGGATTTCTCCAATCTGCCGGAGATTACAAAGGTCTATGAGCGTGTAACCCGTATGCATGTTTATGAACGTTCTCCGTACAGCGGTCAGCTGGTATTTGCTGCGTTCAGCGGCTCTCATCAGGATGCCATTGCAAAGGGCATGAAATGGAGAGAAACAGAGCAGCGTGAGCACTGGACTGTACCGTATCTGCCCATCGACCCGACGGATGTGGGCAGAGAGTACGAAGCAGATGTCATCCGCATCAACAGTCAGTCCGGCAAGGGCGGTATCGGCTATCTGATGGAAACCAAGTATGGTTATGATATTCCGGCAAAGATGAGAGAATCCTTCGGCTATCTGGTAAAGGGAATTTCTGACCGTGCACACAAGGAATTGCAGCCGGATGAGGTACTGCGCATTTTCAACGAAAGCTATGTAAATATTGAAACCCCTGTATCTGTACCGGAAATTCACTATGTGCAGAAAGAAGGCGGCATGATTGAAGCTTCTGTCACTGTGTGCCGCAACGGTGAAACGCTTGTCGTATCTGCTGAGGGCAATGGCCGTCTGAATGCAGTGCGCAATGCATTGAAGCAGTATCTGGGCATTGAATTTGTGCTGACCACCTATACGGAACATGCTATGGAAATCCGTTCTTCCGCAAGTGCTGTGTCTTATGTTGGTCTGGAACGGGGCGGTAAAACGTTCTGGGGTGTGGGTATCCATTCGGATATTGTCACATCCTCCATTAAGGCTTTGCTGGGTGCACTGAACCGGATGGTTTCTGAAAATGAAGCTTAAATAGAAATAAAAAAATTGGGACTGCTGCAAATTGCAACAGTCCCATTTTTTATCGTTTTTTATCTTTCATTTGTTAAGCCGGCTGAATCGGAAGTACGTCAATCAGTTCAACAATGAACTTCAGCAAAGCCGTTACATCCGCAGAATTCAACTTTCCGTCAACACAGCATTCTGCATTTGCCAGCTGTGTAGCGTTCAGTGTGACTGCATTTGCCAGATACTTGTTCAGGATTACAACATCAATCAGTGAAACAATGCCATCTGCATTCACATCACCATAAAGAACATCGTCCGGTATTTTGGTCGTTGTAGTTGTACCGGTGCCAGAACCGCCGCCCGTAGTTGTGGTCGTGGTCGTTGTTGTGCCGGAGCCACTGCTTGCAGTAGTCGTTGTAGTGGTGGAAGAAGCTGCTGTACCATTATTTGCATAAACCATGTAGAACAGGTTCGCTGAGTCAGCCTTGGTAATGGTATGACTGCCTGCTGCTACATCCACAGTAATGATACCGCTGCCGTCTGCTGTATACTTTGTACCATCTACCTTAATGGTGGCAGCCGGTTCAACAAATACCAGCGTGATTGTACCATCCGCTGCATTGGTAAAGCTGATAGAGGTTGCGGATTCCATCTTCAGACACTGTGTCAGCGTCTTGCCATCATATTCCACGGTTCCCTTAGAGGTGGACAGATTGCCGGTGATGGTAAAGAATGTGCTGCTTGTGCCGTTTGCTGTGAAGTCATGGATATAGTCGCCTGCAACAGGCGTATTTGTATTTTTCGTTGTGGTGGTCGTTGTATTGCTGCCGTTTGTGCCTGTCGTTGTGGTGGTAGTAGCAGACGGAGTGGTTACGACCGGACCGGAACCGCCGGTAAAGTGATAACCCATGGATTCATACTGTCCGGTTGTTTCAGCAAAACCTGCTGTATTGATGCTGCCGTCTGCATTTCTCCATGCAGTATGGAAATCCGTACCCATAGCAGGAACGCTCAGAGTAATGAAGTCAGATTCAGCAAGAGTAACAATGTCACCTGTCTTGTCGCCATTTGCAATATTTACTCTGTCAGAAACCTTATAATACTTGCTGTTGTAGTAGATAGAGTTTGCAATCGTACCAACAAACTTGTCGTTGCTGATACTGAGGCCTTTTGCACCGGTATCAGAAACCCTGAGATCGTTGTAATAGGATACGAGATTTGTGAAGTCGCAGCCGTCATCTGTGCAGCGATAGGTCATATAGTTGGACTTGCCGTTGCCGCCGACACCGTTGTTGTATGCTGTACAGTCTGTAAGGCTCTCCAGCTTCGGATTTTTATTGTCGGTGAAACCGCAGTTAAGGTTTTCAAATGCCAGACAGTTCTTTACAACGTGGGGAGAACCTACGCCTGCGCCACCCAGCTTGAAGCCGTTACCATCGCAGTTACCGTAGCCTTCGCCAAACTCTGTGTAACCATTTCTGAATGCAACACAGTTCTGGATGGTCACAACACCAATGGGTCCAGTTTCTTCCTTTGCATAAAGATCCCAGCCATCGTCACTGTTGCAGTAAGCCATACAGCCATCAAATACATTGCCTTCACCGCAGGTCAGCTTAGCAGCAAAGCCGTCTGCATTCTCCATGGTCTTGTCATCACAGTTGTTCTTGGATGTACAGTTGAGAATGGTGTTGTAGGAAGGCCATTCAGCAACGGTGGCTGCGCTTGTGTTGTAACGTGAAACCTGAAGACCGGTATCCTGATTGTCGTTAAATACCATCATTTCGATGATATTGTTATTACCGGACAGCAGCATACCGTTGTCAGCTGCCTTTGTAATCTCAAAGCCATAGAAGTGCCAGTAGTCACCGTCCAGTACAATACCTCTTACAGATGGATCTGCTGCACCCTGACCGGAGAAATCAAACGTAACATCCGCACCATTATAAGCCTTAATGGTCTTATAGGCACCGGCAGAACCGCTGTTGCTCTCATCAATCAGAATCTGAGAGCTGAATTCATAAGTACCTTCCAACAGGAAGATCGTGTGCCCAGCTGAAATAGTTGCAATTGCCTTTTCAACATCCATGGGGTCACTGACAGAAGAACCGGAGCCGGTTGCACCCGGTGCACAGAACAGATCCCCTGCGGCAGGTGTATCCGATGTTACAACTACCGGAGCTGTTGTCTTAGAAGTGGTCGTTGTGGTCGTCTTATTGGTGGTTGTTGTGGTGGTCGTTGTGGTGGTAACAGTTACTTCACCAGAATCCTCCTTAAAGCCGCTGCCGATGGCAACAACAGAAGGCTTATATGCCTTAATAGCAGCCATCAGTTCTGTATTTACTGCATAGCTTTCATCATCCACAGCATCATCAAACTCCCAGTTGAAGTCACCGCCGCCCTGACGGCCTGCCTTTGCCATAACTACAGAGGGAACATCTGCTGCTGCATCGGGCGTATAGCTGTAAAGCGTACCGTCTGTATCAAAGTTATTGTATGTATGGCTGCCCTGCTTGGAAGTTACAGAGGACGGAACCTGTTCATCTCTGGAAGAAGCTACATAAGCATCAAATTCTACACTGTCATCCTGATAGGAAGTAAATGCTTTCTGTCCTTCCATATAGTTGCCATAAGCCTTGATGGTACCGCCGTCTTCGCTGGAGAATGTACCCTTGCCGGTAGACGGGTCAATATCGTTGCCCTGCATAGAGGTCAGCATGGGGTATTTGCAGTTTCTGAAATAGTTATTTTCAGAAAATACGGAAGAACCAAGCGTCGAACCAATACCATACTTGGCATTGCCGTCATAGTAATTGTTATATACGTGCGCAGAATAATATCTTACACGGGGATGTCTGGAGTCAGAATGGTCATACCAGTTGTGGTGGTATGAAATGTACAGACCCTCTGTTGTGCCTTCGCTGAGACCCAGCAGATTGCACTTTCCGTTGTCCCAGAAGTGATTGTAGGAGAATGTAACATAGGTAGACTTTTTGCAGTCCAGTGCACCGTCGCCCTTTGCCTGGTCTGCATCGCTGCCTGCCAGACCATAGAACATATCACAGTTGTGAACCCAGATATGGTCATTGCCCTGCTGAAGCGTAATATTGTCACCCTCATCACTGTCTACCAGCATAACGCCGATATTTCTGATTTCACAGTTGGACATATTCTTAACCTTGATGCCAAAACCGGAAACAACTGCATCATTGCCGATACCTTCCAGTGTGATGGCACCAACGCCCTTACTGCCGCCGTCAATGGTCAGGTCACCGCCCATGGAAGCAACGCCGCTGGGATCTGTCACTGTACCGATGATACGGATCGCAATCGGTGTGCTGTCGTAGCCCTTCTTGTAAGCATTCAGGATTTCCTGAATACCAGTTGTTGCGGTGGTTGTACCCTTGGAACTGGTCACTACATCCATGGTAACCGTATCCTTGGTTTCTTCTGTTACATACAGAACCTTTGCACCATCCTTGAGGGTACCGTCTGCATTGTAGGCACCCAGAGCCTTGCTGTCTGAATAAAATGCGAAACCTGTTCTGTCATGGGCAACAGATGTGACGCTTGTCTCAGCTGCTGCGGAGGTCATTTCGGCACCGCTCTTTGTGGGAACAACCTTCAGCGTATGGCTGCCGGCTTTCAGACCCACTGCATCTGCCCGGAAGTAACCCGGATACTGACGAATCAGCATAGAGTCAATCTGTACGCCGTCACAATAAACGTTATAACCGTCTGCACCGTCAACCGGTCCCCATGTTGCATAAGCGGCTTCCTCATACCCTTCTGATGCAAGAATGGAAACGGAGCTGCTTGCAGCGACGATGGGAATTTCTTCCATGCTGACGGATACAGCTGCTGCTTCATCTGCGCTGGATGCTTCTGCTGCCATAGCAGAAAACGCCGATGTCAGCGTGCTTGCTGCAAGAAGTGCCGCAAGCGTTTTCTTTCTGAAATTTTTGATTCTCATTGGTCAAACCTCCTAATATGAAACCAACCCAATAAATTCAGCAGGCTTTTTACAAACCTCACAAACCCCAGCCTACTCTTTTGTTATTGTAATACAAAACCGACCAAAAGTCAATAAAAAAAGTTCACAAATTTTTCCTTTCATTTCATCACTTTTGCACAAAAGACTTGCTCTTTATGGAATGATTTATTTGAGAGTGTACGCATCTATCACAATCTGTTGCAAACCGGAATCAACTGGTTACAAAATGAAATCAATTCCATGAAGTTGTCGAAAATGGTTGACAAAATATGTGCGGTAATATATAATAAGTAAAGTATAGTGAGAAATGCAGCCGTGTTTGTGAACGAAAATTTTTAACCGGGTTTAAGAAACACGATGTAATAAAAACAAAACGTTGAGAAAGGAAAGATTATTTTGAGCGAAAACAGAAACCAGAATTATCAGCAGCGCAGCAGCAGCGCTGCAACCGCTCCCAAAATGTCCAAGGAAGAGCTGCATCGTCAAATGCAGCAGTCCTTGTCCGGCGGTCAGAAGCCTCCGTCCCAGCCCTTGCGTCAGCGCAAAAACACCAGCAATAAGCGAGTGTCGGAGCTTTCTGAAAAACAGACCAGTACCTCCTCCAGAAGACGCTCCCAGTCCCCACGGACAGCTGCTGAACAGACGCAGCCAAGAACCGCCGCAGAGGATAAAATGGAAAAAATGCGCCGCATTAAGGAATCCATGAATGCCATCGGCGAAAATAGCGGAAGAGGCGGACAAAACGCATCTACCGCAGAAGAAGCCCATCGTTATGTGCAGCGACAGGCATCCTCCAGCCGCCGCAAGCGCAATCTGGATGATACCTATGATTATGAAGTACCCCGTAACTATCGACAGAATCAGATGCGGCAAAAAACACAGGCAGCCGTTGCAAAGAAAAACAAGATCGGGATCATTCTGATCTGTGCTGTTATAATTGTAATTCTGCTTGCCTATATCGTCGGAATGCTGATGTGCAGCAGAGGATTTTTGCCCAAAACCTATATGAACGGTGTGGATATCGGCGGCATGTCTATGGATGAAGCCATTGATGCTGTTGTTCATGAGGGTGAAGTGCAGGGTATTACCTTTGTGAAAAAGAATGGGGAAGAAATCCACTTTGAGGGTCAGGAGTTCGGTTCTGCCATTTCTCTGGCCGATGAAACGGCTTTCCAGAAAGCTGCTGATCAGAATGTATTTTTCTGGTTCGTCAACTATCTCAGTCCTGCAAAGTATACCACAAAACTGGTCAATACATACGATGAATCCAAACTGGCTACGCTGGTAAGGAATTACACATGGGGCACTGCACCGCCTACGGATGCCTATTTGCAGAAACAGTCCGACGGTTCCTATACAGTCATACCGGAAGATGACGGCGATATGATTGATGTGGAAAAACTGGTGGATTATACACTGGAACAGGTACGCAACGGAAAGTCCGTTATTGAACTGACCGCTTGTGACTGCTACATGAAAGCAGAAAAAACCGCCGAAAGCTTACAGGCTGCACTGGAAGAAGCCAATTCGCTGATGGGACTGACCATTACCTACGATTTCAGTGACCGCACAGAAGTTCTGGATTCCGCTACAATTATAGAATGGGTCTCTTCCGACAGCAGCGGCAATATGACAGTGGATGAAAATGCTGTACAGGCATGGGTACAAACCAATCTCGCCGATAAGTATGATACATTTGTATCGGGCTATACACGAACTTTCCACTCTACTTTACAGGGTACCATTCAGCTTCCGCTGGGCGAAGATGGTATCTACGGCTGGAAAACCGATGTAACAGCAACTACTGAAAAGCTGATTGAATACATCAAGGCCGGAGAAAGCGTAACGGTTGAACCGGAATATTCTCAGAGAGCGTACCGCCGTGAAACAGATGATATCGGCAATACATATATTGAAGTAGATATTACCAACCAGCATGTGTGGTATTATGTAGATGGTTCGCTTTTGATGGACTCAGACTGTGTAACCGGTACAGGTACTGATCCGACCCGTCAGACACCTACCGGTGTGTTCCGTGTATGGTCCAGAGAAAGTCCAAAAGTACTGGAAGGCGAAGGATATTCTGCACCCGTACAATACTGGATGCCGGTAACATGGACAGGTGTCGGACTTCATGATCTGGATCGTACAGAATACGGCGGCGACATCTATATGTATAACGGTTCTCACGGCTGTATCAATCTTCCGGTGGACTTTGCAGAACAATTGTTTTATACAGTGGATGTTGGTACACCGGTTCTGATTATTCCGTAACAACCAACAGCATCATATATAATATAAATAGTAGTATGAGGCTGCTGTGTCCGAAAGGATGCAGCAGCCTTTGCTGACTGGTAAAATGAAAAAAATTTGAACGCAAATCCAATTTATCTCATATTCTTTTAAAATGGATTTGCATGATATTCTTAAATCAGCACTTTACAAAATCAGAAAAAAACGATATAATAATACTATTGCGCATCCGATGGATGCACCAACATGCTTGAAGCTGCTGTCTCGGAGACGCCCACCGTCTGTTCCGAGCGATAGGAGGAACGATATGTATTTTTCTGCAACGGATACTTTGAGCTTTATTGAAGAAAATGACATCAAATTCATTCGTCTGTCATTCTGCGATACCTTCGGCAATATGAAAAATATTGCCATTATGCCCCGTGAACTGGATCGTGCTGTAGAATATGGCATTCCGGTTCATTCAGCAGATATGCTGGAGGAACAGCCCCAGACACTGATGCTGCGGCCGGATACAGCTGCACTGGCTGTACTGCCGTGGCGGCCTCAGTCCGGACGTGTGGTTCGCTTTTTCTGCAACCTGTTCAATCTGGACGGAACGCCCTATACAGGCGATTTGCGCCGGAATCTGAAGCTGACTACCAAAGAACTCCACCAGCTGGGTTATCAGTGCGATATGAGCACACGCTGCGAATTCTATCTGTTCAAAACAGATATGGAAGGCAATCCTACTCGCATTCCCTTTGATAACGGCGGCTATCTGGATATTGCACCGCTGGATAAATGTGAGGATACACGACGGGAAATCTGTCTGGCATTGGAAGAAATGGGACTGAATCCCACCTCTTCCTGTCATAAGTCCGGACCCGGTCAGAATGAAATCGATTTTGCATGCAGCAATCCGCTGACGGCTGCGGATAATATGATGCATTATAAAACAGTGGTAAAAACCATTGCAGCCCGAAACGGACTGTATGCTTCCTTTATGCCGAAGCCGCTTCCGGAGAAAATCGGCAGTGCCTTGAAAATTTATATCAATATCACAAAAGATGGCTCATCTATTTTCGGCAGCAGCTTTGACACGATTACGGATGCAGGCAAATCCTTTATTGCAGGCATTTTAAAACGGATTCCGGAATTTACATCCTTTATGAACCCGATTGTCAATTCCTATGAGCGTTTTGCTGCCAATGGAAATAACCGGCAAACGCCTGTACTCCGGCTGCGCTATATGCCGGGGGGCGTTCCCACACTGGAGGTTCGTTCCGCAGATGCATTCTGCAACCCTTATCTGACCTTCCAGCTGCTGCTGCAAGCCGGCATGGATGGGATCGCAAAGGGTGAAACACTTCAGGAAACAGAAAAAGCATTGCTGATGCCCCATCTGCCCGGCTCTTTGAAGGATGCTATTGCATTGACTGCAAAAAGCGAATTTGTCCGCACACATATATCTCAGTCTGTGACAGAAAATTTTCTGAAACAGAAACAGAATCAGATTGCTGCCTACGAAGCGGCAGACGATCCCATGGAATATTGCTACAGACATTACTTTTGATGACATCCGGAGGGCTTTTTATGCAGAAGGAGGAGGTAAACATTGGGGACAGGACGGACTTTAATTGTATCCGGTTCTGAGGAAGGTCTTAATGCAGTAATTGGCTTTGTGAAACGATGCGGATGTCAGGATGTGTGTGTGGTCTCAAGCGGCGATGAGGCAAGACGCAGTATGCAGCAGGATAGCTTCGATTTGCTGATGATTAACACGCCCCTGAAGGATGAGTTCGGTTATCATCTTGCCATGCAGATGAGTGAGTCTACAAGTGCAGGCGTGATTTTGATTTGTAAACAGGATATGGCTGAAGAAATGATGAATCAGACCATTGACGCAGGCGTATCGGTTGTACCCAAGCCTATCAATAAGGCCTTGTTTCATCAGGCCATTCGCCTGGGCTTTGCTATGCGCAGCCGATTACAGGGCATGAAGCGTGAAAACGCAAGATTACAGAGCAAGCTGGAAGAGCTGCGCTATGTTTCCCGTGCCAAGTGTGTGCTGATTGAAACACAGTCTATGACAGAATTACAGGCACACCGGTATATTGAAAAACAAGCAATGGATACCCGGCGTCCAAGGAAAGAAGTTGCACTGGAAATTATCGCAGCATATGATGCAGCTCAGGACGTATAACGGGAGAATTTCAATGAGATGGAAAGAGCAGCTTGCGGCATATGAACCGCAAACAGAAACAGAAAAACAGGCAAAGGAAGAAATTTTATCTGCGGCGGAAACATACGGAATGAGCATTTTCCGAAGAGACTGCCCAGCCGGCGGACATATCACATGCTCCGGCATGATTCTGGATGAAACTATGCAGCATGTACTGATGGTACATCATAATATTTACCGGTCTTTTTCGTGGACAGGCGGTCATGCAGACGGAGATACAAATTTTCTCGCTGTAGCAGTACGTGAAGCAAAGGAGGAAACGGGTATCACTGTAGCACAGCCTCTGTGCAGTTCCATTTTATCACTGGATGTTCTGCCGGTTGCTGCTCATAAAAAGAACGGTCAAGCTGTTGCCGCACATGTACATTATAATGTATCCTATGGACTGATTGCGCTGAAAAAGGAAAAGCTGAAACCCAAACCGGATGAAAACAGTGCAGTCCAATGGATTCCCATCGAAAAAATGCAAACCATCTGCCGGGAAAAAAACATGCTGCCAATCTATGAAAAATTGATTGACCGGATGCGTGCCGTCCGGCAGCAGCAACAGGTCCTTTTACAGAAAATCGTACAGCCCCTTTGCCAATGGTATCCAGCCCATGCACGGAATCTTCCGTGGCGCAGAAGCTGTGATCCTTATCATATATGGGTATCCGAAATTATGCTTCAGCAAACCCGTGCGGAAACTGTAAAAGATTATTATACACGCTTTCTGACACGTTTTCCGACCATACAGGATCTGGCACAGGCGGATGAAGCATCGGTACATAAAATATGGGAGGGACTGGGGTATTATACCCGTGTCCGAAATTTACATGCCGCTGCCAAAGGAATCTGCCACATGTATGATGGCAGGTTTCCCACACGCTTTGAGGAGATCCGGCGTTTGCCCGGCGTAGGAGATTATACAGCTGGTGCCATTTGCTCCATTTGCTATGGACAGCCGGTTGCAGCGGTAGATGGAAATGTCCTGCGTGTGGTCATGCGCTTACAGGATTCATTCGCAGAAATTGACCGGCTCAGTGTCAAGCAGCGTGTGATCCGGGAGCTGAGTGCTGTATATCCCAAAGACAACGGCACATTATGCGGTATGCTGACACAGGCGTTGATGGAGCTGGGTGCAACCGTATGTATTCCGGGCAAAAATCCGAATTGTACCGTGTGTCCGCTGGCATCACTCTGTCTCAGCCGGGCACGTCAGACCTTTGACCAGCTGCCGGTACGTAAGCCAAAGGCTCCGAAAAAAATCGTACCCATGACGGTTTTTATTCTGTGCTGCGATGACCAGTATGCAGTCTGTCAAAGACCCATGTATGGTCTGCTTGCAGGCTTGTGGGAATTTCCGAACATAGAACAATCCATGGATGAACAGCAGATCATTCATCAAGTCAGAACATGGGGCTGCAAGCCGTTGTCTATTACCAGAACCGCAGAACATACGCATGTTTTTACACATCTGCAATGGCAGATGGTGGGCGTATATGTAAGCTGCGGCATTCAGTCCTCCATTTTCCAATGGAAAACCATGGAGGAAATTACAAAGGAACTGACCATTCCTGCTGCTTTTCAAAAATTCTTTTTATGAGTACAATTTCCCGAAATTCCGCATATACTATAAGGACGTAAAGTGAATCTATGTCTGGAGGGATTGGAATGTGCGGATTTTGCGGAATGTGCAGCATGGCGCAGGATTTGCGCCGGCAGACGGCACTTTTGGAAAACATGCAGAAAACACTGAAAAGACGTGGTCCGGATCAGAACGGACAGCTTATCACGGAGCCGCATTGTGCCATGGCACATCAGCGGCTTTCTGTCATTGATGTGGAATACGGACGGCAGCCCATGACCCGTACAGAAAAGGGAGAAACCTATACCATTGTTTATAACGGCGAGCTGTATAATACAGAGGAGCTGCGCAGAGCACTTTCTGCACAGGGGGTCATCTTTGAAACCAGCTGTGATACAGAAGTGGTTTTGCAGGCATATATTCAGTGGGGTGCATCGTGTACAGAACGGCTGAACGGCATTTTTGCCTTTGCGGTATGGGCGCATTCCGCAGAACATCTGTTTCTGGCACGGGATCGTATCGGTGTAAAGCCCCTTTTTTATGCAGAAACAAAAGATGGACTGGTATTTGGTTCGGAAATCAAGGCATTGCTTACCCATCCGGATGTTCCCCATGAAATTGACCGGCAGGGAATTGCTGAGCTGATCTTCATGGGACCAGGACGCACACCGGGATGCGGTGTATTCCGCACCATCCGGGAGCTGGAGCGTGCACAACAGGCAACGTATGACAAAAATGGTCTGCATATTCAGACCTATTGGGAGCTGAAAGCACAGCCCCACACAGAAAACTTTGAACAGACAGCAGAGCATGTACGATATCTGGTAGAAGATGCCGTATTGCGGCAGCTGGTGTCAGATGTACCCATCGGCACTTTTTTATCCGGCGGACTGGATTCCAGTCTGATCTCTTCCATTGCAGCAAATGCCATGAAAAAACAAGGGAAGCTGCTGCATACATTTTCTGTGGACTATCGGGACAATGACCGTTATTTTCAGAAAAGTCATTTTCAGCCAAACAGCGATCCGGAATATATCCGCTGTATGGCTGATGCACTAAAATGTGAACATCACTGGACCGTACTGGATACACCGGAGCTTGCAGCAGCACTGCTTCCAGCTATGGAAGCAAGAGATCTGCCCGGCATGGCAGATGTGGACAGTTCCCTGCTGCTGTTCTGCAAAGATATCCGGAAACAGGTAACTGTGGCACTGTCCGGAGAATGCGCAGATGAGCTGTTTGGAGGCTATCCATGGTACCGTGATGCCGACATCCGGCAGACAGATGGTTTTCCATGGGCACAGAGCACAGCCTATCGTCAGTCATTTTTATGCGATGCCCTCTCGGAAATTCTGGACGGCCGTGCCTATGTGGATGCAGCCTATCGCCACACTTTGGCACAAACCTCCAGACTGGAAGAGGATTCTCCGCTGGAAGCCCGTATGCGTGAAATGATGCTGCTGAATCTCAATTGGTTTATGCAGACGCTTCTGGACCGGAAAGACCGGATGAGCATGTACAGTGCACTGGAAGTACGTGTGCCCTTCTGTGATTATCGCATTGCAGAATATCTATATAATGTGCCATGGGAATATAAGGATTACAAGGGCTATGAAAAAGGCCTGCTGCGGCAGGCAATGCGGGATTATCTGCCGGAAAAGGTGCTGTGGCGAAAGAAAAGTCCCTATCCCAAAACACATCATCCGGCATATCTTTCAGCTGTATCCAATATGCTGGCTGATCTGCTGAAAAAACCGGATGCACCGATTCTGTCTCTGCTGAAACGGGAACGTCTGGAGGAGCTGCTCACAGGCAGCGAACAGGTGCAATGGTATGGTCAGCTTATGGCACGTCCTCAGACCATTGCATATTTCGTACAGCTGAATGCATGGCTTGAAAAATATCAGGTAAAGCTGGTTTTATAAATTTTACAAAAACGCCCTGCCGGTTCTTAGCTTCCGACAGGGCGTTTTTTACAACTGAATGGACTTTCAGCATCTGTTCCCACATGCTCAATCCAGAATAGAAATCCGTTTTTTCTCCGCAGGATCGTTATTTTCATCTATATCTATATAATTATCTCCCTGATAACGGTTGATTTGATCTACAATCTGCTGCACATAATCCTGAGCCGCTTCTTCATTGGCATACCATACCAACGACTGACCGAATCCAAAATCTTTTTTCCGGGAAGAAACTGCATCCCAGATATGACGGTTTTGCTCTTCATACGGAAGCAGCACACAGTCCTTTTTGGCTGCACAAACATTATAATCCTGCGTATAGCCATTTTCAAATTCCAACGACTGATAGTACCGGAATACGGTGGCATGCTGATACCAGCCCACAATTTTTAAATCGTTGGTATCTCTTGTTGCACACCATATCACCAGCACATCATCCAGTTCATCTTCATTCTGAGCAGAAGCATCAATCCTTTCAATATGCAGTTGATTGTTGATACGGTTCTGGCTTTTATATCCATCTTTAAACTTGGTTTCAAAGAATCCAAAGCAGTATTCGTTTCCGTCCGGAAATTTTACCGGTGCAAAGTTATAAGCTTCACCACCATCTTGGTGCTCCTGAACATATAAGCCTCCGTTTTTCAGTTTGTCTTTTGCCGTAACACCTTTATAGTACTTCATGTGACCAGTTTTGCAAAAAAGAATTCTCATACGGTTTCCTCCTAAAGTAAAATATCGTTTGTTTTTGTTTATGTATTACATGCGTTATAATAATATCAAAAAATGTTAAGTGCACGTTAAAGCACACTGCAATTCTTTTCGATTCCACGGTTTTTTTATTGACTTTTTGTAGTGCCTATGTTATAATATTTTAGGCGGTGATGCCACACCGCCTAAAATACATTTTATTCTATTGCCGTCTCCACCCGATGCCGTATTGGGTGGAGATGTCATTTTTTCAGCTGCATGCAACTTGAAGGCATCCGTTTTTTCGCCGGAAAATGATAAAATCAGAGAAAATTCTACAAGGAATGGTATAAGAAAAACCACGCAAAATCCAATTTATATAAGATATGCGTGGATATGCGTGGTTTCCTTCATTCTATACTGGCGCAGATGGAGAGATTTGAACTCTCGCGACGGTATTGCCGCCCTACCGCATTTCGAGTGCGGACCCTTCAGCCACTTGGGTACATCTGCATCATGCAAAAAGAATCGTAATATCATTATACCACGTCTGACAGGAAATTGCAAGGGAAAAACCTTCTTTTTGTATATTTCCATTATAAATTTTGCGTTTTCATCACATGAATTTATGCAAAAAGTCGTTTTTTGAAAGCTGGTTTTCTTTTTGAAAAAAAGCAATTGACAGAAAATCGAAAATGTACTAAAATAAACTTATATGCTTGATAAAAGCGCAAAATCTGACTTTTTACTGCTCAAGGAGCCGATGAAATGAAAAAAAGAGCCACACAAAAAAGAACCGTCATGATCACAGCCTCTACAAAACTGACCATGATTTTCTGTGCCTGTACAGTAGGACTTGCCCTGCTGCTGTTTTTATTTTTGATTCTTTTCCCGATCAAAGTGGATAATCCGAAAAACGGAATCAACGAAAAGCTGATTGCTTCTGCCACAACAGCTCCCATGGTTACTACCACAACCACAACCACCGAAACAACGGAAGGCTTCTCCAATACACGGCAGACCACAGACAGAAATCGTGTAACGACTGCAGCAACCAGAACCGAAACCTTGTGGGAAGCTCAGAACTATGATGACAGCGATTACGACAATTCTAACATTTATAACAACGACAATCTATATAACGATTACAGCGATTTTAACAGCAACAGCAGCAATAATAATTATAATGACTACACGCCTGTGCAGACAGAACCTCCTGCAATTGTTACGGATGCACCCATTCCCGATGAGCAGCCGGATACAGGCGGTGATATCATCGATGTACCTGCTGTCACAGAAATTGTTCCGGAAGTACAGGACGAATTTTCAATTGCAGCATCAAATGATTTCGAATAAAATTCGTTTTTTCGAAAATATCTCTTGACAAAATGGAAAGAATAAGATATAATCATTTTGTAAAAGAGAGTAGCTGGCAGGGAAAACCTGTTTATGCGGCGTCAGTACGGTCGGAAACGACCCGCTTCATATGTAAACGGCGAGACTTTTATGAAATCACATACGGAATGAGTGTATGATTTCATAGGAGTTTCGCCGTTTTTGCTATTTCAAGGAGGAAAAAACATGCGTGAACCCAAAAGATATCAACAGTCACCGGAGGATTTGTATTTCGAATGGAATTCCGGCACATCCGGTCTGAAAAGCGAACAGGTGCAGAAAAATCAGGAAAAATACGGAAAAAATATACTGGCAGAAAAGAAAAAGAAATCCGGTTTCGTGATTTTTCTGGAGCAGTTCAAAGACTTTCTTGTACTCATTCTGATTGCCGCAGCGATTGTTTCTGCTATGACCGGCGATTGGGAAAGTACCCTTGTTATCCTTGTAGTCATCAGCATGAATGCCGTTCTGGGTACGGTTCAGACTGTAAAAGCAGAAAAATCACTGGACAATCTGAAAAAGCTTTCTGCACCCAGTGCAAAGGTGCTGCGTGATGGGCAGAGCATTGTCATCCCATCTGAAGAAATTGTTGTGGGAGATGTGCTGCTGCTGGAAGCCGGTGACCAGATTCCAGCTGACGGACGGCTCATAGAATGTGCTTCCCTGCAAACCAATGAAAGTGCACTGACCGGAGAAAGCACCAATATCAATAAAAGTCTGGAGCCAATTGCAGCGGAGGTTCCGCTGGGCGACCGACATACGATGGTGTATTCCGGCAGCTTTGTCACATACGGCAGAGGAAAATGTATCGTAACCGATGTTGGCATGAATACAGAGGTCGGAAAGATTGCTTCACTCATTCAGCATGCGGAAGAACGAAAAACCCCTCTTCAGAAAACATTGGATCAATTCGGACGAAGACTGTCTGTTCTCATTCTGATGATCTGTGCGCTTGTATTTGGCTTGCAGCTGTGGAGAGCAGACAGCATCGGCTTTGACAGCATTATGGGCGCACTCATGTTTGCCATTGCCCTTGCTGTTGCTGCAATTCCGGAAGCCCTCAGCTCCATTGTCACCATTGTACTTTCCTTTGGCACCCAGAAGATGGCAAAGGAAAATGCAATTATGCGGAAGCTTCAGGCGGTGGAAGGACTTGGCTCTGTGTCGGTGATCTGCTCCGATAAAACCGGTACCCTGACACAAAACAAAATGACCGTCCGTAAAATCGTTTCTCAGGGACATATGATCGGCGCAGATGATGCCAATATGGAACAGGCAGATGAACGGGCACTGATCATCGCTTCTGTTCTGTGCAATGATGCTGCCTGCAAGGACGGTGTGGAAATCGGTGATCCCACGGAAACTGCATTGATTCACTATGCCCATCGTCTGGGTATGGATGATGGGGAAATCCGTTCCTGTTATCCCCGTATCAGTGAAATTCCCTTTGACTCCGACCGCAAGCTCATGTCCACACTGAACAGAGTAGACGGAAAAAACATTTTATTCACCAAGGGTGCTGCGGATGTCCTGTGTCAGCGTATGACCATTTCTGCATCCCAGAAGCAGCAGATTCAGGAACAGGTGGAAGCCCTTTCCCGTCAGGGTCTGCGTCTGTTGTGCTTTGCCTGCAAGGAATTCAGCGGAGACCACATTGACCTTTCGGATGAATATGATCTTGCATATATGGGCTTGATTGCCATGATGGATCCGCCCCGTGCAGAATCCAAAAAGGCAGTAGCGGAATGCCGTCAGGCAGGCATCAAGCCGGTCATGATTACTGGTGACCATGTGGTGACTGCCTCCGCAATTGCAAAGGAAATCGGTATTCTGGAACGTGCAGATGAAGCCGTTGAAGGTGCTGTACTGGATTCCCTTTCCGATCAGGAAATGGTAGATTTTGTAGCAGACAAGTCGGTTTATGCCCGTGTGACACCGGAACATAAAATCCGGATTGTCAAGGCATGGCAGCAGCGAGACTGCATTGTTGCCATGACTGGGGACGGCGTCAACGATGCACCGGCTCTGAAACAAGCAGATGTAGGCGTTGCCATGGGTATTACGGGTACAGAAGTATCCAAGGATGCTGCCGCCATGGTACTGGCAGATGATAACTTTGCCACCATCGTGAAAGCGGTTCAGAACGGACGGAATATCTATGACAATATCAAGCGTTCCATTCTGTTCCTGCTGTCGGGCAATCTGGCAGGCATTCTGGTTGTGTTATGGAGCTCTGTCATGGGCTATGACCAGCCCTTTGCAGCCATTCACCTGCTGTTCATCAATCTGCTGACGGATTCCCTTCCGGCCATTGCGCTGGGTCTGGAACCCCATACCCATGAAGTTATGAAGCGAAAGCCCCGTCCCGCAGGAGAATCCATTCTGACAGCTGCATTTTTGGGACAGGTGAGTTATTCCGGAGTGGCAATTGCACTTGCCACAGCAGCCGCTTACCTGATTGGCTGGATTGGATTTGCATCCTCCGGGCTTGCAATGACCATGGCATTTGCAACCCTTTGTATGTCCCGTCTATGGCATGGATTCAGCTGTAAGTCCGAAAAGCCTGTGCTGTTTACAAGGAAGATGTTCAACAACAAGTTCGGTCTGCTTGCCTTTGCTGTGGGGATGCTCTTCATCAATGGGGTACTGCTGATTCCCGGGCTGCATGGATTGTTCCAGATTGATGAAGGACTGACAGGCACCGTGTTTGCCATTGTACACGGACTGAGCTTTGCATCCATGGTTCTGGTACAGATCATCAAAGGACTGCTCTGGATCATAGACGGAAAATCCAAAAAATCATTTCTGCAGGTTGCAAAAAACTTGACAAACAGAAAAAAATAACCTATAATAAGTAGGTAAATTTCTGAAACAAAGGATGCTGCCGGAAAGACGGCAGCATGTTCGCAATTTCAGAGCCTGTTTCGTATCTTGACGTGCGCAGATTTTCGAGGGGATTTTCGCAGGTTTCAAGGCAAAAATCCGTAGGCAGGCTCTCTGACCTGACGTCTCAGAACTGTGGGACATCAGGTCTTTTTATAAAAGGAGACAAAAGCATGATTCTGTTGATGGATAACTATGATGTCGGCCTGCGTGATTTATACCAGAGCTTACAGGAAATCGGAGCAGATGTACAGGTTGTACGCAATGACGACACGGCATTGGAAGATATTTTCCGGATGCAGCCGACAGCACTGATTTTCTCTTCCGGAATAGGTCTGCCGAAGGATACGGGCTGGTGCACAGAACTGATCCGGTATTTTTGCGGAAAAATTCCGATTCTGGGCATCGGGCTTGGTGCTTTGACCATTGCGGCTTATTTTGGCGCAGCTTCTGAGAAAGCCGTCTGCGGTACTCAGGAAAGCTCATTCAATATCGGTTTTTCTGTACAGTCCGGATTGTTTCAGCATATGCAGCCGGTTACAGCCTGCAAGGCACCCTACTCATGGACAATCAGAACAGATGCCCTGCCGGAAAAGCTCCAAATGACTGCACGGGATCAGTACGGGCAGATGGCTGCATTTGCACATACTGCTGATCCGGTTTATGGCGTGCTGTTTCTCCCCGAAGCACTGGCAGAACATGCAGGAAACACCCTGCTTGAAAATTTTGTGCAGCTGGCTTCATCCGAGAAAACCCCTGCTTCAGAAGCATACAGATAATTCTGCTCTGGGGCGTTCCGGATGGTATGGACTGCCTGCAATGAATAGACCTCCTCGGGAACTGGAGAAGTGCCAGATTCCGCAGGATATTTTGTGCCTGACAAAGAGACGCTCCCACAGGAATACTGGGTGTATTTCAAGGGAGAGGCTCAAAGTCAGGCGCAAAAGAGACAAGGAGGATGGTACTTCGTAAGTTTCCGAGGAGGTCTAATATATAATCTTAAAAATGCGTGTACAATCCATGTATGCGCCTTTTTTTGTACAATGTGTATAAAATCATGGAACGAAAAAAGAAATTCGGAAAAAGTGTGGAAATCATGGGAAAAGTATGGTATAATAAAAAGGATTTCAAGAAAAAGGAAAGGAGTCTATTATGTTTGGAATCGATTGTCACACCCATACCGGTATCTCACCGGACGGTACAGGAACAGCAGGGGGACTGTGCCGCAGTGCCATTTCACGGGGCTTGCAGGCACTGGCAATTACAGAGCATATTGAACTGAATCAATGGTTCTCTCAGGAGCATTACGGAACAATGCCCCGGACAGAATTTGAAACCTATAATTATGCCGAAATTATGGAAAAAGCCATGAAGCAGAACAGTGCCATTAAAGATACCTATGGCTCACGGCTGCATATTGTCAGCGGTATTGAACTGGGTCAGGCCAACGAGGATTTCGGCCTCGCAGAAGCCATTATTCATGACTGCCGTCTGGACTATGTGATTGCATCCCTTCATGAGATACATGGAAAATCCGACTTTTTCTTTCTGAACTATGAAAAAGAATCTGTGCCTGCACTGATGGAGCAGTATTTTGATGAGCTGCTTCAGATCTGTCAGTGGGGCAAGTTTGATGTGCTGGGACATCTGACCTATCCCCTTCGCTACATTGAAGGAGAGCATCAGATTCCAGTGGATCTGGCTGCCTATGAAGAAAAAATCCGGGCATGCCTGAAAGCACTGGTGGAACATGGCTGCGGTCTGGAAATCAACACCTCCGGTCTGAGACAGCCCTATGGAAAGCCGTTCCCTACCATGGATATTTTAAAAATCTATCGTGAGTACGGCGGCGAAATGGTAACCATCGGTTCAGATGCACATTGTGCCGAGGATGTGGGCAAGGGCGTTCAGGAAGGCATTCAGATGGCTTCTGAGGCCGGCTTCCAGTACCTCTGCTACTTCAATGAACGGGAACCGATTTACATAAAAATCGTCTGATACAAAGCTTTGAAAGGATGAACCATGATGAAAAATCAACTGATTTCTCTGCTGCGGCAGAATGCCCGTCTTTCAAACGAACAGCTGGCTGTGATGCTGGGCAAAACAGAGGCAGAGGTGGCTGACGAAATCCGCACACTGGAAGAACAGGGCGTGATTATGGGATACAGTGCCATTGTCAACGAAGAAAAAATCGATCAGGAACAGGTTACTGCCATCATTGAACTGCGGGTTACTCCCCAGAAGGACTGCGGTTTTGAGGAAATTGCCAGCATTATTACTCAGTATGAAGAGGTGGAAAGCCTGTCACTGATGGCAGGTGCCTATGACCTTTCTGTAACTGTAAAGGGTGCCAACGTAAAGGATATTGCCATGTTCGTATCACAGCGGCTGGCAACTCTCAGCGGTGTGCTTTCCACAGCAACTTATTTTATCCTGAAAACCTATAAGGAAAAAGGCATTTGTATTGAAACAGAAGAAAAAGATGAACGTGGATTTTTCTGTCCGTAATCAATGGATACAGCAGCAGACTGCTGACAAGAAAGGGGCTTTTCTTTGTGATCAACTATGACACTTTGCTTTCGGATACGGTAAAGGAAATGAAACCGTCCGGCATCCGAAAGTTTTTCGATCTGGCTGCCAATACGGAAGGGGTAATCAGTCTGGGCGTGGGAGAGCCGGATTTCCAGACACCATGGCTGGTACGGAAAACCGCATTAGATGTGCTGGAGCGCAAACGGATGATTTACAGTGCCAATCCGGGACTGGGTGAACTGCGCCATGAGATTTCTGCCTATCTGAACCGGAAGTATCACTTGCAGTATTGTCCGGAGAATGAAGTCATCGTCACCGTAGGCGGTTCTGAGGCGATTGACCTTGCCATTCGTGCACTGATCAATCCGGGAGATGAGGTTCTGATTGTAGAGCCTTGCTTCGTATGCTATAAGCCCATTGTGGAGCTGATGCACGGAAAGGCGGTTTCCATCCCTACCAAGCTGGAAAACCGCTTTAAGCTGACCGCCGATGAACTGCGCACCTATCTGACGGACAAGACAAAGCTGCTGATTCTGCCGTATCCGAACAATCCTACAGGCGGCATTATGACACGGGAGGATCTGGAAGCCATTGCCGAGGTGCTCCGTGATACCAATGTACTGGTGCTGTCTGATGAGATTTATTCTGAGCTGACATATGGCAGAAAGCATTGCTCCATCGCTGAGATTGACGGTATGTGGGAACGAACCATCTATGTCAGCGGTTTTTCAAAGGCTTTCGCCATGACCGGCTGGCGTCTGGGCTATGTCTGTGCGCCTCAGCCGCTTGCGGCACAGATGCTGAAAATTCATCAGTATGCCATTATGTGTGCACCCACCATGAGTCAGTATGCTGCCATTGTTGCGCTGCGTGACTGTGACTATGAGGTGGAGAAGATGGTGGACGAGTACAATGTACGCCGCCGGATTCTGGTAGATGGATTTAATCGCATTGGGCTGACCTGTTTTGATCCGGAGGGTGCATTTTACATCTTCCCGTGCATCCGAAGCACGGGCATGAGCAGCGAAGAATTCTGTGCACGTCTGCTGGAGGAGGAAAAAGTAGCTGTTGTGCCGGGAAATGCATTCGGTGAAAGCGGCGAAGGTTTTGTCCGTGTATCCTATGCCTATTCTCTGAAGCATCTGATGGAGGCACTGCGCTGTATAGAACGCTTTGTCAAACGGCATGCACAGGGGGAATAAGTCCATGAAAACGCTGGTACTTCAAACACCTGCAAAAGTGAATCTGGCATTGGATATTGTGGGAAAGCGTGCAGATGGATATCATTTGCTGGAAACCGTATTTCAAAGCATTTCTATTTATGACAAACTGGAGCTGACACAGACAGAGGAAAGCGGCATTTCGCTGACATGCAGCGATCCGGCACTTCCCTGTAATGAGAAGAATCTTGCATGGAAAGCAGCAGCGGCATTTCTGAAAGAAACGGACATGCACTGCGGTGTGAAAATCCATCTGGAAAAGCAGATTCCGGCTCAGGCTGGCATGGGCGGCGGAAGCTCCGATGCAGCAGCGGTTCTGCTGGGCTGCAATCAGCTGATGGGGGAACCTCTGAATCTGGATACGCTGTGTCGTCTGGCTGTGGGACTGGGGGCAGATGTACCTTTTTTCCTGTATAAGGGAACTGCTTATGCAGAGGGCATCGGTGAAAAGCTGGAACCTTTGCCGGCACTGCCTAAGCTGCCGATGGTTGTAGCAAAGGGCTGTGATGGAATTTCCACACCGGCGGCATATGGTGCTATTGATGCATTGGAAAATCCCAAGCATCCGGATACACAGGGGCTGAAAACCGCCATTCTGCAAAATGCACCTGCGGAGAAGCTCTGGCAGTATTGCGGCAATTTGTTTGAAGCTGTGACAGATCTGAAAGATGTAACAGATATCCGGTCTGTTATGTATGAGATGGGTGCTGTTTTTGCCTGTATGAGTGGCAGCGGAGCAGCAGTATTTGGTATATTTGCGGATGATGCATCCGCACAGTGTTGTCAGAAAAAACTGGCACAGCAATACCCATTTGCTGTAACATGTCATATGATATAAAATCAAAACGGGGCTGTTGCAAAGCTGCAACAGCCCTTTGGTATAAAAGTTTTCGGTCAAGCCTTTCTCAAAAGGCTTGCAGGGTCCAGGGACAGCGTCCC
>JBJERF010000090.1:4938-16481 GCA_051882115.1 Ruminococcus sp. | reverse complement strand
GACAAGGTAAGAGGTATGGATATCAACTTCATCACCACTGCCAATACCGATGAAGAAGCAAAGGAACTGCTGACACTGCTCGGCGCTCCGTTCGCAAAGTAATCAGGGAGGAACAATCAAATGGCAAAGAAGGCAATGAAATTAAAGCAGCAGAAAACTCCCAAATTCTCTACAAGAGCTTACACAAGATGCAAGATCTGTGGAAGACCCCACTCTTATCTGAGAAAGTATGGCATCTGCCGTGTATGCTTCAGAGAGCTGGCACATGACGGTAAGATTCCGGGCGTTAAGAAGGCAAGCTGGTAAAAGTTACGAAAACGAAAAGGAGGTCATAGGCATGCAGATTACTGATACAATCGCAGACATTCTGACAAGAATTCGTAATGCGAGTTCCGCAAAGCACGCCACTGTTGACGTTCCTGCTTCTAATATGAAGAAGGCAATCACACAGATTCTGCTTGATGAAGGTTACATCAAGGGCTTTAACGTGATTGATGACGGCAAGCAGGGCATCATCAAAATTACACTGAAGTATGGTGAAAACAGAACACCGGTTATTACCGGACTGCGCAGAGTTTCCAAGCCGGGTCTGCGTATTTACGCAAGCTGTGCAGATATGCCGAAGGTAAGAAAGGGATTGGGTATTGCAATCGTTTCTACCTCTAAGGGTGTTATGACAGATAAGAAGGCTCGTCAGCTGAATGTCGGCGGCGAAATCTTAGCATACGTTTGGTAAGGAGGACAGGGAATTATGTCAAGAATAGGTAGAAAGCCGATCAGTGTCCCTGCCGGTGTTACCATCACAAACGAAAACAATCTGGTAACCGTAAAAGGCCCCAAGGGCGAACTGAGCAAGCAGTTCAATGCTGACATGAACATTGAAATTGCAGATGGTGTTGTAACCGTAACACGTCCGTCTGATGTGAAGGAGCACAGAGCACTGCACGGTCTGACAAGAACGCTGATTGCAAACATGATTGAAGGCGTATCCAACGGATACAGCAAGACCCTGATTATTGAGGGTGTCGGCTATCGTGCAGCAAAGAAGGGCAGCGATGTAACACTGAACCTGGGCTTTTCTCATCCGGTTGTAGTTTCTGACACCGATACTGTAAAGCTGGAAGTACCGCAGCCGAATACCATCGTTGTCAGCGGTATTGACAAGCAGGCTGTTGGTCAGTATGCAGCAGAAATTCGTGAGAAGCGTCCGCCGGAGCCGTATAAGGGCAAGGGTATTCACTATGTGGATGAACACATTATCCGCAAGGAAGGTAAGACCGGTAAGGGCAAGAAGTAATTGAAAGGAGATCATTGCTATGATTAAAAGAGCAGACAGCAATAAAGCCAGAGCTAAGAGACACGCAAGAGTTCGTGCGAAGATTTCCGGTACTCCTGAATGTCCCCGTCTGAATGTCTACCGTTCCACAAAGCACATTTACGCACAGCTGATTGATGACGTAAACGGTGTAACGCTGGCTTCTGCATCTACAATGGACAAGGAATTTGAAGGTGCAGGCGGCAACGTAGAAGCTGCACGCAAGGTTGGTCAGATGATCGCAAAGCGTGCACTGGATAAGGATATCAAGGATGTCGTATTCGACAGAGGCGGATATCTGTATCACGGAAGAGTAAAGGAACTGGCAGAAGGTGCTCGTGAGGGCGGTCTGAATTTCTAATAAGGGAGGCATTACTTTGGCTAAAATTGATCCGAACGGCATGGAACTGATCGAAAAGGTTGTTTCCATCAATAGAGTATCAAAGACCGTAAAGGGCGGCCGTATTATGAAGTTCGCTGCACTCGTAGTAGTCGGCGACGGCAATGGTACTGTTGGTTTCGGTCTGGGTAAATCCGGTGAAGTTCCGGATGCAATCCGCAAGGGCATCGAAGATGCAAAGAAGAACCTGATTAAGGTTCCGCTGAAGGGCACAACAATTCCGCATGAGATTGTAGGCAAATTCGGTGCTGGCGCAGTACTGATGAAGCCGGCAGCAGCCGGTACCGGTGTAATCGCCGGCGGCCCGGTTCGTGCAGTCATTGAAGTAGCAGGCATCAAGGATATCAGAACCAAGTCCCTGCGCTCCAACAATCCGTGTAATGTCGTACGTGCCACCATCAATGGACTGGCATCCTGTACAACAGCAGCAGAAGTTGCTGAAAAGAGAGGCAAGTCTGTAAAAGAGATTTTGAATTAAGGAGGGCGCAGAAATGGCAAAGAAAATCACGCTCGTAAAGAGCCTTATCGGCAGAAAGCAGGATCAGATTGCAACTGCAAATACGCTGGGACTGAAGAAGATCGGTGATTCCACCGTGCAGCCGGATAATGCAGCTACCCTCGGTAAGATCAAGAAGATTTCTCACCTCGTTGAGATTGAAGAAGCATAAGCAAGGAGGTGCACAGAATGAAACTTCACGAATTATCCCCGGCAGAAGGTTCTACAAAGGAAGTCAAGAGAATCGGCAGAGGCCACGGATCCGGTAACGGCAAGACCGCAGGCAAGGGCCATAAGGGTCAGAATGCAAGAAGCGGCGGCGGCGTAAGAATCGGATTTGAAGGCGGTCAGATGCCGATGACAAGAAGAATCCCGAAGAGAGGTTTTAACAACATCTTCGCTGCGCAGTATGCAACAGTAAATGTATCTGCTCTGAATGTTTTTGCAGAAGGCACTGTTGTTGATACAGAACTGCTGAAGGCATCCGGTCTGGTAAAGAAGGTTTGCGACGGCGTTAAGATTCTGGGCGACGGCGAACTGACAACCAAGCTGACCGTAAAGGCTGCAAAGTTCACAAAGAGTGCAGTTGAGAAAATTGAAAAGGCTGGCGGAAAAGCAGAGGTGATGTAATGTGTTTAAGACGCTGAGAGATGCTTGGATGATCAAGGACATCCGTAAGAAGCTTTTGTACACATTATTCATGATCATTATTTTCCGTCTAGGATGTGCCCTGGTTGTACCGTTTCTGAATACAGATATCGTTGCAGGCTGGATGGATCAGAATGCAACAGGCGGTAACTTCCTGGAATATCTGAATATCATTACAGGTGGTGCGTTGTCACAGGCGACCGTATTCTCACTGTCGATTACGCCGTATATTAACGCATCCATCATTATGCAGCTGCTGACCTATGCGCTTCCTCCGCTGGAGCGTATGCGTGAAGAGGGCGAAGAAGGACAGAAGAAACTCAACAAGATTACAGCCGGTGTTGCACTGGCCATTTCTGTGTTTATGTCCTTTGCATACTATCTCACCCTGAAAAACGGCATGGGTGCAGTCGTTGCAGGCAATAATACGTTTGAAACCTGGTTTATCGGTGCTGTTATCGTGATGAGCTTTGTAGCTGGTACATCCATTGTTGTATGGATGGGTAACAGAATCAATGACAAGGGCATCGGAAACGGTATCTCCATGATCCTCTTTGCCGGCATTCTGGCACGGTTCCCGGAGATGGTCGGCACGCTGATTAGTCTGACTGCTGATGATCCGAATCCGTATTTGTTCGTATCCATTGCAGTACTGGTTCTGTTCGTAGCAATTATTGCGTTCATCGTATTTATGAACAACGCAGAACGCCGCATTCCGATCCAGTATCCCAAACGTGTGGTTGGCAGAAGACAGTACGGCGGTCAGTCCACACATATTCCGGTAAAGGTTATGATGAGCGGCGTAATGCCCATCATCTTCGCTATGTCTTTCATGTCTCTTCCGAGTACCATTGAGCTTTTCAAGCCCATGTACGACAATCCGGAAGGCTTCTGGCAGAAATTCTATAATGGCTTTATCGGATTCTTCCATACAAATTCTCTGGGCTATGCAGCGATTTACTTCGTATTGATTATTGCATTTAACTTCTTCTATGTTTCCATGCAGTACAATCCGGTGGAAATCGCAAACAACCTCCGTCAGAACAACGGCGGTATTCCGGGTATCCGCCCCGGCAAGCCCACATCGGATTATATTCAGCGTGTACTGAATAAGATCACGCTGGTTGGTGCATTCTTCTTAGGTATCATTGCAATCTTCCCCATCTTTATGACCATGATGGATTCAAATCTGAGTTCTCTGGCAATGGGCGGTACAACGATACTGATCGTAGTCAGCGTTGCTCTTGAAACAGCTCGTACACTGGAATCTGAAATGATGATGCGTCATCATAAGGGATTCCTGGAATAATCGCAAGGAGGCATATTTATGAACCTGATTCTTTTAGGTGCGCCGGGTGCTGGTAAGGGCACACAGGCAGAGGTTATTTCTGAAGCATTGTCCATTCCGCAGATTTCTACCGGCAATATGCTGCGTGAAGCGGTTAAAAATGGTACAGAATATGGTCTGAAGGCAAAGGCTGCAATGGATGCCGGTGCGCTGGTTTCTGATGAAATCGTAATCGGTATTCTGAAGGATCGCATTGCGCAGCCTGACTGTGCAAAGGGATTTATTCTGGATGGTTTCCCCAGAACCGTTCCGCAGGCTGAGGCACTGGATGCCATGGGCGTTCAGATTGATAAGGTTCTGGAAATCTTCGTTCCGGATGAAACCATCAAGGAGCGTGTGTCCGGCCGCCGTGTATGCGAAGGTTGCGGTGCAAGCTATCACGTACTGTTCAAGCCCAGCAAGGCAGAGGGCGTTTGCGATAAGTGCGGTGCTGCTACCATCATCCGGAAGGATGATAAGCCGGAAACGGTACTGGATCGTCTGGCTGTATATCATGCGCAGACAGAGCCGCTCAAGGAATACTATGCAAAGCAGGGCAAGCTGGATACAGTTGTCGGTCAGGAAGAAGTGGCTGATACAACCAAGCTGACACTGGCTGCGGTAGGCGCAAAGTAATGAGCATTACAATTAAATCAAAAACCGATCTGGCGAAAATGCGTGAGGCAGGACGAATTGCTGCCCGTGCATTGGAACTGGCAGGCAAGTCCATAAAACCCGGTATGACTACGTTCCAGCTGGATAAAATCATGCATGATTTTATTGTCAGCTGCGGGGCAGTACCCACATTTCTTGGGTATGGCGGCTTCCCCGCCAGTGCGTGTATCTCAATCAACGATGAAGTCATCCACGGCATTCCCAGTAAGAAGCGAATCATCCGTGCCGGTGATATTGTCAGCGTGGATGTCGGTGCAACCTATAACGGATTTGTAGGCGATAACGCAAAAACGTTTCCTGTAGGAGAGGTTTCTCAGGAAGCACAGGATCTGCTGACCGTAACAGAGGCAAGCCTGTATGCAGCCATTGAGGCAGCACAGGCAGGCGCACGGCTGGGAGATGTGTGCCATGCAGTAGAAGCATACTGCACCGCACGGGGCTATGGAATCGTGCGTCAGTACTGCGGACATGGTATCGGGCACGAGATGCACGAGGATCCGGAGGTTCCGAATTACGGAAAGCCCGGACACGGCATACGGCTGATGCCGGGCATGACATTCTGCATTGAACCGATGATCAATCAGAAGGGCGACGATGTGAAGGTGCTGCGGGACGGCTGGACCGTTGTTACTGCAAACGGCAGTTTGTCCGCACATTTTGAACATCAGATTGCCATTACCAAAGATGGTCCTGTGATTATGACCCGCGTTTAAGGAGGGTTTCATGGAACCGGTAAAAGGTTTGATCGTTTGCGCAATCGCTGGTCGTGATCAGGGACGGTATTTTGTGGTGATGGACACGGACGGGCATTCCGCCCGTATAGCAGACGGCAAAACACGGAAAATCAGCAAGCCCAAGCGGAAGAATGTAAAACATCTTCGCACGACCGGCACAACCATTGCGCTCACACAGATCACGGATAAAAAGCTTCGTGATTTGCTGAAAGCATATACAGAATAAGACCCATAATCGGGGAGGTTATCAAAGTTGTCTAAGGAAGATATGATCGAAGTAGAGGGCATCGTTCAGGAGGCACTGCCGAACGCTATGTTCCGGGTAGAGCTTCAGAACAAGCATACCATTCTTGCGCATGTATCTGGTAAGCTGCGGCTGAACTACATCCGCATTGTACCGGGCGACAAGGTAACAGTGGAAATGTCACCCTATGATTTGACAAAGGGCAGAATCACCTGGAGAGCCAAGTAACGTCAGAACAGGTATAAGCAGAGTGGATGCAATGCATCCAAGGTAAATGGACAGTCTGTAAGGAGGTAAAATCCAATGAAAGTTAGACCTTCCGTAAAGCCTATTTGCGAGAAATGCAAAGTAATTAAGCGTAAGGGCAAGGTAATGATTATCTGCGAGAATCCGAAGCACAAGCAGCGTCAGGGTTAATCCGCAGAACTGGAAGCATGGAGGTGCGATTTAATAATGGCAAGAATAGCAGGTGTTGACCTTCCGAAGAACAAGCGTGTTGAAATCGGTCTGACATATATCTATGGTATCGGTCAGAGCACAGCAACAAAGATTCTGGCTGACACGGGTGTAAATCCGGATGTTCGTGTAAAGGATCTGACGGAAGAAGACGTAGCAAAGCTGCGTGACTATATCGACAAGAACTGCGTTGTAGAAGGCGATCTTCGCAGAAATGTCGCTCTGGATATCAAGCGGCTGGTTGAAATCGGCTGCTACAGAGGCGTTCGTCATCGTAAGGGTCTGCCGGTAAGAGGACAGCGTACCAAGACAAACGCAAGAACCCGCAAGGGTCCGGCAAAGACGATCGCGAACAAGAAGAAGTAAGGGAGGGTTTCCGTTTTGGCACAGCAGAAAGGTAAGAAGGTTACAATCAGAAGACGCAGAGAGCGTAAGAACATTGAAAACGGTGCTGTACACATTCAGTCCACTTTCAACAATACGATCGTAACAATTACAGATACACAGGGAAATGCAATCAGCTGGGCAAGTGCCGGCGGTCTGGGCTTCCGTGGCTCCAGAAAATCTACGCCGTTTGCTGCTCAGACAGCTGCTGAAACAGCAGCAAAGGCTGCAATGGAACACGGTCTGAAGTCCGTAGAAGTATATGTAAAGGGTCCGGGTGCCGGTCGTGAAGCTGCAATCCGTGCATTGCAGACCGTTGGTCTCGAAGTAAAGATGATCAAGGATGTAACCCCGATTCCGCACAATGGATGCCGTCCGCCTAAGAGACGTCGTGTCTAATTTCAGGAGGTGTAACGAGTATGGCAGTAAGCAGAGAACCGATCCTCAAGAGATGCAGATATCTGGGTATCAGCCCGATGGTTATGGGTATCTCCAAGGAATCTAACAGAAATCCCAACGCAAACAGCCGTAAGAAGGTTTCCGAATACGGTATGCAGCTGAAGGAAAAGCAGAAGCTGAAGTTTATCTATGGTGTAGGTGAAAAGCAGTTCTATCACTACTTTGAAATTGCTACCAAGATGGCTGGTAAGGCTGGTGACAACCTGATTACCTGTCTGGAAACCAGACTGGACAGCGTTGTATTCCGCATGGGTCTTGCCCTGACTCGCCGTGAGGCAAGACAGCTGGTAACACACAAGCACTTTACTGTAAATGGTGTTCGTATCGACATCCCGTCCTATCGTGTAAAGGTTGGCGATGTTGTTGAACTGTACGAGGGCAGCAAGTCCAGCGCAAAGTTTAAGGAAGTTGTAGAGCAGACCGCAGACCGCACAGTACCGCTGTGGATGGAAGCAAACAAGGAAGCATGTTCTGCAAAGATTGTACGTCTGCCGAATCCGGAGGATCTGGATTACGAGGTAGCAGCACATCTGATCGTCGAGCTGTATTCTAAGTAATTGTAAGGATTACTTGGTTCAGACAAAGAAACAAAGACTTAAGCGATTGCGCAATAGGAGGGTGCTTTTATGCTGGAAAAAATTAAAAAGCCGGAGCTGGATACCGTTGAACTGCGGAGCGATGGCAAGTATGGTAAATTCGTTTTAGCACCGCTGGAGCGTGGCTACGGTATCACCCTTGGCAACAGTCTCAGACGTGTGCTGCTCTCCTCACTGCCCGGTGTCGCTGTCACTTCTGTAAAGATTGATGGTGTGCACCATGAACTGACCACGATTCCCGGTGTTAAGGAGGACGTGACAGAAATCATCCTGAGTCTGAAGGGTCTGACCGCAAAGCTCTATGGCGAAGGCCCCAAGACCGTTTGCATTGAAGCCGAAGGCGAATGCGAAGTGACCGCAGGTGACATCAAGACCGATTCCGAGGTAAATATTCTCGATCCGGGCATGCATATTGCAACTCTGAGCAAGGATGCGAAGCTTCATATGGAGATTGTAATTGATCGTGGCAGAGGTTATGTTTCTTCGGAGCGCAATAAGCAGATGATGAACTCATCGATCGATGTGATCGCAGTTGACAGTATTTATACTCCTGTATTGAAAGTGAATTACCAGGTCGAGGACACTCGTCTGGGACAGGTCACGGATTATGATAAGCTGACTATGGAGGTATGGACGGACGGTACCATTTCTGCAAAGGAAGCAGTATCACAGGCAGCCAATCTCCTCAACGAGCATCTGAAGCTGTTCATTGACCTCTGTGATGAGGTAAGTATTGCAGAAGTTTTGGTGGATCAGGACGAGAAGGGTAAGGAAAAAATCCTTGAGATGACCATTGAGGAACTTGACTTATCAGTGCGGTCGTTCAACTGCTTAAAGCGTGCCGGAATCAATACCGTAGACGACTTGATCAACAAGTCTGAAGAAGAAATGATGAAGGTACGGAATCTCGGTAAGAAGTCCTTCGACGAAGTGAAGGAAAAGCTCCAGTCACTGGGCTTTGACCTGTCGTCTGAGGAAGACTGAGAATAACAAACGATAGAATGAATAGGAAGCCCTTTTCGGAGGGCCATGTCCGATGGATAAAAAGGAGTGAATAACGATGCCGGGAACCAGAAAACTGGGCAGAACCACTGATCATAGAAAGGCAATGCTCCGCGGTATGGTAACATATCTGCTGGAAAACGGTCAGATCGAAACCACTGTTACACGTGCAAAGGAAGTACGTGCAATGGCTGAAAAGATGATTACCATTGCCAAGGATAATGATCTGCACGCAAGACGTCAGGTTATGGCATATGTAACAAAGGAAGCTGTTGCAAAGAAGCTGTTCGATGAAATTGCACCGAGCTATGCTGAGCGTAACGGCGGTTACACAAAGATCATCAAGACCGGTCCCCGCCGGGGCGATGCAGCTGAGATGGCAATCATCCAGCTGGTGAAGTAAGGCACAGGGACATTCATAGAAAATGTATGCGAAAAAAGGCAGTCACAAATGATGTGACTGCCTTTTTTGTAGGTGAAATTTGTTGAAAAAGCAAAATCAGCCAAAAAAATTGTGCATAATGAACATGCCACGCAACTTTTTTTATGAGTTTTCGCTAAAAATGTTGCAATCCTCTTTACATTTTATGCAAATTGCGTTATAATCATAGTAAGCGTTAGTATGCTTGTGTGTTGACAAAAAAGAATTGGAATGTATGCTTTGATACATTTCGTTCAAAGTATGCGAAAGAAAAATCAACAGAAAGGGTGATGTGAGAAAATTTGGGAAGGGTACGATTGGTTGCGTGGAAAATAGAGATGCACATAAAATGTAGGGGAAATATTTGAGTGCTTACTTAAGCCGGTATTGCAATACGCAGACGGTCATCCGACTGGCAAAAAAAGAGAAAAAACAGTACAATCATGCCGTAAAAGGAATGATGGTGCATCGGTTGGTAGATTGTACAAGAAAGCTTTCAGGGGTTATGAGAATTTGTACAAAAATCTTTTGACGCTATTGACATTTCTATTCAGATGCACTATAATTAGAATAATGGAGGCTGTCAAGATTTTGCTGAAAAGATGATCGTTTCATCAGAATCCGTTTCATGTGATCGACGTGAAAAAGTACCGTCATCATATAATATTTAAGGAGGAAAACAATGAAAACAAACAAAGTGATTGCAAGTGCCCTGGCTTTTATCATGGCAACAACAATGGCAGCAGGCAGTGTATTTGCTGCCGGCGAAAAAGTAACCATTTCGGCTGATAAGGTTGAAGCTGCTGCTGGTTCAGAATTTTCTGTGGATATCAAATTGAGTGATGTTCCGGCGACTGGCGTTATGGCCTGCGAATTCGCACTTTCTTATGATGCAAGTGCGCTTACAGTGACAGGTGTGACTGCCGGTGCTATTACAAGCACAGGATCTGACAGCGCAGAATCCGATATCAGCGGTGAGTGTCCGTCTTTCTATGCAGATTACAGCAATGCCGGTACCGTGAACCTGACATGGAGTACAGGTCTGACGGATACCAGCTACTGGATTGCAGAAGACGGTGTATTTGCGACCATTACAGGTACTGTAAGTGCTGGTGCTGCTGCGGGCGAATATCCCATTGAAATCGTACCGATTTCTCGTGAGGATATAAGCGGTACAAACAGCTCCATTCTGGCTGGTTATGTGGACGCCAGCAAAAATGTTGTTGAATATGAAGTTACTGTATCCAATGGCTCTGTAACCGTTCCGGGTGCTACAACCGGAACCACTACTACAACAAAGCCTACTGAAACAACAACGACTTCTACTACAACAAAGACAGGCGAAACAGAAACAACAACGAAAACCACAACAGATCCTTCCGATGTTCGGTATGGCGATGTCAATCTGGACGGCATTGTTTCCTTGGTTGACGTTGTATATCTGAACAAGTATCTGGCAAACAGCATTACTTTGAATGATCAGGCAATGAAAAATGCAAACTGCTGCACAGATGCAGAAGGTAAGCTGAATGCTGCAGATACTACTGTATTGCTGAAGTATATTGTAGAAATCGTAAAGGAACTGCCTGTATCGCCTGAGGCATAAAAAATTGTATATATGTCAACCGTTGGGTTGTGCGTATAGAAGCATTTACTAATGTGATTGCAGAACACTGCAAAGAAAGGAAAAGAAGATATGAAGAAAAGCACAAAGAAGATCAGTTCTTTATTTGTTGCTGCGGTTATGGCAATTTCTGCGTTACCGGCTGCATCGTTCAGTGCAGCAGCGGCTACGGTACCGGAATTCCAGTTTACCATCCGTACCAATGCAAGTAAAGACGCACGTTCTGACACGGTAACAATTTCGAAAGAGGATCTTGCAGGGGGTGCATACACATTCTCAGCAGGCGGCTATATTGTTGCTAATGAACAGTTCCCGGAAAGTGATTACATCAATGCTGTAAACTTCGCATGGGATGCAGTAGATTCAGCTGGTAATTCCGCTTATAAGTACATCCACTTCAACAATGTACAGGATAAGATGACAGCTGTGGATCAGTACACAGTCACTCTGTCTGATGGTACATCATTTGACGCTTTGTATCCTATACACTGCCTGGCTGTACTGGATAAGAGAAGCGGTATGTATAAGAAGGCCAATTGTCAGCAGACCCTGCTGCCGTATGCATGTGAATCTCAGGACGGTGCAACCCTGTATTCAGACGGTAAGGGTGGCTGTTACTTTGATCGTACAAAGTACGGTTCAACAGAAACGGAAAGGGTTTATCCGGAAGTTGCATATGATGAAGCAACCTCTTCCGCTGTTCTGACCTATGAGGGCTATGATAAGTCTACAGGTGCAGCAATGACTGTTACCTGCAATCTG
>JBJERF010000090.1:4181-4838 GCA_051882115.1 Ruminococcus sp. | reverse complement strand
AAAATCAGAAGGCAATCAATCTGGTCAATGGTTCCATCAACATCATCATGGGCGACATTGACGTAAATACTGTAAACTGGTATGCTGGTGAGTACTGGACAGAGGCAGGTACTTCTGTAACAGTTGCTCCGTATGTAATGAACGATCCGGGCACAAAGGGCTTCGTAATCGATCTGGAAACCGATCTCCTGCCGCAGCTGAGTGATGCAGATGGTGCAATTGGTTCCGCATACAGCGGTCTGAATACATCTATGCTGAATCCGGAAGCTATGAAGGCAACTGCTTCTGTAGCAGATGGTTCTGTAACAGCTGCTGATAACTCCGCTCTGGTTGAACTGACTTATAAAGTAGGCGATGCTGATGCAATCAAGGCACTGGCTGAATCTCTGGGTCTGACACTCCAGCACGATGACGAGCATGGTTCTTACTACTCCTTCCCGCTGACATTCAAGGATGGCGAGAATGAAGCAGTAGATGGCAATGAAGTTGACATTACACTGATTACAGAAAATGGCTTCATCAATGTAATTGTTCCGGATGACACAACCACAACCACTACAACGACAACAACGGATACAGACGACACAACTACAACAACCACCACAACAACGGATACAGACGACACAACTACAACAACCACCACAACAACGGATACAG
>JBJERF010000090.1:0-4081 GCA_051882115.1 Ruminococcus sp. | reverse complement strand
ACAACACAACTACAACAACTACTACCACAACCACAAGTGATACGACCACCACAACAACGACTACAACCACAACCACCACAACAACGACTACAACCACAACCACCACAACGACTACAACTACCACTACAACCACAACAACTACAACTACAACTACAACCACAACGACTACAACAACGACTACAACTACAACTACCACAACTACAACCACAATGACTTCCACCACAACCACCACAACGACTACAACTACCACAACTACAACCACAACTACCACGACAACTACTACAACAACTACAACAACAACGACTACAACCACAACTACAACTGAGACATCTGGCTCCAGCAACAGCGTATCTGGTACAGGCGATGAGCCGGTATCCAGCACAATCGTAGCAACTGCTAAGGAACCGCACTTCTACTTCTCTGTAGATGACAGAGAGTTCAAGGCATCTGACCTGTTTGAGTCCATCATGCTGGTTGAGACACTGGAAAATGGTTCTCTGAGAGAAACCGATATCACTGATAAGGTTGACTTCAATGGTGCAAATCCGGCTGCTCTGTTCGAAGGCCGTGATGGTACAGCTGCTTATGAGGGTGTATATAAGGGCGATGTAACTGCATACTACAATGGTGCAGCTCTGACAGATGCAACCTCTCTGGTATACATCGGCGTAAAGGGCGATGCAAACCTGGATGCAAATGTAGATATTTCGGATGCTTCGAAGGTACTGACCTACTATGCGAACAGCGCAGCAGGTCTGGAAGCAAAGCTTCTGGATGGAGCAGATGCTGATTATGAGACATTGGCATACTTCCTGGCTGATGTAGATACAGAAAGCACGGCTGGTGCAAACAGCGATGCTGGCAAGCTGGAAATCAGCGATGCTTCCAACATCCTGACATACTATGCACAGAAGGCTGCTGGTCTGGCTCCGGAATGGGATGATATCATTCCGTCTCTGAAGACAATCGTTGGCTCTCTGTGGTATGACCGTGCAAACGGCTAATGACCCCTATTCCAGCTGCAAAGCTGAATGATTAAGAATAACGCCGCAGCGCATCAAGCTGCGGCGTTATCTTTTTGTTTCATTATACAGGCAGGATGATACTGAAAGGCATAAGCCAACGGCTGAAAACAATGCATGCCAATTGCTCGTAAAATTCACATTTACTCAAATTTTTAGAAATATGCTATTGACAATACAGGTTTTTTGTGCTATAATATGAAAAACTATTATTACAAAATCGTATCGAACAAATGAAGAATGTGAGGATAAGTGAGTGTGATTATGCGAAAACGTGTCATTTGCATCCTATTGCTGCTGATATTAATCGGCCTCATTCTCTTTGGTGCAGTATCCTTGCATGAGCGTACATACTGGACAGAGCTGAGCGTTGCAGAAGCAAGGCATTTTCCTATAGAAAGCGCATGCTGGCTGCAATGATGGAAATGGATGAATGAAAACAAGAAAAAGGGGCTGTTGCAGCATTTCAATCTGCAACAGCCTCTTTATTCTTTTTTTACAAAACAAGTATATCGCCCCTTGGCAGGGGGCTTCGTATACTGTAAATGATGAAAAAGTGAAAGCGGGGGTCATAGGGCGTTCGAGCTGGCAGCAGCTCGTTTGCTTGTCTGGTTCTCAGGAAAGAACCTGATATAAATCAGAAGCCGTTTCCTTGGTGACATATTCCGTAACCTTTGTCACACGTACCTTGAGTACCTTTTGACCCATGTTGATTTCAATGACATCATCCACCTTGACATCATAGGATGCCCGTGCGATTTTGCCGTTGACCATAATTTTCTCCGCATCGCATGCTTCATTTGCAACCGTGCGTCTTTTGATTAAGCGGGAGACCTTTAAATATTTATCCAGCCGCATAGAAATCCTCCTGTTATGGATTGTGCTTGATACGGTTCCAGATTGCATCAAGCTCCTGTGTTGTAAAATCGTCCATGGTTTTGCCTTGCTGCCGAACCTCTGCTTCAACGGCAGCAAACCGGCGTATAAATTTTTCTGTAGCAGCCGTCAGGCACTGCTCGGAATTCAGTCCCATTTTCCGTGCAGCATTTACACAGGAAAACAGAACATCTCCCAGCTCGTCCGCCATCTGATCCGGATCTTTGGCTGCCGCAGCTGCTTCCAGTTCAGCCACTTCATCGTAAATATTTTTCAAAGCAGCATCTGTATCCGCAAAGTCCATGCCGGATTTTGCTGCACGTTTTCCTACTTTTTGGGCACGAAGCAATGCCGGCAGAGAGACAGCCACACTTTCCAGTGTTTCCGTATAGGTAGTTTGTCCCTTGGTCTGCTGTTTGATGGCTTCCCAATTTTTCAGAACCTCTCCGGTTCCGGAAACTGTAACGGATCCGAATACATGAGGATGACGGATAATCATTTTTTTGCAGACCTCATCGCACACATCGTCCAGATTGAAATGACCGGCTTCCCGTTCAATCTGGGTATGGAAAACCACCTGAAGCAGCACATCGCCCAATTCCTCCCGGAGCAAGGCAGTATCTTCCTTGTCAATGGCTTCAATGACCTCATATACTTCCTCAATAAAGTCCATGCGGATAGAAGCATGGGTTTGCTCCCGATCCCAGGGACAGCCATCGGGCTGACGGAGCAGAGCTACAATTTCAATCAAATCCTGGATATTATAAAAATCCTTTTGCGTAAACGCTGCCATATTGAAAACCTCCAGTCAAAGCAGCGGCAGAGCCCATGCCCTGCCGCTTTGTATAAGAGCCTGTTTAAAATCTTCCAACAGCCGTCTTTTCGGCATCTTTCCGCCCTGACTGAGCCCGTCCTCCTTGCAATACACCCAGTATTGCTGCGTCGGACGTTCGTCGTCAGGACGAAAATCTGCTCGAAAATCCGACTGTCTCCAGATCTTAAACAGGCTCTAAGCTGTTATCGTGCGTCCACAAAGCCAACCTTCCGGTATACCTTATTCAGAATGCGCTGGGAATAGCTCAGTGCTTTTTGTGCATTCGTCGTATAGCATTCCTTGAGATAGGCTTTATCTGCATACAGACGCTTGAATTCATCCTGCATGGGCTGTAAATGGTCGGCAATGGTTTCCCCTACAGCCAGTTTGAAATCGCCGTATCCCTTACCATCGAATTCAGCTTCAATGGCAGCATAGTCCTTTCCGGTGATGCTGGAATAGATGGTCATCAGGTTATTGATGCCATCCTTGCCTTCCCCATAGCGTACCACAGTATCACTGTCTGTCACAGCACGCTTGCACTTACGGATGATGGTATCCTTATCATCCAGAATGAGAATACATGCATTGGGGTTGTCATCGGACTTGGACATTTTCTTCGTAGGATCCTGAAGGGACATGACCTTTGCGCCCACCGGCGGAATATACGGTTCCGGCAGGGTAAAGAAATCGCCGTAACGCTGATTGAAACGTTGTGCAATGTTTCTTGCCAGTTCCAGATGCTGCTTCTGGTCAACGCCTACAGGAACCAGATCTGCGTTATAGGCAAGAATATCCGCAGCCATCAGTACCGGATAAGTAAACAGACCGGCGTTCACATCGTCTGCATGACGTGCGCTTTTGTCCTTGAACTGAGTCATACGGGACAGCTCACCGAATGGGGTGTTGCAGCCCAGAATCCAGCTCAGTTCTGCATGTGTTTTTACATGGCTCTGGATAAACAGAATGGATTTTTCCAGATCAATGCCGCAGGCAAGGAGTAGGGCATATGCCTGAAGTGTATTCTGACGCAGCTTTGCCGGTTCCTGACGGACGGTAATGGCATGCATATCCACGACACAATAGATGCAGTTATATTCATCCTGAAGCGGACCCCAGTTGCGAATTGCGCCGATATAGTTTCCCAGCGTGAAAGTACCGGTGGGCTGAATGCCGCTGAAAATCAATTTTTTCTTCATTGTTTCTTCCATGGAACAGATTCCTCCTTTTATGGGGTTCATACTCATACAGAATCCCGTTACGATTATTATAAATCCTGTGCCTGTATTTGTCAATAGTGGCGTATGGGGTATACAGGGCAACAGCATTTACTTTTCATAAGTAAGAATTTTTTTCGGTCCAGCAGTTT
>JBJERF010000089.1:0-3701 GCA_051882115.1 Ruminococcus sp. | reverse complement strand
CTTCCGGTGTGTACTTTACTGCATTGTCAAGCAGAATCGAGATCATCTGAGAAAACGTATCCCGGTGTACCCGCAGGAAAACGTGAGGCTGTATGCTGGATGAGAAGGCGATTTTCTTTTCCGCCACACCGTCTTCACAGACAGACAGCATCCCGCATATCAGCTCGCTGATATCAACACGCTCCGTAGGCAGCATCGTTTCCTCGTCCAGCCTGGTCAGAGTCAGAAGATTCGTCATCAGCACATTCAGCCGCTGGATCTGCGTCCGGATGTTCCTGCTGTATTTGCTTTCTCCGTAAATCAGCGTTGCGGCATCATTGTTGGACTGAATGATGGCAAGGGGCGTTTTCAGCTCATGTCCGGCGTTGGTGATGAACTGCTTTTGCTTCTCGATCCCCGCCAGAATGGGACGAACCGCATGTTTGGAAAGTAAAACCACAAACAGCAAAATCAAAAGCCAGCACAGGAATGCAATGGCAGTGGAAACACTGAGTATCATCACAAAGGTACTGAGCTGATTGGATGTATCGATAAAGAAAATCAAGCGGTCTGGTCCGAACTGTTTTACTTCATACTTGTATCCGTCGATTTTCCCGGAAACATCGGTGATCTGCGCGGCATATTGCGCTGCCTGTTCCGTGCTGACGGAGGAGATCTGATCGATATTGACATCCAAAACCTTTCCGTTTTGATCGGTGAGGACAGTGAAAAAACGGGCGGATTGGATCGTATCCATATTCATAGGTGGTGCAAAGGGTTTCGGATCCCGGAACTCCATTTGCGGGAATTTCTCATCCCCGCTGACAAGGGTGTGCAGTATGTCGTCAGATTGCCGGTCGAGAATGATCCAGCTGAATCCGTTGATTGCTCCAATCAGCACCACCAGCAGGACAGTGACAGCGGACATGGCAAAAAGAATAAACTTCTTCCTCAGTGTTTTCTTCATAGAGGCATCTCCAAACGGTAGCCGATATTGCGCTTTGATACAATCTCTACCAATGAGTTCATAGCGGTAAGCCGTTTGCGAAGGTAGGAAATATAGAGCCAAACACTATTGACATCCGTTTCCGCATCATAACCCCAGGCTTTGATCAGCAAATCCTCAGAGGAGAGAAAGATATTGTGATTCTGCATCAGCTGCTCCATCAGACGATATTCCTGCTTGGGCAGCACAAATTCCATATCCCGGCAGGACAGAGTGCCTGACTGGATATTCAGCGTCAAATCCCCAAAGGAAAGCAGATCCGGGTGAAATTCCTCCCGCCGCCGCAGCATGGCGCGGACACGGGCCAGAAGTTCCCCCATATCAAAGGGCTTTGGAAGGTAGTCGTCCGCCCCGGCATCCAACCCCCGAATGCGGTCATCCACCTGCGTCTTTGCCGTAAGAAGCAGGATCGGCGTTTTGCAGCCGTTTTTTCGCAGGGCGGAGAGAACCTCGATTCCGTCCCGCTTGGGCATCATAATATCCAGAATGATCCCGTCATAATCGCCGGCCAGCGCATAATCGTAAGCGTCCTCGCCGTTATACACGGCATCGACAATATATTTGTGATAAGTCAGAATGTCCACCACCGCTTCAGAAAGCGAGCGTTCATCCTCCGCATAAAGCAGCTTCATAGTCTCCTCCTTTGAAAAGACAATTCCATTTTAACATAATACCATACAAATGTGACGATTCTATGGCTTGCACGTGAAAGAGCAATTTTATTTTTTATTTTCGCACCTGAAGCTTAGATTTGCATAAGAAAAATGAAATGTGATCGTTGCCAAAAAAACAGCAGTGGATGTACCACGAAAAAGAATTATCTTATGTATTCAATATGGATATCTGCTGTGTAGGACTGACTTTCTGATTACGCCATGATTCTCATTGCCACTATCGCCGTGGAGAGCAAGGCTGCTGTGAAAACAAATCGACAGTCAGAGTTGGGGCATCTGATTGGCAGCGCCCCTGTAAGCTATTCGGATAGGATTCTAAGGAAGCTCTGAACAAATCAGCGGCGGCGCTCAGCGGATTTATTCAGAGCTTCCCTAAATGGTGATATGAAAGCAATTAAATTGGAGTATGTTGGAGCGACAACAGGTGAACGAACCTGTGTAGAATAACCAGTAGGTCTCTCATATGCATCAAGACTTTTTCTCTTTATCAAATAAATTAAATTTTGCTTCCGTTCCACGCAGTAACCGTTTAATGTTTCCTGTATGCCGCACAATCATCAGACAGACTCCGGCCAAGCAGAGCCAAACGACTGCCAAGCAGTCGGTGCCGATCAATAGCAGCGTTATTGGGCAAGTCAATGCTGCAATCATTACAGATAGAGACATATACTTTGTGCCAAATAACAGAAGCAGCATTACAATCAGAGCCACAAGTCCTGCACGCCAGTCGATGAACCATATCGTGGCTGCACCGACAAGGAACCCCTTTCCGCCTTTGAAATGATACCAAACCGGAAAGGAATGCCCAATCATGGCAAAAAGCCCTGTGAATGCAGCGCCAAGCTGATACGATCCCGTATATTTATTGAAAATCGGGCAGAAAATCAGGCAAAGCAGCACACCCTTGAAAATATCGAGGAAGAAAACAAGCCATGCGTATCTGCCTCCGAAAACCCGTTTGAAATTCGTAAAGCCGGGATTGCCGCTGCCGAGCGTGCGAATATCACAGTGATAAACAAGTTTTGAAAGTATGATCGCCGGGTTGATGCTTCCAAAGAGATACGCTGAAAGAGCGCATAGAATATACAAATAGGGCGACGTCATGATTTTGCTCTCCTTTTTTCTTCCAACATTGCAAGCAGACTTCTCATTCGGATGGTTACTGCTCCCATATTAGATATTTCATCGATTTTTATCTGCGTGTAGTCACGCCCATGCTCTTCCAAAATTGATCGTACCTCATCTGTAGTAATCGCATCAACACCACAACCAAAGGATACCAGTTGAACAAGATGCATATCTTCTGTTATATCTGTCTCCGCAATATATTTTGCGGCAGAATACATGCGTGCGTGATATGTCCACTGATTGCGGACGCCGGTTTCAAACGGAGCGATGATCCCGCTGATTGCATCTTCAGTTATTACAACACTGCCAAGCTCGCATAGGAGTTTATCAATACCATGATTGACTTCAGGATCAAGATGGTATGGACGACCACACAAAACAATTACGGGCATGTTGTTCTCTTTCGCCTTTGCTACATACTCAGCGGCTTGCTCACGCACTGCTTTTCTGTAGCTGTCATATTCTATAAAAGCAGCCGCAGACGCATTGTGAATCTCTCTTGTGCTGAATTTATGGAAATATCGCTGCAGAATATCTGCAATACGCCTTTCAAACTGTTTCTTGTCGGAAATACTGATAAAATCGCAGATGAACGGTATTTCCGCAAGCGAAGGCATATTCATTTTCAGCACTTGCGGGTAATAGGCTACAACAGGGCAATTATAGTGATCCACGCCCAGCTTCTCGTCTATGTTATAACTCATATCCGGATAGAATATGGCATCCGGCTGCTCTCGGATCAACCACTCAAGATGACCATGCATCAGCTTTGCAGGATAACATATCGTATCTGAGGTAATCGTGTTTTGACCTTTAACATATAGTTCCCGATCGGAGTCGGGCGAAACAATTATGTTAAAACCGAGTTCTGAAAAGAATGTATGCCAAAACGGCAGCAAATCGAAAAAATTCAA
>JBJERF010000088.1:0-16850 GCA_051882115.1 Ruminococcus sp. | reverse complement strand
CCTGGACCCTGCCAGCATTTTTTTGCAAAAAACTGCTGGACCGAAAAAAATTCTTGCAATCTGCGGAAAAATATGCTATACTATTCTATATTTTGGATGAAGGAGGATTTTTATGCATCCCTTTGACGTATATGATTGGGAGCCGGTGCCCTGTAAAACAACTTCTCTCATGGATCTGATGCGCAAGCACCGGGGGCAGAATTTGCTGATTCGTTTTTTCTATGAAGGCTATGTATATGATATGGGTGTCCGCACGGAAAACGGAAGCTCTGTATTTTATCTGGATGATGACGGCTATCCCTCCATGCTGGGCTTTTGCAGCGGTGCGTGTATAGAAGGCGTACTCATCAGTGATTTCCGTGATGAACTTCAGGTACTTTCCATCAATGAACAGAATCCCCGCGAATTTCTGATGTAATTTCATACCGTTTCCTCGAGCTGGCAACAGCTCGAGTTTTTTTATTTTCTTGTCCAAAATAAGCCGCCTCAATTGTATATAGAGTGAAAGGAGGAAACAGGATGGACACAGAATACTTTCAGCAACATTTCATCGAACTTGTGGAAACACATACGCAGTCACTTGCCAAGCTTGCTTTCACTTACATGAAAAACATGACAGAAGCAGAAGATATTGTGCAAGATGTATTTCTCACCTACTATCAAAAACGTCCGCAGCTGCAATCGGATGCACATGAAACTGCATGGCTCATTCGCACAACCATCAACCGCTGCAAAAATCAGCTAAAAAGCGTCTGGCGCAGACAGCGGACAGAACTATCCGAAACCATTCCTGCACCGGACTGTCTGCCCGACAGCAGCCTGATGGAAGCGGTTCTCTCTTTAAAAGAATGCTATCGGACACCGCTTCATCTCTATTATTTCGAATCCTACTCCATACGGGAAATTGCATCCATTCTTGGCATCAGCGAAAGTGCCGCTGCCAAACGCATTGCCCGGGCACGCAGTAAGCTGAAATCCGCACTCGAACAAAAAGGAGATGCTTTATGAAAAGACGTTACCAAAACGCATTCAACCAACTGAAAACCAGTGAACAGCTGGAAGAAAAAATCATCAGCACCTGTATGAAAGCACAGCCGGAAATGACACCCCAGCTGCGCCGCCGTCCGGTACACCTGATTCCAGTTCTTACTGCTGTTGTCATCGGAATTGCTGCGCTGGGTGTTACTGCATACGGCATTACCGTCAATGTCCGCAAGCAGGCAGATACCTACTTTACACAGAATGGCAGAAACACAGATATTCTGTGCAGCAGTACCGATGAAGCACGTATCTATGATGATTATTATCATGAACTGGGACGATCTGCTGTCAGCGGTAATACCACACTGACATTGCTTGGATATATCTCCGACAATAAACAGGTGTATCTCTTCGGACGTATCATTGCACCGTCTGATACGGTTCTGGATGAGGAACGTTATGATTTTGAAAAATGTATTCCTGATATAAACTGGATGGGTAACACCGGAGCATGGAACGGCGGTATCACATTTCTCCCCTATGATTCCCAAACGCCCAATCAAAGAGATTTCATCTATGAAATGAACTATTCTCACAATTTCACATGGGAAATGATTCAATCCATTACTTTTGAAAATATGGGCATATGGAATAAATACGGCGAAGCAGATATCAAACTCTGCGGTACGTGGGAATTCCCCGATCTCACTTTGACCACAACCTATGAACCCATTCCCCTGCTTTCTGAGCCGACAAAAATTTCATGGTACAGCGAAGAAAACGAACGCTTTTACTACTGTGACTTAGATCAGATTACCCTTTCTCTATTTGGCATTCAATACGATGAAACCTATGACAGCACACTGTATTATCCCGATACCTGCTCCATTTATATGAAAGATGGAACGGTTTATGAAAATATGTATGATAACATGGATCATATCATCATTGATGTCTCCCAAGTCGATTTTGTTCAGATCGGCGACCAGACCTTCACACTGCCCACCGATGTGGAAATCCCTGCCGGCAGCATTACTTTTCCTGTAAAATAATGATGCTCTCTCCACATGCTGCTCACCTCATCCCTACCAGAGGAGCAATATACTTGTTTTATAAATCAAAATAAAAAAGGACTGTTGTAGATGAAAACTCTGCAACAGCCCTTTTCATTTTATTTAGCTTACTTTTGCTCCCAGCTTATTTCTGGATAGATAAGATTTGGATTCCTTTGCCATAACACCTGACAAAACAATCAATGCAATAATATTCGGCAATGCCATCAGACCATTGAAAATATCGGCAATATTCCAGACAGCCTCAACCGTCAGATACGGACCGATGAATACGGCTACGATATATAGCCAGCGATAAGCAGTAGTTACGCCCCTTTTCGCTCCCGTCAGATATGCCAGACAGCGTTCAGAATAGTAACTCCATCCCAGAATGGTTGTAAAGGCAAAGAAAATCAGACAAATCATCAGAACAAACGCAGAAACCTGAGACGGAAACGGCAGACCACTCTGAAATGCAGCTGTTGTAATCTCAACACCTTCCAGACCCAGTTCCGGCTTCCATGCACCGGAAATTACAATAGACAAACCAGTCATAGTACATACAATAATTGTATCAATAAATGTACCGGTCATTGTAACCAGACCCTGACGCACCGGTTCCTTTGTTTGTGCAGCAGCTGCTGCAATGGGCGCAGAGCCAAGACCCGCTTCATTTGAGAAGATGCCTCGTGCAACACCCTTCTGCATGGCAACCATCATAGAGCCTAATGCACCGCCTGCAACTGCATCCATACCGAATGCACTGCGAACAATTTCAACTACAGCTGCCGGAACCTTCGTAATATTCAGGATAATCAGCAGCAAACTGAACAGGATATACAGTACCGCCATAAACGGAACCACAATTTGTGATACTTGGGAAATACGCTGAATGCCGCCGATAATTACCAAGGCAGCCGCTGCTGTTACCATAACACCTGCAATGATGGTTGCCAGCGTAATATCATGATCGCCAATGGTCAGTACAACATTGGATGTAAAGAAATTATTTACAGCAGATGTAATGCCATTTACCTGTGTAATTGTACCAATGCCCAGCAGACCAGCCAGTACACCAAAAACGGCAAACAATTTTGCAAGCCACTTCCAGCGGGCACCCATACCATTTTCTATGTAGTAAAACGGACCGCCCAGATAATGTCCCTCAGCATCTACTGTACGGTACTTGATTGCCAAAAATCCTTCTGTATATTTGGTAGCCATACCAAATAATGCAGCAACAAGCATCCAGAATAAGGCACCGGGTCCGCCTGCTGCAATGGCAGTCGCAACACCAACAATATTGCCCGTTCCGATGGTTGCAGATAATGCTGTACAAAGTGCACCAAAGCTGCTGACTTCGCCCTCTCCGCCTTTTTCATTTTTCACCATGAATTTTAAGGCTTTGCCCAAATGACGGAACTGAAGTCCCCTGCCTCGAATGGTCAGAAGAATACCGCATGCCATAATCAGCACAATCAGCGGAATGCCCCATACCCAGTCATCAATCGTTGTAATGATAGAGTTCAGTTGTTCCATGTGGAGTTCCACACCCTTTCAAATATTTTTTCGCTGCAAATTGCACAAAAAATTGCAGGAAATTTACAAGCTGTTACTTATCATATCATATTTTGTCCGCCCTGTCAAGACACTTGTTTGATGAATGCGTAACTTTCAATAAAAAATATATTTTGGATGACCTTCCATTTAAAAAGCAAAAAAATCAAAGGCTGCTGCAAATTTATACTTTGCAGCAGCCCCTTCTCTTCAGAAAATTTTCTTTTTTACTTCTTTAATATAGCATCCCATGTGGGATTCAGTCCCGCAGCATTCTGTGCATAATAGCTCAGAATAGCAGATGCATCCGAAATATCAACAGAACCATCGCCGTTAACATCTGCTGCCGCTTTCTGCATCTCTGTATATTCATCTACAGAAAGTCCGGCTGCCTGTTTTGCATACAGGCTCAGAACTGCACTGGCATCACTGATATCAATATTGCCGTCCTCACTCACATCACCAATCTCAAGCAAACCAGATGTATTATAAAATATAGAAGCGTTAAGCAATGCATCATTATCAGCAGCAATAGAAATTTGGCTCCATGCTTCTTCCGTTCCGGCGTAACGAACAGTTTGCAGACTGGCACATTCTTCAAAAGCTGCCTTTCCAATATCCGTCACACTGGTTGGAATTACAATACCGGTCAAACCGCTGCATGCGAAAAAAGCCGAATCTCCAATGTTGGTTACACTGTCCGGAATTTCAACGCTGGTTAAACTCCTGCATCTGGAAAATGCCGAACCTCCAATGCTGGTCACACTGTCCGGAATTACAATATCGGTCAAACTGCTGCATTCCGAAAATACCATGGCTTCAATACTGGTCACACTGTCCGGAATCTCAAGGTTGGTCAATTGGCCACAATAGGCAAATGCTGAACTGCCAATGCTGGTCACACTATCCGGAATTTCAATGCCTGTCAAGCCGCTGCACCACAAAAATGCTTTTTTATTAATAGTTGTTACACCGTACGATATTGTGATATGGCTCAATTTTTGGCAAAACGCAAATGCTCCTTCACAAATAATTTCCACACCACTTGGAATTGTAAGACTGCCGGTCAAGCTTTCACACTTATAAAGGGCATGATCTCCAATATATGTTATTTTGCTTGGAATCGTGAAATTTTCTAAGTTTATGCATTCATAAAATGCATAGTTTCCAATGCTTGTTACAGAATCCGGGAGCGTGACACCAGTCAAGCAATCACATCCATACATTGCGTGCTCACCGACACTGATTACACCATCCGGAATCGTAATATCTGTCAGATTGTTACAATCATAAAATGCAAAATTTCCAATACTTGTTATATCGCCTTCCACCTTAACTGCGGTGATTTCATCACGAAAAGAAAACCACGGCGCATAGTTCGAATAAAAATAGTCTGCCATTGCTCCGGTTCCAGAGATTGTCAAAAGACCATTTTCCAACATCCATGTTACATTTTCTCCGCAGGTGCCGCCCAACGCATTGTAATGAATCTCTGCATTCAGCAATTCATCATTATCGCCAATGGAAATCTGACTCCATGCTTCTTCCGTCCCAGCATACAAAACAGTTTTCAAGCTGCTGCAACCATAAAAAGCGCACACTCCAATATCTGTCACACTGACCGGAATTACAATGTTTGTCAGGTTCTTGCAGTTCGCAAATGCATAATCATCAATACTTGCTATACCATCCGGAATGATGATATTTGTCAGACCAGTACAGCCGCTAAAAACATACTGACCCATATTTGTCACACTGTTCGGAATTACAATATTGGTCAAACCGCTGCATCCGAAAAATGCCCAATCTTCAATATTGGTTACACTGTTCGGAATTGCAATGCTGGTCAGACCGCTGCATCCGGAAAATGCTGAATTTCCAATGCTTGTTACACTATCCGGAAGGGTAACAGAAGTAAGATTATGACAGGAATAAAGGGCGTAATTTCCAATAGATGTTACGCCATCTTCTATCTGAACAGAAGTAATTTCAAAAGTATTCCATGGAATGTCAGTCACAGGAAAATCTGTCATTGCTCCGGTTCCGGAAATTGTCAAAAGGCCGTCTTCCAACGTCCATGTCAGATTTTCTCCGCAGGTGTCGGATGAGTCAGATGCATCACCATAATAAATATCTGCACTCAGCAGTGCAACATTATTATTTCCAAAGGAAATCTGGCTCCATTCTTCTTTGTTTCCGGCATAGTAAACCGTTTTCAAGCTGCTGCATCCATTAAAGGCTCTTTCTCCAATATCTGTCACATGAACCGGAATCGTAACACTTTCCAAACTGCTGCACCCATTAAAGGCACCCTCCCTGATATCTGTCACATTGACCGGAATTGTAACACTTTCCAAGCTGATGCATCCAGCAAAAACGTTCTCTCCAATATCCGTCATGCTATTTGAAAGTACAGCACTTTTTAAATTTTCACACGCAAGAAATGCATCCTTCCCGATATTTGTCACACTGTCTGGAATTACTACGCTATTCAAACCGCTGCATCGGAAAAATGCACCATCGCCAATTTTCTCAACGCCATTTGAAAGCGTAATGTTTTCCAAGCCACTGCATCCAGAAAATGCAGAGTCCTCAATACTTGTCACACTTTCCGGAATGTCAAGGCTGGTCAAACCACTGCAATCGTAAAATGCATACTTTCCAATATTTGTAACACCATTGGAAAGTATAAGGTTTTCCAAGCTGCTGTCCTGTTCAAATGCACGTTCCCCAATACTTGTTACACTTTCCGGAATTTCAAGGCTGGTCAAGCCGCTGCATTCGGAAAATGCATACTTTCCAATATTTGTCACACCATTGGAAAGGATAAGGTCTTTCAAGCCACTGCATCCGGCAAATGCACAGTCCTCAATACTTGTCACACTTTCCGGAATTTCAAGGCTGGTCAAGCTGCTGCATCCAGAAAATGCCAACATTCCAATGCTTGTTACACCATTGGAAAGTACAAGGTTTTCCAGGCAGCTGTCATGGTAAAACGCACCTTTTCCAATGCTTGTCACACTTCCCGGAATGATGACACTGGTAAAACTGTACGGGACTAATTTTTCACCAAATGCATAATTTCCAATATTTTCTACACCGTCTTCTATTTGAATAGAAGTAATTTTATCAGAATAAAAAATCCACTCAGGTGATTCAGAAGTATAGTCTGCCATTTCCCCAGTTCCGGAAATTGTCAAAAGACCATCCTCCAACGTCCATGTCAGATTTTCTCCGCAGGTGCCAGAAGCCGTTTCCGCTGCCAGTACCGTTATCTCTGCTTCCGAAAAGACAGAACCCATATTTGTCAGACCATTCAGACACAAAACACCGCATACCATCCATGAAAAAACTTGTTTCACTTTTCTCATACTACAACCTCTTTCTCTTCTGATTTCTTTACTTTATTATAAGATATATTGCGTTAAGGAACAAGTATCCTTCATGTTATCTTTGGGATAAATCAAAGCCCGGCAAAACGAAAATGCCGCCATAGAATCCATCTACGGCGACATTTCCTTTCAGAAAAATTTCTTATTTATTTCTTTAAAATCGCATCCCATGTGGGATTCAGTCCGGCAGCATTCTGTGCATAATAGCTCAGAATGGCGGATGCATCCGAAATGTCAACAGAACCATCGCCGTTGACATCTGCTGCTGCCTTCTGCGTCTCTGTATATTCATCTACAGGAAGTCCGGCTGCCTGTTTTGCATACAGACTCAGAACTGCACTGGCATCACTGATATCAATGTTGCCGTCCTGATTTACATCACCCTGCAAGTCCGCTGCAACAACCAGCGTAATTGTATAGGTGTTTCCGTCAGCATCTGTAGCTGTAATGGTAACATCACCTGCACGCAGCGTGGTAACTACACCCTCTTCGTTAACCGTTGCAATATCCGGATCACTGCTTGTCCATGTAAAGCCATCTTCATATCCCTTTACATTGCAATCCAGACGAACCGGCTCATTTACATGCACAGTTTCTGTTTTCGTGCTGCTGATATCAATCACCTGAATGGTCTGAGTTGTACTTGTGGTAGAAGACGTGGTTTTGGTAGTTGTCGCAGATGTTGCGGTCGTAGAAGCTGTTGAACCAGTGGTTGATGACTGTGTGGTTGAAGCCGTAGTTTCAGATGATTCAGCCGTTGCAGTAGAAACAGAACCCGTTGTAACCGTAGTGGTTGTAACCGATGTCGCAGTCGTTTGTGAAGTGGTTTCTGTAACTGCATGGGGAACTGTAACAACAATATTGACTTTCTGACCAGATTCTCCTGTAACTGTTATGATGGCTGTACCATAGCCAATTGCCTGAATCACACCATCTTCGCTCACAACAGCCACATTTTCATCACTGGAGGCAAATGTAACATTTGCCTGATTGGCTGTAACAGAAAATGTTTCATCCGGTGCCATCGTCAGCGTGCTTACATTCACAGTAAGCTGCGTATCGCCGCTATTGTAAGGCGAGAATGTATAATTCCAATGTGCTGCGTATCTTTCTGCAACAGAATTTGTCGGTGCGCATATTACACCATCATAACGATACTGAATGTCTTGAATATACTCATCCTTCTCCTCATCATATACACCAAACTGACAGAAATTGTTGATTACAGAAAACGAAACATCCTCATAATCCGTCATATCATCCGATGTATATTCAAAACCGACAATTTTTGTTTCCGGACTCAGGAATGTAATCTTTTTCAGATCTGCACAATTGGCAAAGCACCATTCCCCTATACTCTGAACCTGCTCCGGAATGACAATTTCCTCAATGCCGGAACCGGAAAATGCACTGCCATAGATATAGACTACAGTTTCAGGAATTGTAACATTTGTCAGACCTTTACAGCCCGAAAAAAGAGCATATGGAATCTCCGTAATGGATGCAGGAAGCTTCACAGATGTGATATTTTTACGTTCATAAAACTCATAGCCATACAATGCTGTGACAGAATCCGGTATTTCTATGTCTCCGGTTACTGCATTCGGAACAGAGATAATCTGTGTGATTTCTGCATTGTACAAGATTCCATCGATTACCTTCAGGTTTTCATTTTTCTCAGAAACAACAAATGCTTTCAGATTGGAGCCGTAAATATTACAGGAATAGTAGAAATCGGAATCATCTTCATTATAATAATATTTACAGTTCACATTTGCACCCAATGTGATCTTTTCCAGAAATTCAGAATGAATGTCATGTACTTTTTCAACTGTATCAGGAATCACAAATTCCAAATCCGTTTTATAGGGCGGATAGAAAATCAGCTCTGTCATATCCTTTGTATAAATCACATCATGATCCACACATAGATTCGGATTCTTTTCATCCACCACAATAGACTGGAGATGGGTCAGATCGCTCAGTATATAGCTGCCAATGGAAGTGATTCCCTCACCAATTACAACTGAAGTCACATCTTCATGATCATGAAACGAATCTGTAACACTGCCTGTTCCTGTAAGGGTCAATACGCCGTCCTGAATGGTATATTCTGTATTCTTTCCACAGGAGCCTCTTAAAATCTTTTCCCCTGTTTCGATATTCTGAAACAGAATCTCTGCCAGATAAGCATACTGCTCAGCAGTAGAGCCTGCATAGCCTGTAATCATACCTGCGCTCAGCACATTGGTATAAATTTCATCCTCCGTGTATGAACCGAAGATACAATCCGCATTTTCTACCGTAACATTTGCAAGAATTTTGCAGTCTGATACGGCATGATCTTCAATCACCTTTACATTTGTACCCAAGGTAAGGTCTGTAATACAGTTGTTGCCGCAGAATGCATAACTGCCGATCGTAGAAACATGCTCAGGTACTGTAAAGGCTGCATCAATTTTTCCCGATGGATAAGCAAGGAGACTGGTCTTTGTAAAGTCATACAGAACACCATCGGAAGACATATAACTGGTATTGGCTGCATCTACTTCAATGGCAGTCAATGCAGAACAGTAACCAAATGCTCTTTCTCCGATCCGGCTGGTATTCGCAGGAATCGTAACAGAAGTCAAACTGCTGCATTCCAAAAATGCACTGTCTCCAATATCTGTTACCGATTCAGGAATGGTAACGGATGCAAGCGCAGAACAGTAGCTGAATGCACCGGATTCAATTTTGGTAAGGCTTTCAGGAAGTGCAACAGAAGTCATGGACGAACACCAATTGAAAGCATTGGTGCCAATTTTCTTGATTCCCTCAGGAACCTGAACAGAAGTCAGACTGCTGCAACTGGAGAAAATGTATCCGCTCAGTTCTTTCAGATTCTGGGGAAGAACAATTTCCTCAAGAGAACGGCAGCTGTTAAATGCATTTGAACCGATTCGCAGGATACCATCCGGAAGATGAATGTTCTTCATATTGCTGCAACCGCTGAACGCATAGGAAGCAATTACAACCATACTTTCCGGAAGCTCAACAGAAATAATACCATCACAGTCATTAAAGGCATCCTCACCGATGGAGGTAACCCCTTCTTCTATAACAACAGAGGTAATATCATCGTTATAGGCAAATTGCGGATGGTCATACATCTCACCGGTACCTGAAATCGTAAGTACAGAATCCTTGATCTCATATGTCAGATTCGGTCCGCATTTTCCCTTTTGTGTAATTTCATCCGTTTCAAGATTCTGGAATTTTCTTCCGTTGGCAAATGCATAGTCATAAGCTGTCGAAGGCTGATGGCCGCAGATCACAGCTTTTGCATTTATGGTAGTAGATGCTTCGTAAATTTTACAGTCGGAATTCTGAATTGTAATCTTTTCCAGATTGTAACAATCATAGAACGCCTGATAATCGATTCGTGTGACGCTTTCAGGCAGAACCGCTATTTTGATTTTGCTGCATCCATAGAACGCACTGTCACCAATGGTTTTTATACCATCCGACAGCACAATCTCAGAACGCAGAGACCAGCAGCTATAAAATGCTGAATTTCCGATGGTAACCAGTGAAGACGGGAAGTTAATGGTCTCCAGATTATAGCACTCATAAAAAGCATAGTATCCAAAGTAAGTCACGCTTTCAGGAACTGAAATGGAAACCAGATTGCTTCTGTAGAAAGCATAATCATTGATATGGGTTACACTGTCCGGAATGGTGTATTCCGTTGCTGCTCTGTTTTCCGGATACCAGATCAGTTCCTGCATTGCCTTATCCAGCAAAACACCGTCAACAGAAGTGTAATTGGCATTGCTCTGTTCCACATCAATTGCTTCAAGCGAACCGCAATGAATAAAGACCTGATCTCCGATGGTTTTTACTCCGGCAGGAATGGAAATGCTGACCATAGATGAACACCAGCCAAACGCCTCATCATGGATGGTTTCCACAGTGGAAGCAATCGAAACTTCCGAAATATTGCTGCATTCATAGAATGCATTTTTCCCGATAGAGGTTACACCTTCTTCTATCACAACCTTGGTAATGAGCTTATTTCTCTGAAACATGGGATCATCATACATGACACCTGTACCAGATATGGTAAGAACACCGTCTGTTATATCGTATGTAAGATTATCTCCGCAGGCACCCTGCTGAAGCACCTGATCTGTGCCGATGATGCAGAATCTCTTGCCAAATTGATAGGCATAGCTCTGAGCCGTTGAGTGCTCCTTACCGTAAATAATCGCATCGTCTGAGATCGTATCCGAAGCATTCGCAAATGTACATTCCGAATGGAGAATGGTCACTTTCTCAAGATTTGAATTGTTCAGTCCATTGCTGCCAATATAGGAAACCGTTTCCGGAAGAGTGTATTCTGTATCCTGTCTGCCCTCCGGATAAACAAGCAGCGTCGTAATGGTCTGGTCAAACAGGACGCCATCCACAGCAGCATAATTGATATTGCCATCACAAACTGTAATTGCCTCTAAATTATAGCACCATTTGAACACATCTTCTCCAATGGCTACCACACTTGCCGGAATTTCAAGGACTTTCAGACTGCTGCAATTGTAAAAAGCACCATCTTCGATCTTTTCCAGTCCTTCCGATAAGGAAATCGTTTCAAGTGCATAACAGTCTTCAAATGCTCTGAAATCAATTTCTTTTACACTGGATGGTATATGAATCTCCTTCAGAGAGCGACAATTTTCAAAAGCGTAAGATTCAATGGCTGTAACGGTTTCGGGAATCGTAATGGACGAAAGATTGTAACAATTATAAAAGGCATCATAGCCAATGGATTCTGCTCCGCTTTCTATGATAACCGTTTGGATATTGCTGTTTCTTGAAAAAGCATAGCTGTCCATTTTGCCTGTACCGGAAATGGTCAGAACGCCCATTTCTGTCAGCTCATAAACCAGATTTTCACCGCATGTACCACGCAGAGTGACAATACCTGTTTCGATATCACAGAAATAACGATTGTAATCATAGGCATATTTTTCAGTGCTGCTTCCGGTATAGCCGCAGAGAATGATATCACGATGAATGGCACTGGAATCCATCGTACATGCCTGATTGGAAATGGTCACCATGTCCAGATAATTGCTGGAAAAGGCATTGGATTCAATGGCAGTTACACTGGAAGGAACCGTATAATTCTCCTCCCAACGGCCATAAGGATAAGCAATCAATGTATCCTTGTCGTAATTCAGAAGCACACCATCCAGCGCAGCATAATACATGTTATTCTCATCTACAGAAAATTCTTCCAGATTGCTGCATCCGTAAAATGCATCATTGCTGATAGATGTAATTCCGGCAGGAATTGTAAGGGATAAAAGATTATAGCAATTATAAAATGCATTGGAACCAATGGAAGTCACCTCATCCCCTATGATGACTTCATAAATCTCTCCGTTGCGATTGAAAACAGGATTGTCATACATGGCACCGCTGCCCTGAATGGTAAGAATCCCATTTTCTATGCTGAAAGTCAGATTCTCTCCGCATGTACCGGTTTGTCTTTGCTTGCCGCTTTCCAGTTCCACGAACTTTCTGCCGTATTTGTATGCATATGCATCAGCCGTAGAGCCGGAATTTCCATAAATGACGGTGCTTTTCGGGAATGTATCCACATCCGATGCGATTTCGCATTCTGCACAATAAATGATAACGGATTCCAGCCAATCACAGCTGTAAAAAGCATCATAGCCCACGGAATGAACGGATTCCGGAAGAGAAATGGTTTTTATGCTACAGTCATAAAACGCATATTCACCAATTGTTTCTACCTTGGAAGGAATCTGTATCATATTCAATTCATAGCAGGCATAAAAGGCAAAATCACCGATTGAGGTAACTGCATCGGGTATCATGATCGAATCAAGATCATAGCAATCATAAAAAGCAGAGCTGCCAATCTGTGTTAAAGTGGAAGGAAGTGAAACCGCACGCAATGACGTACATTCTTTAAATGCAGCCACACCCAGTGATGTCACGCCTTCTGCTACAACTGCGTCCGTAAGCTTGGTATTGCCGCTGAAGTCCGGCGTATCATACATAGCACCTGTTCCTGTAATATTCAGGATGCCATTTTTGATCTCATAAACCAGATCATCACCGCATTTTCCCTTCTGGGTGATTTCGCCGGTTTCTATATCCATGAAAATTCTGCCGTAATCAAATGCATAACCGGCAATGGTAGAACCGCTGTAACCACAGATGATTCCGCTGTAGATTTCACCGTAATAATAATATTCCCTCTCATAAGAGTCGGTTTCTTCATGATAAACATCATGATAATCCATGGAATAGCTGTTACAGATGGTGCTCTTTGCATCAAATATCACGCATTCCTTGTTCATGACGGTAATTTTTTCCAGATTTGTACAATTGCCGAATGCAAGCTTTCCAATAGCCGTAACATGCTCAGGAATGACAATATTCTTGATTTCTGTGCATCCATTAAAAGCCATTTCTCCGATTTCCTGAACCGTTTCCGGTATCTTCTGATTGGTCAGATGATATATGCAACGAATCAGCTTTGTCCCATCTGCACTCAGTATGCAGCCATCCTGAAAAACATAGCTTGCATTGCTCTCTGAAATCGAAAATTGCTCCAATGAATCTGTACCATGAAAGGCATCCGGTGCAATGCTCTCTACGGTAGATGAAATGGAAACAGACCGGAGACGGGAACAATTCTGAAATGCCCCTTCACCGATTCCAGTAATGCCTTCCTCAACAATCACATCTGTAATGTCCTGATTATATTCAAAACTGTAAGCATCAATTGCACCTGTACCGGAAATCGTCAGAACACCATCCGTTATCGTATACACCGCAGTTGCACCACAGCTGCCTTTTACGGTTATCGTTCCCGTTTCCAGATCCTTGAATTTGTATCCGTAGCTTCCAGCATAGGTCTCCGCAGTGGAACCAGCATAACCGATGATTACTGCATTCGAACAGATGGTATTGCTGCTATTATAAATGGTACATTCAGGATTTGAAATGGTAATGGAATCCAGAGAATAGCAGCTGCCAAAAGCAGCATCTCCGATTTCAGCTACATTTTCAGGAAGCACGACATCATATAACCCTGTATAATAAAATGCGTAATCGCCAATGGATGTCAGGCTTTCCGGAAATATTACGGTCCTTATATAATCACAGTCATAGAAAGCAGAGCTTCCGATGGATGTAATACCTTCATCGATGATAACAGATGTAATTGTATCATCATATCCAAAGGCACCGTCTGCAATGGATCCTGTGCCGGATATGGTCAGTGCACCGTCCATCATTGTATAGGAAGCATTTTCACCGCATTTTCCCGATACAATTCCAGTTTCAATGTCAGCAAATTTCACACCGTATTTTAAGGCATAGCTATAAGCAGTAGATTCCGGCTGACCGGTTATCAGAACAGACGAACGATAAGCCAGTGTATCCTTGGAATCATAAATGGAACAATCTGCATTCTCAATACGAATGCTTTTCAGATTGTAACAATTATAAAATGCATTTTCTTCTATGGACGTCACATTTTCAGGAATATCCACTTGTTCAAGCTGAGAATTGCCTGAAAATGCACCGGCTCCGATGGTCGTAACCCCTGACGGAATCGTAAGTGAAGTCCGATTGCTGAACAAACAGATGCACAAAACAGATTGATCCGAATTGAACAAAAAACCATTCTTATAAGTATAGGTATCATTGTTCTCTGAAAGAACCACTTCCTGTAAGCCATCACAGCCGACAAATGCTGTAGAAGAAATCTGACTGACGGTAGAAGGTATCGAAATCGATGTCATATTATAACAGCTCTCGAAAGCCCTATTTCCAATAGAAGTAATCCCCTCTTCAATCACCACATCCGTAATATCCGAATGATATTCAAAACTGCATGCATCAATGGCACCTGTACCGGAAACAGTCAGAACACCATCGGCAATTGTATAGGCGGCCGTTTCACCGCAGCTGCCTTTTACCATGACAACGCCTGTTTCCAGATCCTTGAACTTATGGCCGTAGCTTACCGCATATGCCTCCGCAGTCGAATCGGAATAGCCGCAGATCACGGCACCTGAATAAATCGTGTCACTGCCGTCATAAATTATACACTCAGGATTCAAAATTGTAATAGATTCCAAAGAATAGCAGTTTCCGAAAGCTGCCGTTCCAATTTCCGCTACATTTTCGGAAAGCACAACTTCCCACTGACAACCTTCGCAATTTCCATTATAATAAAATGCATAATCCCCAATGGTTGTCAGACTTTCCGGAAACGTTACAGACTGTACATAATCACAGTCATAGAAAGCATAATTTCCGATGGATGTAATGCCTTCGCCTATAATAACGGATGTAATACTATCATCATATTCAAATGCACTGTCTGCAATGGCACCTGTACCGGAAATCGTCAGAATGCCGTCTGCAAGCGTATAAGAAGCATTTTCACCGCATGTACCGCTGAGTGCATCTTCTGTTTCCTCAGCTTCAGCCTCTATATGCTGACTTTCCTCTTCAGCGGATACCAACGAATCCGCATCGGTTTCATAGACTTCGGCTGTATCAGATGCTGCTTCTGTACCATACATGGCTGCACCGCTAAAAGGCACAGACATAACGGACAGGCAGACAGATGCCGCACATATGCCCGCAAGAATTTTCTTTCCGTTCTTCATATTCTCCTCCATGAATATTTTTTCAGATTTTTCAGGCAAACCTTAAATTCTTTTCACCCCCGTTGTTTTTTATGCAGTTTTCATCTCCTATCACCATCATAATTAAAGTATTTGCCTACCATTATTATAATGAATTCATATATGCTTGTCAAGAGAAGCAAAGTTGCATAAATTTGCAATTTCCTTGATCAAATGGATTTTGCATCTGTGCACAATTGGATATTTGGAAATAAGAAAGCTATTCTTTTTTCACATGCTTGACATATTTCCCAAAATATGGTATGCTTATAGAAAAATACTGCTGAATGATTTCAGCACGATATAAGGAGAAAGACGATGGAATACGCAAAAATTTCTAACCTCTATTCGCTGGAGCATACCCTTGCAAAAGACTATCTGGCTCAGTTTACCTATCCGTGGGAGGCACTGGGAGGCATCTGTGAGATGATCATTGCTCTGGGCAATACCCTCTCTTCCGATGAATACGACAACCCTGCTGAACATGTGTGGATTCACAAAACAGCAACTGTTTTCCCCTCTGCTTATCTGGGTGCACCCTGCATCATTGGTGCCTATACCCAAGTCCGTCACTGTGCTTTTATCCGTGGCAGTGCGCTCATCGGTGACGGCTGCGTTGTAGGAAATTCTGTGGAACTGAAAAATGTCATCCTGTTTGATAATGTTCAGACCCCTCATTATAATTATGTAGGCGACAGCATTCTTGGGTACAAATCCCACATGGGAGCTGGCTCCATTACCTCAAACGTCAAGTCGGATAAAACCTCCATCACCATCCGCAGCGAAGAAGAACAGATCGAAACCGGACTCAAAAAAATCGGTGCCATGCTGGGAGACTATGCAGAAATCGGCTGCAACAGCGTTCTCAACCCCGGTACCATCGTTGGCAGTCACTCCAATGTCTATCCCCTCAGCTCTGTGCGGGGCGTTATTCCGGCTCAGAGTATTTACAAAACTGCGGCAATCATTGTACCAAAAGAATAATCTGTATCCATGCAAAAATCAAAGGGAGCTGCTGCACATCAATCGGCAACAGCTCCCTTGCTGATGATACATGGAATTTCATAAAACTCCATTCTGTGCGAATCCAGTCTCAGGGCAACAGCATTTACTTTTTTCGTTGAAAATGTTCCACCGGAACATTTTCA
>JBJERF010000087.1:0-3761 GCA_051882115.1 Ruminococcus sp. | reverse complement strand
AACCTGCGCACGAAGCTGCTGTGCAGTCATTTCTGTATAAGGCACATCCGGCGCATTCGCCCACATGGTATCACAATAGCTGCACCGGAGATTGCATCCGCACAGGCGGATAAATACGGCAAGTTCTCCGGCTCTTGTCCCCTCTCCATTGATGCTTACAAACCATTCTGCAACCCGAAATGTATGTGCCATGCTCATTTCACCTCATAGACCGCACAGTTTTCCGGTGTTTCATAAACAGCCACACCATGCACCGGCAGATTTTCCTTTTGCAGCAGCTCATAAATATGCCTTGCAAAATTCTCCGCAGTCGGACGGAAAGGCACTGCAATCAACCGGAAGTTTTCTTCCTGAAAGGCTGCGATGGTAGCGGCTTTCAGTGTCCCCTCCTCATAAATGGTGGCATGGTCAAAGAAATCCGCAATCCGGCGCACTGCCTTTTTTACATCGCCGAAATCCAGAATCATACCCCGGCATTGTCCCTGCTCCTGCAAGGCTTCCTGTGCAACACTCACCTCCACCTTCCAGCGATGGCCGTGGAGATTGGCGCATTTTCCTGCATAGCCGCTGAGAAAATGCGCACTGTCAAAGGCGGCGGATGTTTTCAGATAATACATAATTTCCTCCAAAAAAAGCGGCTTTCCTGCACAGAAAGCCGCTGAATCTCTTTTCTTCAACTGCCCTGGTTTTGTTTAACGACAGGATGGTGCAAACGAACTGTCGGTATCTTCATTATAACACAACCGCCCCATCCTGTCAACATGAAAAAAATCCTTTCAACAACGGTCAGGGTGTTTCGCCGTCTGCGGACGGCGACCAGGACGCTGTCCTGGACCTGCCAGCATTTTTTTGCAAAAAACTGCTGGACCGAAAAAAATTCTTACCTATCCTATAAAAATACAAAGCTGCTTTTACCATTCGACAAAAGCAGCCTTGCAGCGTTTCTATCGTCTATCCCCACGGGGAACAGACATTTTTCATAACTTATTCAGTCGGTATAATCGGCAGTGCATCGATCAGCTCTACGATATATTTCAGCAAAGCAGTTACATCTGCACTGTTCAGCATACCATCCTTTGCACAATCCGCATTTGCTTTTCCGGTGGGATTCAGTGTAACCGCACCTGCTAAGCTCTTGTTCAGGAAAACAACATCGAGCAGAGAAATTGTACCGTCACAGTTTACATCGCCGACCAGAGTCGGCTCTACAGCGGTACCTCCTGTAGAAGAAGCCGTTGTCGTTGTTGTGGTAGTGGTTGTGGTAGTCGTTTTGGTTGTATCCGAAGAATCACCAGTTGCTGTTGTGGTCGTTTCTGTTGTAGTTGTTTCCGTTGTGGTCGTTTCTGTTGTGGTTGTTTCCGTAACAGTCGTCTCTGTTGTGGTTCCGGAAGTTTCTGTTGTCTGTGCATCTTTCAGCAGATATGCTCGGGTCAGCGTAACAGCAGAAGTATCCAATTTACTACCTGAGCCGTCATTTGCCCACCAGATCTGAACCATGCCGTTTGTCTGCTTCTGCACCTCCGCAGTAATGGCTGCAAGCAATGCCTTATCTGTTACCTTATCATTTCCGTCATTGTAGGTAACCTCAGTAGGAGCAGACAGATCAATTTTCAGCGTATCGGAACCGGCAATCGTCCACTGATAGGATGCCCAATAATCCGTGCCATCAAGCGTTGCTGAAATACCTACACAGCCGTTTGCATAGGTTACAGCCTTATCAGCATCCAGCACAATATAAACATTGCTGCCCATTTCTTCATCAAAGCTGAACAGATAGTTGGAGCCGTCTGTCTCAATAGCAGCCTGAATTTCAGTAACAGAACCGCCTGTTGTAGTTGTGGTTGTAGTCGTTTCTGTGGGCTTTGTAGTAGTGCCGGTAGGCTTGGTTGTTGTGATATCGCTGTTTGTATAAAGGTCTGCCGGCAGTTCATCCAATGTGATGCAATAATCACTCTGATACATATCAATTGTATCCTGCTCTGTATTGAAAATCGGATCGCTCAGGAACTTGGGGCTGTCGCTTTCTGCGCTGCCGCTGCCATCATACCATGTGCAGAAATAGAGCCAGCCAGCCTTTTCTGATGTCAGATTTTCAACAGTTGAGAAGCTGTCATTTTCAGCCATTGCTATCAGCTTTTTGCTGTTGTACTTATCCATAAGGCTGTAGAAGATGCTGCTGATGGCACTGTCATTGTGGTAAACTCTCTTGGAGCCTGTTGACCAGTCTACACAGCTGTACTTGTCATAGCCGATGATATCAACATATTCATCGCCCGGATACCAGTCGGTAGAGGTTGCGAAGTTGTAGCTGTTCCATTCCCAGATGAGGTTATGACAGCCAAGATCCTCTGTCAGTGTCTTGTAAGTATAGATCCACAGATCCTTGTAAGCCTGTGAGCCTTCTCTTCCCCACCAGAACCAGGAACCCGTTTCACCGCCGCCGCCTTCAGCTTCATGAAGCGGACGCCAGATAACCGGAATACCGAGTTCTTCAAGTTCATTGAATTCTGTTGCAAGAGTAGTCAGAGCCTGCAAATAATATTCATTTTCCTTTGTGCCGGGTGTAGCAGCCTTTGCCGGTGAGAAGTCTGTCTTCTGACTATATGTAGTCTGTGACCAGTCGATTCTGCTGCCAATCGTATAGCTTGCAAAATCAGTAGGAACATTCAGATGCCATGAAGATGTAGCAATACCGCCTCTGTTCTTTACCCAGTCGATCACACGTTCTGTAGAGCCATCGTCACTTCCGAATGCAGGACAGGTAAAGTTTCCGTAGTCAAAGCCTCTGATAGCAGGCATATGACCTGTCAGATTCTGAAGATATTCAAATTCCTGTTCCAGTCCGTGGGGACCATAATTATATATCTCCTGCTGACCGGAAATGATATGGCTGCCGTAAACAGATGCCATGTAGTTCATAAGGTTCTGAGCCGCTGGAATGGCATTCGGGTCTGTACACGTTGTATCCGTCGCAATGATATCAGGAAGTGTTGCACCCTCAACTTCAAAATAGTCAAATGTTGACCAGCCCCATGACTTCTCAATAGAAAGCGTATTTTCACCGGCATTGAGCTTTACGGAAGAAACAACAATCTTGTCAAAACCTTCGCTCTCCGGAATGGAAAGTGCACCCTGAGATACGCCGTTGATAGAAAGGTTCTGCTGCTTTGCGCTGCCGATACCGCCTGCATAAATCATGATGTTATAAATATCGGTAGCATCCACATGAAAGGTCATCGTGATCGTACCACTTTCGGTCATTTTCAGATAAGAACCGCCGCTTGCATCACTGCTGCTTTCAACAGTGACATCACCTGTGATCTTTGCGTCTTCAAATTCGTACTTTTCGCTTGCAGCCATTACGCCGACTGTCATAGCAGAAGCTGCTGCCAGATTGACTGCCATCACAGCAGATATGAAGGCAGCCGTAGATTTTTTTACTTTCCTGAACATATTTTTTACCTCCCCAAACACGTTCAACCAAAAAACGATTATTATCATAATAACATTTTTCCATACAGCTGTCAAGGCATTTGCAAAAATTACTGATTTTTTTATGCGATTCACACAAAACAGAAGGCGTGATTTTCCATTTCTTACAATAGGAGCAGGACAACAGCATTTACTTTTTCGTTGAAAATGTTCCACCGGAACATTTTCAAGGGATACATATTTCATCATTGGAACAAGGAGAAGCGGTCTTGTCCGCTTCCCCTCGAAAAAGCTGTCGCTTTTTCTCACCCCTTTCCCCGCGCGCCGAA
>JBJERF010000086.1:0-3796 GCA_051882115.1 Ruminococcus sp. | reverse complement strand
TTCGGCGCGCGGGGAAAGGGGTGAGAAAAAGCGACAGCTTTTTCGAGGGGAAGCGAACAAGACCGCTTCCCCTTGTTCCAATGATGAAATATGTATCCCTTGAAAATGTTCCAGTGGAACATTTTCAACGAAAAAAGTAAATACTGTTGCTCTAAAAAGCTTTTGATGCGCCTTGATTTCTTTTTCTGTTTGCGTTATAATAAATAGGATATACAACGAGAGGAGGGGGCTACGATGGCGCAGCTGCTGCGTGATATGCAATACAACGATATGGCATTTTTAAACTACCGGTCACAAACCGCATGCTTTACAGGTCACAGACCGGAAAAATTTCTGAATCCACCGTTTTACTCCGACCAGCTCACACTCCGCAGCATTCAGACTCTGCTGTCCATGCTCATTGCGGACACCTATGAACACGGCGCACGGTTCTTTATCACGGGCATGGCAAGAGGGGTGGATTTATGGGCAGGTCAGTTTCTGCTTTACATGCAGCAATTTCTGCCGGATGTGCACATCATCGCAGCCATACCCCACGCAGAGCATGAAAACAGCTTTCACGGTGCAGAAGCGAACCTGCTCCGCCAAATCGGAAATGCGGCTGACGCTGTCCTCTGCATCAGTGAAACGCCGTCCAAACAATGTTTTCTGCGGCGCAATGACTATATGCTCAGCCATGCGCAGACGCTTCTGGCGGTTCAGCATACGAAGGAAGGCGGCACAGCCTACACCATCCGAAAGGCGCAGCAAAACGGCAACTGCCGGCGGATTCTTGACCTGAGCCATTACGAGCGAATGATTCCCCTGCTGGAACGTCATCCGGAGGTATACCGGATGTACATGCCGTCCCAGCGGTATGCATTCTGGCAGAAGTATCCCCGGCTGCTTTATCAGTGCGGATTGCTTTATGAGGATTGAATGTTCTGTTCCTGTTCCTGCGCCTGTTTCTGCTGCTCACGGGCTGCACGGCTGTACACGCATCCGCAGAAATCCTGCCGATAGAGAGCATACTCCTGAGAAAGGGCAATGGAACGGAGATAGCCGCCCTTTTTCTTGAAATCGGAATACAGCCACGGCACGCCGTACTGCTCCGCCAGCTCTGCCCCTGTCTCATTGATAAAGAGGGCATCCTTATGGGGGCTGATGGAAAGGGTGGTGGTCACATAATCTGCGCCCTCTCTTGCGGCAGTCCTGAACGTCTCCTCCAGACGATGGGCAATACATTTCCGGCATCGCTCTCCCCGTTCCGGCTCCTGCTCATAGCCTTTGGCAAGGGCAAGAAACCGTTCCGGCGCATAGGTGCCGTCCATGACCGAAACCGGATGCTGAAGGGGCATCTGAGCAATGAGCCGGCGCAGCTCCGACAGGCGATAGCGGTATTCCTCCTCCGGCATAATATTGGGATTATAAAAAAAGAGCCGGATGGAAAAAAACCGGCTGAGTGTTTCCAGCACATAGCTGCTGCACGGTGCACAGCAGGCATGAAGGAACAGCATCGGCACCCTATCCGGAGGAAGGTGCCCGAGGATCTGTTCCATCTTCACCTGATAATTGACTTTTTCCTTATGTGCATGCTGTGTCATTTACTGACCCTCCAGCTCACGCAGTGCTTTCAGTTCTTCCTGATTCACCTTGATGCGGCTGTCACGGAGCACCGTGACCTCATCACGGGTTGTTTTCACGGGAATCTCCGACTGATCTGTCATGACCTTCAATACACCGGTCAGCGGATTGGTTTCCACGACCTTGCCTTTGGTGCCGTCCTTGAGTGCCACCAGTGCGCCGTTTTTGGGTGTAATTTTCAGCAGTTCCTCATAGACATTCTGTTCATGCTTGAGGCAGCACATCAGGCGTCCGCAGCAGCCGGAAATTTTAGACGGATTCAGGGACAAGCCCTGTTCCTTTGCCATCTTGATAGATACAGGCTGAAAATCAGACAGATAGCCTTTACAGCAGAATTCTCTGCCGCAGATGCCCATACCGCCCAGCATTTTTGCCTTATCACGGACGCCAATCTGACGCAGTTCAATCCGTGTACGGAACACAGCGGCCAGATCCTTAACCAGTTCACGAAAATCCACACGATTTTCGGCAGTAAAATAGAACAGCAGCTTGCTGTTGTCGAAGGTACATTCCACATCCACCAGTTTCATATCCAGCTTGCGGAAGGCAATTTTCTCTTCGCACACCGCAGCAGCCCGTTCTTCTTTTTTTCGGTTAGCGGCTACAATGCGTATATCCTCCTTTGTAGCCAGACGAACCACATTTTTGAGAGGTGCCGTAATTTCGGATTTCGGCACTTTTTTATTGGGGATCATAACTTCGCCGCATTCGAGACCCCGTGCGGTTTCTGTAATGACCAGATCCCCCAGTTTGGCCTGAACGCTTCCGGGGGCAAAGTAATACACCTTTCCGCCGTTTTTGAAGCGCACGCCGATAATATCAACCATATTTTTCAAAATCCTTTCTATTTTCCAGCCATCAGCTCTGCACACAGAGCCGAGAGGATGAGCTGCACATTTACATTTGCGGAAACGGCAGCGAATGCTTTTCCGATACATTGGTGAAACCGCTGACCCTGAGCAGCGGACAATCTGGTGGCAAGTGCCTGTGCGCCTGTAGGATCGCAGCTGATGCAGGGCAGATTCTGTTTCATCCGGAGCACCATGGCATCACGGAACACCTGTCCCAGCATTTCGAGCAATCTTGCAGCCAGTGTTCTTTGGGAGCCGACCTGATAAAAGGTTTTGAGCAGGTCATATTCACGCTTATTTATTATACAATGAACGGACTCTTTTGTCAATGAAACGAGTTTCCGGACGGATTCATCCTCCAGAAAGCCGATACACTGTCCGATGTTGCCATGAAAACAGCAGATGGCGTCCTGTGCATCTTCGGGGGAAAATCCCCTTTCTGTCAGAGCCTGCATCGTCTGGGCTTCGGTACAGGGAGCCAGAGGAAAAGGGATCAGACGGGAAAGGATGGTGGGAAGCAGAGCCTGTCTTGCGCTTGCGGTGAAGATGAAATAGACAAAATGTGGGGGTTCCTCAATCATTTTGAGGAGCATATTCTGTGCACGGGCATCCATTTTATCGCAGTCGGCGAAAATATAGATTTTCCGGTTTCCGCTGTTGGGGGCAATCAGTGCATGGGTACAGACGGAACGGACGGTATCTACGGAGAAGCCTTCCAGCTTGCCGCTGTGTTCCACCCAGACCACATCGGGATGAACATTGTGTGCAATGGTGCGGCAATTTTTGCAATTTCCGCAGGGGGCATCCGGCTCAGTACAGAGCAGCCGCTGAGCGAACCATTGGGCGAGTGTTTTTTTGCCCAGACCCTTATCGCCGTACAGCAGGATGCATTGAGCCAGTCGCTGACCGGAGGCCATACGTTCCAAAGAGCGGCGTACTGTTTCGTTTCCGTAGAGCACAGAATCTCTCCTTTCCATAGATGCTTTATTTATTATACACTATTTTTGCGGCAGGGTCAATAAAAAATTCACTGACAAAGTAGAATGCCGAAGGCAAGACTGAGAGGTTTTTATTGGTTGCAAACGTTCCACCGGAACGTTTGCAAGAGAAACCGACTGCATCGCTGGAACAGGGGGAAGCGGTCTTGTCCGCTTCCCCCTCGAAATGCTGTCGCATTTCTCACCCCTTTTCCCCGCGCGCCAGAAGGATGGCGCAGGGTGTTTCGCCGTCTGCGGACGGCGACAAGGGGCTTTGCCCCTTGACCCCACAAGCCTTTTGAGAAAGGCTTGACCGAAAACTTTTATAATTGTTTTTCCCCCCTC
>JBJERF010000085.1:0-3859 GCA_051882115.1 Ruminococcus sp. | reverse complement strand
AATTTCGCCGTCTGCGGACGGCGACCAGGGACGCTGTCCCTGGACCCTGCCAGCATTTTTTTGCAAAAAACTGCTGGACCGAAAAAAATTCCTATCTTTTCAACGAAAAATTGACATAGGAAATACTTTGTGATACAATAAAAACAGATAGATATAGATAACGTCGTGCTGGACGGAATAACCATATAGTTAGGGGAGGTGGCTGCTCTGCACGGTATGCTGCGATTGAAACCATGGATTTTCGGGCTTCTGAGTGCGCTGTTCCTGTTTTTTTATATACAGCCGGAAGTTTCCGCAGGAGATTCAGGGGAAGAGTTTCTGTACAATGAAAATATTTACTATCAGATCAATGAAAACAATGAGATTGTAATTACCCGTTCACGTGCCTCTGTAACAGAGGCTTGCATACCGGCAGATATTGACGGAATACCGGTGACGGAAATTCAGAACAATGCCTTTCAGGGAAGAACACGCCTGACAAAGGTGATTTTGCCGGATACTGTTACAAAAATCGGGGACTACGCCTTTTACCAGTGCACCCGTCTGGAGGAGGTGTTCATTCCGGATACCGTGACGCAGATTGGCTGGGGCATTCTTTCCGGAACGCCATGGCTTCAGAATCAGCCGGAGGGCTGTGTATGTGTAGGCAATGGGATTGTCATCGGCTATCAGGGCAGTGCTTCTCAGGTGGTGATTCCGGATGGAACGACAGCCATTGCCGGACGTGCCTTTGAAGACTGCAAAACCATGATGTCCGTACAGATTCCGTCTACTGTGCGTGAAATCGGCGGACTGGCTTTTTCAGGCTGTTCACAGCTGACGGAATGTACCGTTCCGGAGGGCGTTTGTACCATTGGGGAATATGCCTTTAACTGGTGTTTGGCATTGCAGACCGTCCGGATTGCAGACAGCGTTACTTCTATCGGCAATCATGCTTTTGTGGGATGCAGCAGCCTGATTTCTGTTACGCTTCCAAAGGGTTTGCTTCGGATTGAAAATGCTGTGTTCTGCGGCTGTTCCAATCTGACCAGAATTGTGATTCCTGCCGCTGTGACGGATATCGGAAGCGATGCCTTTTACGGGTGTATTTCCTTGAAGGAGATTACTCTGCGTTCCACGGTTGTATCATTGGGAGAAGGTGCTTTCGGCGGCTGTACCGGTCTGCAAAAACTGACAATTTTTAACAATATGTGCAAAATTGCGGATGCTGAGGAAACCATTGCCGCCAATGCTGCCATTTATGGTCTGCGTGAATCCACAGCACAGGCTTATGCGCAGAATTATGCACGGCAATTCGTAGCAGCTTTTCCGCTTTTGGGTGATGTGAATGAAAGCGGAAGGTTGGAGATAGAGGATGCCAGTATGATATTGATGATTTATGCACAGACAGCATCCGGTACCCTGTATGCGCCCAGTGCATATCAGCTGCTGGCAGGCGATGTAAATGAGGACAGTAAAATTGATATTACAGATGCTACCTATGTACTGAAAGTTTATGCCGGACAAGCAGCCGGTAATTCCATAGAAATGCAGTAAAGAGGAAAAAGGGTCGCAAGGAGTGAAATTATGAAAATCTTTCAGAAAGGAAAGCGAATGCTAGCCTTGTGGCTGAGCATCTGCCTGATGTGGATGTTTGGCTGTTTCCCAGGGCTGAACTGGATGCAGTTTTGTGCAGATGCGGAAGAGAACGCACGCTGGTCGGACGGCATATTGCTCTATCAGCAGGCAGGGGATTTGTCCGCATGGATTGTTATGGGTACAGCATCGGCGCAGTATTCGGGAGAACTGGAAATTCCGGAATATTACCTGGACTGGGAAGTGGTTTCGGTTGCAGACAGTGCCTTTGAAGCACAGACGGAAATCACCGCAGTGACCATTCCGGCTACCATTCAGAGCATTGGTGCACGTGCGTTTTATGGATGCAGCTCCCTTGGGGAAATTCATGTGGAAAATACATTGCAGTCTGTGGGAGAAGAGGCTTTTTCAGAAACTGCATGGAGTACAGCCCATGCACAGGATGAGATGAGGATACTGGATGATACAGTGCTGATTTCTGTGGGGGAAACGATCTGTGACCTGACATTGCCGGAAACCGTGCGTGTGATTGCGGACGGAGCTTGTATGGGAAATACCAATCTGACCTCTGTGATATTGACGGAATATACAGGCTATGTAGGGAAAAAAAGCTTTTTCTCCTGTGAAAATCTGACGGATGTCGTTTTGCCCAACGGTGTGAAAAGTTTAGGAGATTATGCCTTTTCAGGCAGTGCACTGGGACGGGTTGTTGTACCGGCTACCATTATGGCCATCGGAAAGGGTGCGTTTTCAAATTGTACCGCAATGGAACAGGTTGTCCTGTGGGATGGTGTGCTTCGGATCGGGAGCAGTGCTTTTTCAGGCTGTACATCCATCCGGCAGATCAGCATTCCGGACAGTGTAACGGAAATGGGCAGCAGTGCATTCCGGCAGTGCAGCAATCTGCAAAAGGCAGTCATCGGCAGCCGTGTGACCATATTGCCGGATTATCTGTTTCAGGAATGCACATCTCTCAGCGATGTCACACTGAAAGGCGCAGTAACCAGAGTCGGCAGCAGTGCTTTTTATAAGTGTACAGCATTGCCCTCGGTAGTTCTTCCGGAAACTGTGACCGATATTGGTTCAGAGGCGTTTCAGTCCTGCATGAGCCTGAACAGTATCAATATTCCGGAGGGTATCCGGAATATTGGTGTGAATGCATTTTTTGAGACAGGTTTCTTCAATCATCTGCGTACAGAGCAGGAACAAAGCGGATTTGTCATTTATGATGGGCGCATTCTGTTGGGGTACTATGGAGAGGATCTGTCTGTAACCGTTCCGGATGGCGTTACCTTGATTGCAGGTGCTGCCTTTGTCGCCAATGATGATATTGAGGAGATTTTTTTACCGGATAGTATGCTGGCTCTGAGTGAGTATGCCTTTGATAGTATGCATCATGTGAAGCAGATTGAAATTCCGGATGGTGTAGAAAGTATCGGAAACTATGCGTTCTGGGATTGCCTCCTTCTGGAGCAGGTGCGGCTTCCGGCATCTCTGACCTGTATCAATGAGGGTGCTTTTTCGGGCTGTGGGCGTCTGACCTATGTGGAAATTCCGGAAAATGTTCAGTCCATTCAGAAGGAAGCTTTTCAGCTGTCTGCCCTGATCTGTGTGGAATTGCCGGCATCTGTTTCGCTTGTATGTACAGGTGCATTTTGTAATGATGGGGTTATGCAGGAGCTGACTGTGTATAATGAACAGTGTCAGCTGGAAGATGGTGTTGTTGCAGAGAATGTTCTGATCAGAGGCTATAGAGGTTCTTCTGCCGAAGTTTATGCGGATGCGCACGGAAATCCTTTTCTCCCATTGGATGGGATGGAAACCACCACAAGTGTGGAAACGACATCTGTTACAACGGATTCTGTGACCACAACGGGAGAGGCATCTTCTACAGAAACATCGTCCCAAACCAGTCAAACTACGACTACAACACAGACCTCATGGACAACAACTACGACGACCACCACGACAACGACCACCACCACGACCACACAAACTACATGGACAACGGCTACGACTACAACCACTACAGCCACGCCGCCTACATGGACAACGGCTACGACTACAACCACTACGGCTACGCCGCCTACATGGACAACGGCTACGACTACAACGACCACAACTACGCCGCCTATAACGACTACAACAACCACGACCACGCCGCCTATATGGACAACGGCTACGACTACAACAACCACGACCACACAAACAACGTCTACAACTACCACAACTACCACAACAAGTACCACCACAACGACCACACAAACGACCACGACAACTACCA
>JBJERF010000084.1:0-3901 GCA_051882115.1 Ruminococcus sp. | reverse complement strand
TTTACAATATGATTTTTCCGAATCGGGAAATACTGTTTCAGATGGGATACCTCAAGTACATATTCCTCTGTCATGACTGCTGCCTCCTTTCAATGCGAACCGGAATCTCAACTTTGGGAGCGCGCTCGTCCAGAAGCCAGGTGGCTGCTTTATGTGTAGGAGAAATGTCAAACATGGGCGGCATCTGTTCATAATCGATTGCCATGGCAAAACGGTTGCGTGAGGCAAATGCATCTCCCGGAGGCGGATTCAGCAGAGCCGGAGGCATGCCGGGTATGGTCTGCAGTCTTTTTCCATCCTTCGCGAAGGCCGGCAGAGCTTCCATCAGCCCCCAGGTATAAGGATGTCTTGGATCATAAAAAATCTCCTCGGCTGTACCGATCTCCACAATCTTTCCTGCATACATGACAGCCACTCTGTCTGCAATCCGGGCAACTACGCCCAGATCATGTGATACGAAAACAATTGCAATTCCCGTCTTTTTCCTCAATTCCAGAAGTAAATCCAGAATTTTTCTCTGAACGGTTACGTCCAGAGCCGTGGTCGGTTCATCCGCCAGCAGAATCTTCGGTTCCAGCGCCAGTGCAATTGCCAGAACACTTCTCTGGCGCATACCGCCCGAAAAGAAATGGGGCTGCAGATAATATCTCTGCTCCGGGTCATCTATTCCAACCATGTCAAGAAGCTCAATTGCCTTTGCTTTTGCTTCTTCTTTTGATACTTTTTTGTGCTTTCGAATCGCTTCCGTTATCTGCTTGCCTATGGGAATGGTAGGATTCAGGGTTGTCATGGGATCCTGAAACACCATGGATACCACATTGCCGCGGATATCCCGCATCTGCTTTTCCTTATAATCCGTAATATCTTCTCCATCCAGCAAAATTCTGCCCGATTTTGTTCGGGCAGATTTGGGAAGCAGTTTCATGACAGACTGTATCGTGACGGTCTTTCCGCAGCCGGATTCTCCTACAATTGCCAGAATCTCACCCGGCTGAACCGAAAGACTGACATCACGTACAGCCTGCACTTCGCCTTTCGGCGTATCAAAGCTGATGGACAAATGATCCAGACTCAATAATGGTTTGTTCATTGTACATGCTCTTTTCTGCTTTTATTTCTTAATCTATTTGTTCAGAGTCCAGTCTTCCACATTCCAGAATACACCAACTGCATGATGACCCAGAAGTCTTGTGGTATCCAGTCCATCCAGTCCGTCAATGCTTACATAGTTGCCTTCCAGGAAAGCAACAGGTACGATACCGGGGTTCTGAACATATTCCAGTTCAAACTGATGATACAGTTCTTTTCTTTCTTCCGGATCTTCCGTATGACGTGCTTTCTCCAGAATTTCATCGACCTTCTTATTAGAGTACTGCATATTGTTGTCGCTGGCGCCGGTTACATAGTTTGCGTAGATCATATCAGGGTCAAACTGTGTTGCATATCCGGAAAGGAATCCGTTGTATCCTGCACCCCAGTCAAATTTGGTAACCAGAACAACTTCCATATCCACACCGGCTGCTTTCAGCTGGCTGGAGCAGATGTTGGCAATGTCAACACGTTCTTCTTCGTAATCACGTACCTGAATGGTGAAATGGAACTTTTCGCCGCTGCGCTCATAGATTCCGTCATCACCTTTCTTCCATCCCAGTTTTTCCATTTCAGCTGCAAATTTATCAAGATCATAGGGATAAATGTCAGCATCTTTGTTGCCGCCGTAGGGATTCAGCTGAATTGGGCTGTATGCAGCAACACCGTGGCCTGCGATCACGCCCTTTACAATTGATTCTTTATCAAGAGCATAGTTCAGAACCCCAATGGAATCACCGTTTTTCTGCCAGAACTCCGTTCTGAAATCCATGGACATGGCACGATAATCGGCTGTCTGGAAATCAATGTTCTTATAACCGTCTTTTCCGCGGAAGGTATCTGCATAATTGGAGTTCAGCCATGCAAGATCTGCTTCGCCGGACTGCAGCATGGTTGCCTTTGTGCTTTCAACAGATACTGTCTTGTAGATGATCTTTTCAATCTGCGGAACCTTTCCGTAGTAATCTTCATTGCGTTCAAGATTGATCATACCGCCGTCTTTTTCCCAGCTTACAAATTTATAACGGCCTGTACCCACAGGATTCTGATTGAAGGATGTGGTATTCAGATCTTCATCTTCCACCAGATGTTTGGGCATAATACCGATGGTAAAATAACCGGGCATTGCCGCATTATACTGGGACATCTTAATCGTAACTGTTTTTTCATCAGGTGCTGCAACTTCCGCAATATCCTCGTAGTTGGTGGTTACGGAAGAAGAAAGCGTTTCATCCTGTGTAAGAGCCGTATAGGTAAATACCACATCATCAGCTGTGAAAGGCTCCCCGTCATGCCACTTTACACCATCACGCAGATGGAAGGTATAGGTCAGGCTGTCCTTATCGAATTCATAGCTTTCAGCCAGTTCTTCAACCGGATTGCCGTTTCCGTCATATTTCAGCAAACCTGAGAAAATCAGGTTGGGAAGTTCATCATGTGTATTCAGCAGAGGATTGATCGTATCTTCTGATTCACCTGCATACACCAGCGTGTTGGATAAATCTCCCGCATCTTTCTTTGCTTCGGCTTCCTGAGTTTCTTTTCCGGCTTCAGCCGTATTCCCTCCGGCTGTATCTTTAGATGCATCGCTGCCTCCGCCGCCGCAGGCTGTGAGACCTGCACACATGGCAGCGCACATCATCACCGCCAGTACTTTTTTCACTTTTTTGTAAAACATACTTTTCCTCCTTTTTTATTGAGCTTATTGAAAATCCGCAAAAGCAGTCTTTGCCTGCCTTTTCAGCAGAATCAACAATCTATCTTATCTGCCTGCTGCCGCCTGTTCATTTACAGCACGCTTTCTTTCCTGTTGGTTTCTTTTCTGAAATAATTACCGATGCCGGTGATGCACAGCAGAGTAACAATCAGAAAAACACCGGGAATAATGATGACCCACCAGGTATTCAGAAGCAGCGCCTTGTTGGCCAGCGAAAGCATACTTCCCCATGAAATCACATCCACCGGAAGCCCGAGTCCCAGAAAACTCAGTGTGGATTCCATGGACATACTGGAACTGATGCTGGAAATCACCACAAACATGATTGCCGCCACCAGATTGGGAACCAGATGCACCACCATCAGATATCCAAATCCTGCTCCCATACTTTTTGATGCCAGTACATACTCGCTGTTCCGGATCTGCCGGATCTCACTTCGCACAATACGCGCCAGACCGAACCACCCGGTAACACCGATTACGATGGATATCTTGAAAATGTTCTGTTTCCCCATCACAGATACCAGAAGCAGAACGATCAGCAGATTGGGAATACTGTTGGCCAGTTCCACCGCACGCATCATAAATGCATCCACTCTGCCTCCCGCCATACCGCTGACACAGCCATAGGTGATACCGATCACGGTGATGATCGCCATACTCATCAGACCGATCAGAATAGAAGCGCGTCCTCCGTACCATATCATGGAAAAAATATCACGTCCCAGAGAATCCGTGCCAAAATAGAACTCACCGTCAGGCGACGCATTCAGATGATCCAGATAAAAGCCGCTGGGATCATGATTGTAAATGTGTTCCGCAAACAGGCAGCCTGTAACGATGATCAGCAGAATGATGACCGATACAACAGGCTTTCCCTTCATCCTGTCACGGAAGCCGATTTTCTTTTCTTTCCTTTCAAAGGTTCGGTAACCGACTCCGACAACTGTGAAGCCGGCATTCTGCTCTTGTGCCGATTCGATTGTCTCCTGATTAAAAACCCCGTTTTCCATTATGCAGCTTCCTCCATTTCTTTCATTCTGGGATCAATTGCTTCATTAATAAACTGAGCAAGAATACTGCTGATGATAACCA
>JBJERF010000083.1:0-3929 GCA_051882115.1 Ruminococcus sp. | reverse complement strand
AATGCTGACAGCTGTCAGGATAACTGCTGAAAGCATTGCTAAAAATTTTTTCATAGGTATTCTCCTTTATGATAAACAGGGTCAGAACTTCTCAGCCATTTTCAGAACCACATCAGCCACACGCTTTGCGGCAATTTTCTCAAACTGGTCAAAGGACATGGCACCTTCATCGTCTGCATTGTCGGAGATGCAGCGTACACTCACATAGGGGATACCATTCAGATAGGCACAGTGACCCACAGCTGAACTCTCCATATCCACAGCATGGGGCTGAAGACGCTCCTGAATGGACTGCTTCACTGCATTGTCTGAAATGAACGCTTCGCCCGATACAATCCGCCCGAAGAAATGCTGGATGCCAAAGCTATCGCAGCATTTTGCTGCCAGCTCCATAAGACTCTTGTCAGACTTGTATATTCCGCAGTAGGGCGGATAATCGTTGAGAAAATGCAGATCCAGATCATGAGGGCACACCTCACTGGAAATCACAATGTCACAGACATGAACCTCCGGATTCATACCGCCTGCAATGCCTGCATTGATAACGGCATCGGGACTGAATGTATCGATCAGTGCCTGTGCGCATACTGCGGCGTTGACCTTTGCAATGCCGCTGCATACATGAATGACCTCCGTTTCATCTGAAATCCGGTTTACATAGTATTCGAAGCCTGCTTTTTTTACAATCTCAGAATCCGGCAGTGCTGCACGGATATCCACAAGCTCTGACGGCATGGCGCCAATAATTCCAATTCGTTTCATAGAATCTGATACTCCTTTTTATTCTACAAACAGCTGATCAAGCTGTGCTTTACTCATTTCTGTTTCCGGTGAAAAATCCTCTGATGCTGCATAGGACAGAATGCCTGCTGCGAACTGACGCACCTCTGCACGCATCATGATTTCATTCAAACGGCTTGTGCATACAAGCAGACTGCCTGCACCGACCTTGGCTTCAAACAAAATACCCAGACGATAATTCCGTTCAAAATTGTCAATCATCTGTACAATGGGACGGTATCCGGATGGCATGTCATCCAGAATGGCGCAATCTGCATGGCTTACAATGTCATACCACTGGGGGGTGCTGTACTGTTCGCTGAGGAATCCTGTCAATGCCGGATGTGCCTCCTGAATGCAAAGCCCCATGGTACCGACCGGCACGGGCTTTTTCATCCACTCGGAAATGCTGCGGAACATGGGATAGCACCAGAAATCTGTACAATAGAAGCCCTGAATGGCTTCCTTTACGGTGTTGGGCAGATAAAGCACCTTGCCGCCTGCTTCCAGTGCAGTTATAGCTTCTGTGTAGTTCGTCGTTACCGTCAGTCCCTGTCGGGATGCAAGTACAGGTGCCTCTTGTCGGGGATACAGGTATAGGTCGTATGCATTGCAGATTTCCGTATCCGATACCGACAGAATCAGATGCAGCTGCTGTGCATGCTGCACCTCCGGCAGCTCTACTATAATAGTACCCAGTTCCGTAAGACCAATATTTTCCTGCGGAATTTCTAAGCTGCCGCTTCCTAATTCTGTGCCGTCATCACACAGCAGAAGCCAGCTTGCGGCAGCTCCGGAAAGATGATCCATACCATAACGGCGCAGGGCAAGATCTGCGGTGAAAGTTTCTCCTGCGGTCAGGACGTAGCATGGAAACTTTGCCAGAATCACGGCATCTGAGCAGAACATCCGCCATTCCTCCGGAGAAATCAAGCCCTTATTGTCCATGAAGGCATCCAGCATGCCCACAAGTGCTGTACCTTGTCCGCTGAAATCCTGCAAATCCAGAATCTGAAAGCCAGCAATATACTGAGAACGCATAGCGGCTTCCAGTTCTTCCTTATAGCAGGCAGCGGAAAGCATTCCGGAGCAGCGGAAAAAATCCTCTGCCTGAGAGAGCATGCCCTTTTCTTCCAGACGTGTACGGAATATCTCAAAGTTGCGTGCCTGTAATGCACCGGTATATTTTTGGATTTCCTTGAAATCCGGATATACAGCAAACTGTCCGATTTCATGGGTTACAACCGGCTTATTCGGAATCAGTCCCTCTGTATTGCTGCTGACCTGCACTTTCTTTACGCCTGTGCCATACTGGATTTCAATTTCCTGCACAGCATCTCCTTCGCCTTTTTCAGAAGCTGTGGGGAAAATGATAGGATCATAGCAATGGCTTGTACCCGGACGCTCTGTCTGAACGTGTCCGAGAGGCGCATCACACATCGCATAGGAACCACGAATCAGACGTTCCTTGCTGAGGCGAACGCCCACAAAGAAATCATCCTCCGGAAGAATCTGCGGATAGAACTGGAAATTATTGCAGCCCTGTGTATACAGATGCCGGTTATCGGCTGCATGATAGCCCCGGAGAATTTCTGCCATACGTTCACTGCTGCCCCAAAGCTCATTGCCCAGAGAAAACATGGTAAAGGATGGATGGTTGCCGAAGGTCTTCAGGATTTTATAGCCCAGCTCCACCAGATACTGCTGTTCAGCCGCATTGTGGTTTTCATCGGCTTCTGTTGTGATTGTTCCCCAGAACGGAAGCTCCGGTTCCATATAGATTCCCAGAATATCCGCAGCAGTAAACGCCGCATCCGGCGGACAGCAGGTATGGAAACGGTAGTGATTGATGCCATAATCCTTGGCAATGGATAAAATACGGATCCATTCATTTACATCTGTGGGTGCATAGCCGGTCAGCGGAAAGATCAGACCGTCATGCTTTCCCCGAAGCATGGTAGGCTGTTCATTGATGGTAAACTGATGCTGGTCGGCTTTCATGGTGCGCAGACCAAAGCAAATGGTGGTCACTTCTTTTTCATTGATGCGCAGCCACAGATGATACAGAGCCGGTGTATATTCGCTCCAGAGATAGATGGTATCGCCCAGCGGAATTTCCACCATGACCTGACCGTTTTCATCGGCAGCAATTTCCTGTGAAAAGACGGGGATACAGTCGTGTTCTTCATCCTCCAGAACCGTACCTTCTGCTATCAGATGGGCATGCTGCGCACCATGGAGCTGCATTTTCAGGGTAACAGACTTGGTTTCCGGATGAGGATACGCCTGCACATCATCCACATAAACCGGATCCAGTACTTCCAGCTTGATTTCGCCGGTAATGCCGTTCCAGTTGGACTGGGTATCCGGAGAGGTCAGATGACCGCCTTTGGTGGGGTAATCTGTATTCTTCACGCAGATGACAATTTCCACCAAGGGCTGTTTTACATAGTCTGTAATATCATAAACATGAGGCGTACACAGACTATCCTGGCTGCCCGCATATGCACCGTTGATCCAGAGCTGGGTCAATCGGGTGCGCTCCAGCGTCAGATGCATAGGCTTTCCCACATGTTCCGGCTGAATATAGAGCTTTTTCCGGAACCATGCCTGCCCCTCAAATGCATAGGCATCTGTCAGATAGCCTGTTTCACAAACTGGATTGGGCGTTCCTTTTTTTGCCAGAGAGGTCGTACCCGGCAGAGCAATGGTATCATCAAAAGCGGCAGCACAGCATCCCGACTGCATTTGTGCCAGAGACAGATCCCATACGCCGGACAAATCATACATAGCAATCATAATTTATGGTTTCCTTTCATATTCTGTCTTAAACAGACTCTTATGATATGTTTCACTATTTCTATTATAAACGCTGCGTAAGAATAAATCAAGCATCTTATCTGTCCATAAAAAATTTTTCAGAGAATTTTTTCACGGTCCGCTTTGCAAGCGAAAAAAGTGCGGAGATTGCGTGAAAATCAGCCCACAAAAATTTTTCTGAAAAAAATGAAAAAAGGGGTTGACAAATCAAATGGAATGGTGTATAATATTACTTGTCGCTGAGAGATACGGCGATGAGAAGAAATGGAAATGATGGGAGTTTAGCTCAGCTGGGAGAGCATCTGCCTTACAAGCAGAGGGTCACAGGT
>JBJERF010000082.1:0-3990 GCA_051882115.1 Ruminococcus sp. | reverse complement strand
TTTGGTTATTGAACGATCTTCTCGAAACGCTTTACACCCTTTACGTCACCTGTAAAGATCGTCTTCGGTCTTGCCCAGATATCTCCTGTGTTTACATTCTTGTATACAACCAGCTCCTCATTCGTCTCCGTATGACGTGCCAGCATCAGTACTTCATACTCTCCCCCTGTGTAATGACGATATCTTGCACCAATCTCTACGGTCATTTCCTTCGGCTGCTCTGCAATCGGTTCTGCCTCCGGAAGCTCCATGCCGTTGACGATGTCATCCTCTACGAAAATCATGCTGGAGAACGGCGGCATCTCTACACTTGCATTCCCCCCATTTACCGCTACCGGCGTTCCTGTCAGTACATCTACCATGGAACCAAAGCTCGGACGGAAATTCAGCCAGTACGGCTGGTCATCCAGATTCAGCGCAACATATACATTCCTGCCTTCATATTCCCTCCGGAACAAAAGCTGACGGTTCTGTACATTCACAGTCTCAAAACTGCCGACTCTCAGCTCCGGATATGCCTTGTATATACGTCCCAGCTTCACAATATGACGGTACAAATCACGGTCTCCGTTGCTCTCCAGCTGCGCAAGCTCTACACAGGGACGCAGACCATCATCTGAATTGTTTTCGTGCTTTCCCTCAATACCGTATTCACTGCCATAGTATACAGACGGTATGCCCGGCATGCCATACAGCAGCGTATAGCACAGCTTCCGGTAACGATCATCACTCAGCTTGCTTGCCAGACGGTCTACATCGTGATTGTCTACGAAATTGTACAGCATCAGTCCCTTGTAAATGCCGCCGTTGCCTACCTGACGATTGATGGAATAGTTGATTTCCCAGTAGTTTTTATCGTTGTGTGAAGAGTAGATACCCTTATGACATTCGTAATTCGTCACGCTGTCCAGCATTTCCGGATTCGCCCAGCGGTTATAATCCCCGTGGATGATTTCACCCATCAGCCAGAATTCCGGATTTCTCCCCTTGCAGAAGGCACGGATCTGCTTGAAAAAGCCAAAGTCTACACAGTCTGCTGCATCAAAACGAATGCCGTCAATCTTGAATTCATCCATCCAGTAGCCTACGGCATCCAGCAGATGATTGCATACATCCGGATTGTGCAGGTTCAGCTTCACCAGATTGTAAAAGCCATGCCAGCCCTCATACCAGAACGGATCACCGCAGGGACTGTTTCCCCCAAAATTCAAGCCTGCAAACCAGCTGCAATAGGGGGATGCCTGTCCCTTTTCCTGTACATCCTTGAATGCCCAGAAATTTCTGCCTACATGATTGAATACACCGTCCAGAATCACACGGATGCCGTTTTCATGAAGCTTCTCACAAATCCCCTTGAACATTTCATTCGTGCCAAGACGCCGGTCTATCTGCTTATAATCGCTCGTGTCATAGCCGTGCTCAGCAGATTCGAAAACAGGCCCGAAATAAACAGCATCTATCTGCATCTCCTTCAGATGGGGAATCCAGTCCAGTACCTTTTCCAGACGATTCACTGGCTCCCCGCCCTCGTTGTATTTCGGCGCTCCGCAGAACCCCAGCGGATAAATGTGATACATAATTGCGTGATCATACCAATGCATGACGATACCTCCAACTTCTTACTGATTTGAGCCTTCCAGATAATAGGAAGCCTCCATGTCGGCTACACTCAGCGCAAGCGCAAGCGGAAATTGCTCCAGTGCCTGTCCGACCAGCCCCTTGTCTTCATTTCCGGAAAATCCCATGTGAAAACGGATGGCAAAGGCTTCCTCTCGGCTAAGCCGCATGAATCCGGAAATAATATAGACCGATTTTTCTCCGTGACCGTAGGGCAGCGTATCACGGATGGTATAGTAGGGCACCTTTTCCCAGATACCCTGTGCATTTTTGGCATTCCGATAGTCTACTGCGTAGAAATTTACCTTGCACAAATCATGCAGCAGGGATACAACCGCAATCGTCTCCTCTGAATAATTCATGCCGTACAGCTCCTTTGTCCGGGGCCGGCTCAGATAATCCTGTAAACAGGCATATACGTTGAGACTATGCGCCAGTAAACCACCCTCATAGGAACCGTGAAATCGTGTACTCGACGGAGCTGTGAAAAAATCACTGCTCTCTGAACACAGCCAGCTCAGCAGCTTGTCTGCTCCCGGCCGCTGGATTTTTTCTTCATACAGCTGAATGAATTCGTCTTTTTTAGACATAATGTGCGCCGCCTTTCATCTGCATCAAAATACCACCTTTATTTTACCATAATTTTATGAATATTGCAAGTACACAGAAAAAAAGCAGCTCCAAAATCCGTTTTTGCTGCTGTCAACCCCTCAGTCTTGCCTTCGCAGGGCAACAGCATTTATTTTTTCGTTGAAAATGTTCCACCGGAACATTTTCAAGGGATACATATTTCATCATTGAAACAAGGGGAAGCGGTCTTGTCCGCTTCCCCTCGAAAAAGCTGTCGCTTTTTCTCACCCCTTTCCCCGCGCGCCAAAAGGCTTGACCAAAAACTTCTATAATTATTTCCCCCCTCCCCAGTGGGAGGGGGTTGATGCCTTCCTGCTTTCGGTAACTGAAACGGGGGTGGGGTAAACGGTCCAGCGGCACGCTGGTTTCGCCGACTGCGGTCGGCGACCAGGGACGCTGTCCCTGGACCCTGCAAGCCTTTTGAGAAAGGCTTGACCGAAAACTTTTATACCTTTTGAACTTGCAGCACCCTCCCCCCCTCCCCAGTGGGAGGGGGTTGATGCCTTCTTGCTTTCAGTAACTGAAACAGGGGTGGGGTAGACGATCCAGCGGCACGCTGGAGCGGCACGCTGGTACGAAAAAAGCGGTCAGGATCCTTGCCTGACCGCCTGATTTCTATCGGTTCGTGGTTTCTGTGTGCGTGGTGTTTCCGTGACCGTTGGGCGTCAGATCATCAATGAGATCCTCTGCACCTGTCACAACATCCTCTACGGCATTGCCTGCGTCTGTTACAACATCATCTACGACGTTGCCTGCATCCGTCATTACATTGCCAATCACACCGTCATCCGTATGCGCTGTCACAGATTCTGTTATGTGCTCCGTTGTGTGCTCTGTTGTATATTCCGTTGTATGCGTATCCGTTGTTTTCGTCTGCTCTGTGGTGGATTCGTTCTGGTTCCCTCGATTGTTGCCGCCGCATCCCGTCAGACATCCTGCCAGCAGCATTGCTGCTGCCGTCAGTGTAATCCATTTCTTCATGCCTTTTCACCTCATTCGTGTTCAGGATTTTGCACGCTGTGCAATGTGGAAATAGTGTGCGTTTTTTCAGCTGCTTTATCCCGCTTTTTCAACTTTTTTTCTATGGTAAAATCTGCGGAAATTCCATATCTTTTCCACTTGCTCTCCTGAGTTTTCCCAAATGTTTCCCAAGCCTTTCAACAGCTTTTTCAACATCCCGTTGAAAACAAATTACAAAACAGTTACAATCGATACAAAACAGAAACGGAAAATGCCGCCTTTTTTGAGAAAATGTTCCCGTTTTTTCATAAAATGTGGAAATGCTGCGAGATACAGGAGCTTTTTATTTCAACAGACTGTTGAAAAGATGGTTGAAAAGTCGGCTCATGGTGTGGAAATACAGTGCAGAAATTGTGGGATTTTTTCTTTTTGCTGTCCTTTCCTTTTTTTCGGAAATCTTTCCGTTCTATAAAAAAATCTGCCCCCCATAACAGGCGGACAGATTTTCTCCTTTGCATCATGCGCTGCAATGATGATCTTTTTGAAAACGTTCCTCCTCACCAGTAGGACAATGTCATCGACGAAAGGTTTTTTTTCGTTGCAAACGTTCCACCGGAACGTTTGCAAGATTCGCTTTGCTTCATCACTGAAACAAGGAGGGGCGGTCTTGTTCGCCCCTCCTCGAAATGCTGTCGCATTTCTCACCACCCTCTCCGCGCGCCAGAAGAATGGCGCAGGGGTGTTTCGCCGTCTGCGGACGGCGACAAGGGGCTTTGCCCCTTG
>JBJERF010000081.1:0-4035 GCA_051882115.1 Ruminococcus sp. | reverse complement strand
TGCCTGCGCCGCCGGAAACGCCCAGAATTACCGGAGATTCCAGCTTCTGTGCTGTATTCAGAATTGCCTTTGTCCATTCCAGATTGTTGATGTTGAACTGACCAACAGCATACTTGCCGTCACGAGCCTTGTTCATCATGTCCTTTGCAGATACTAACATTTTATTTCCTCCTAAAGAAATATACTTATGAAGCGATGCCCAAACGCACCCTCTTTTTATATTATAACGTATTCCACTGTAAATTGCAAGAGGTTCCTGCAAATTTATTCCGTACTGTTACAAACAACCACATCTCCTGCTTCAATCACTACATTTCCCTGGGGAATAATGGTATGTTCGCCCCGCCGTATGAGAATAATCAGCTTATTTCTCGACAGCGAAAGATTCCGGATTTCCTTACCGCACCATTCATGCTGCTGATCAATCTTCATCTCTGCCAGCCGAATCCGTGCATCATCCTCATAGGCATCTGCGGTCAGAACGGCTGTATCCTGTGCCATTACAATTGTATCACCCTTTGGAATTACAGTCTCCGAACCCCGGATCAGCATCACAAGCAGCGTTCCGGGCGGAAGCGACAGCTCCTTGACTGGTTTGCCTGCCCACTCACTCTCCTCGGAAATCGGCAGCTGAATCAGCTGAAGCTCATGCTCCTCTGTATAGTCGGTAAAGGTCTTGAGGACATTCCCGCTTTCATCAATCATAGAAAGCTTCTTCGCCACTGCCGGAAGCAGCGTGCCCTGAATGGCAATGGACAGCAGAATGACACAGAACACAATATGGAACAAATCATTTTCCAGTGCTGCACCGCCTGCAATGGCTGAGACAATAAATACCGCTGAGGTGGCACCTCTCAGACCAGACCATGAAATCAGTAATTGCTGAAATGGCTTTGCGCCAAATGGGGTCATAAGAAGGAAGACTGCAATGGGCCGTGCAATACAGGTTAAAAACAGCGCAATGCCCAATGCAGGCAGAACAACCTGCGGCAGCTTGGATGGCGTAGACAGCAAGCCAATCATAAAGAAAAGAATCACCTGCATCAGATCTGTAATTCCATCAAAAAAGCCCACCTGTTTCTTTTTATTGGGAATATCTGCATTACCCAGAATAATGCCGCAAATATAGGCACTCAGATATCCGTTTCCATGGATCATCGTGGGCAGTACATAGGACAGAATTGCCACAGCAACCAGTAAAATCGTATCAAATCCATTTCCGGCAAGTCTCACACGGCGCAGGAACCATCGGGTTCCCAGTGCCAGCAGCACACCGGCTCCGATACCAAATACCAGCTGCGTAAAGAGCAGATCCACAATACTGCCTACAGAAATGGTACGGGTCATCATAGACAGAATCACCGTTGTCATTAAGTACGCAATGGGATCGTTACTGCCGCTCTCTACCTCCAGCAGAGAGGATGTACCATATTTTAAGCTCAGCTGCTTGGAACGCAGAATGGAAAATACAGAGGCTGCATCCGTAGAACCGAGCACAGCACCTGTCAGCATACCCTCCAGCCACGAAAAGCCCAGAAACCAATGGCAAAAACAGCCCACAAACATTGCTGTTAAAAATACACCTGCCGTAGAAAGCAGGACAGATCGTCCGGCAACGGGCCTTGCCTCGCTCCACTTCGTACTGAATCCACCATAGAAAATGATAAAAATCAGAGCACAGGTACAAAGATTTTCTGTGCTTTGATAGTTCTCAAAGGAAATGCCCAGCAGGCCATCTTCACCGCAGAGCATACCGATGCCAATAAAGGCAAGCAGCATGGGCACACCGATACGATTCGTCAGCTGATTGCACAAAACACAGGCAACTACCACCAGTGCAAACAGCAAAAGCATTTGCAGCATTTTATATGCACGCTCCTCTCAATGAATATTTCAACACTTTCACATAAATTGTCGATTGCAATTCACGTCTGTATCTATTATAATAGAGATAGCAGAATTTTGCAAGTTTGATTCGTGTAAAAAATAGACCTCCTCGGAAACTGGAGAAGTACCAGATTCCGCAGGATATTTTGCGCCTGACAAAGAGACTCTCCCACAGGAATACTGGGTGTATTTCAAGGGAGAGGCTCAAAGTCAGGCGCAAAAGAGACAAGGAAGAAGGTACTTCGTAAGTTTCCGAGGAAGTCTAATAAAAAGGAGCGGAAAGGTTTTGGATCTTCATCAGTTTTATATGGGAGCGGCTCTGGACGCATATACTTATTTCGGCGCACATGTACAGCCTTCCGGCGGTGTACTGTTCCGTACATTTGCACCCAATGCAGTCCGTGCAGCACTGATTTGTGAGGCATGTGACTGGCAGGAGGTACCCATGAATCGTGAAAACAACGGCAGTGTATACAGCTGCTATCTGGCAGATGCAAAACCGGGGCAGATGTACAAATACCGCATTTACATCAAAAACAGTGATGTACCGTTTATTGATCACTGCGACCCTTATGGATTTGGTATGGAACTGCGTCCGAAAAGTGCATCCATTATACGGGATTTACATACATACACCTTCTGCGATGAAGCGTGGATGCAGCAGCGGGGCAATCATTATGAAAAGCCTGTCAACATCTATGAAGTACATCTTGGCTCCTGGACGAAAAATCCACAGGACGAAAACGGATTTTACCGATACGAGGAAATTGCACCGAAGCTGGTGGATTACGTCCGGAAAAACGGTTACAATTATATTGAATTTCTGCCGTTGAGTGAACATCCGGCAGACTGCTCCTGGGGTTATCAGAACACCGGATTTTTCAGCCCCACATCCCGATACGGAGATGCGGAAGGGCTGATGCGGCTGGTGGATTTATGCCATCAGAATGGAATCGGCGTGATTATGGATTATGTACCGGTACATTTTGCTGTAGACGGCTATGCACTGGCACGCTATGACGGCACATTTCTGTATGAATATCCCGATAAGGAAACCAACTACAGCGAATGGGGCAGCTGCAACTTCAATCATTCCAGAGGAGAGGTATGCAGCTTTCTGGCATCCTGTGCTAACTACTGGCTGACGGAATACCATTTCGACGGCATTCGCATGGATGCAGTATCCCGTCTGATTTACTGGTATGGTGATCCCAGTTGCGGTGTAAATCCCAACAGCCTGAACTTTCTCAAGTGCATGAACAGCAATCTGCACCGGCTCCATCCGGATGTGATGCTCATTGCAGAGGATTCCACCAACTATGATGGTGTGACACGTCCTGTGGAATTCGGAGGTCTGGGCTTTGACTATAAATGGGACATGGGCTGGATGAATGACACGCTGGACTATTTCCGTTCACATCCTTGGTCAAGAAAAGATATTTATCACATGCTGACCTTTTCCATGATGTATTATTATAATGAACGATATCTGCTGCCGCTTTCTCATGATGAAACTGTGCACGGAAAGGCAACCATTGTACAGAAGATGTTCGGCGACTATGAGCAGAAATTCCCCCAGGCACGTGCCATGTACATGTACATGTACATACATCCGGGTAAGAAACTGAATTTCATGGGCAATGAAATCGGTCAGCTCCGGGAATGGACAGAAGAACAGGAACAGGACTGGTCTTTGCTCCAATATCCCATGCATGATTCTTTTCATCAATATATGACACAGCTCTCCCGGCTTTATCAGACACAGCCGGCTCTTTCCCAATGGGATTTCCGTTCGGACGGATTCCGGTGGATTGACTGCCATCAGGAAGAGAAATGCATTTATGCCATAGAGCGTCGTGCCGGAAATGAACGCATTGTGGCACTGTTCCACTTTGATGATGCACGGACGGAAACCTTCTCCTTTACACTGGAGCAAGCACCGTCTCTGACACCGCTGCTGCATTCTGAATGGGAAGAATTTTCCGGTACCATCAAAAAGGATACGAATGCGATTCAAGGCGAAAAATCGGATGCAGGTTATACCTATGAAGTGGAACTTCCGCCCTTCTGCGGTGTGATTTATAAGGTGAATACGATACAATAAAATACAAAAAATAAGGGGCTGTTACAATTGAAATTTGCAACAGC